>JBIIOM010000265.1:0-3550 GCA_044336925.1 Pirellulales bacterium
CCTCTGCTCAGTGGGGCTCTCGGAAAGCGGTATTCGACAAAACGGCCGGCGCTGCCGCAACCCTCCGGGCTTGCGCCGCGGCCGCGCTGCCCGACAACCGGCCGAGGGTGTATCGTGACGCGATGGCCAGCCCGTCGCCGACCAACCCCTCCCGCCGCGCGCCGCTTCTGATCGTGAGCCTCGCGACGCTCGCGGCACTCGCCGTCGCCGCACCATGGATCGCCTCCTGCGCCATCGCCATCCTCGGCGTCGATGCGACGACACCGATGGAATGGGTGCCGGCGACGTTTCCGCCGCGGCAGGCCTACGACCAGTTCACCCGCGAGTTCGAAAGCGGCGATGTCGTCGTCGCCACCTGGCCGGGCTGCACGCTCGACTCCCCCGCGATCGACCGCTTCATCGCCGCCGCCACCGGCCCCGAGGCGCCCCGCGACGCCCAGGGCCGGCGCTGGTTCGAGTCGGTCGCCACGGGATCGATCGCCCTCGCGCGGCTCGCCGATCCGCCGCTCTCACTCGACCGCGAGACCGCCCTCGAACGGCTCGAGGGGGTGCTCGTCGGCCCCGATGGCGAAAACACCTGCCTCGTCATTCCCTTCACCCACGAGGGGCTCGCCGACCGAAGGCAGGCGGTCGCGTGGATCAGGCGGATGCTCCTCCAAACCGCCACGACGTCTGCCGACGACCTGCACCTGGCCGGCCCCGTCATCGACAACATCTCCGTGGACGACGCCAGCACGGCGAGCCTCAACACCTACGGCGGGCCGGCGGGGCTCGTGATCCTCGGCCTCACCTGGTGGTCGCTCAAGTCACTGCGCTACGCGATCCTCGTGTTTCTTCTGGCGCTGGCCAGCGTGGGGCTCTCGTTCACGTTTTTGCAGGCCTGGGGCGACCGGATGAATCCGGTGCTGATCGTGATGCCGCTCTTGGTGCTCACGCTCGGCGTGTCGGGCGGGATTCATCTCGTGAACTATCTCGTCGAGGCGCTCGAGACCGGCCCGCGGCAGGGCGTGGCCGCCCGGGCGATCAAGCTTGGCTGGCTCCCCTGCTGCCTCTCGGCCGGCACGACCGCCGTGGGCCTCATGTCGCTCGTCGTCAGCGAGCTCGAGCCGATCCGCGTCTTCGGGTTTCACGCCGCGCTCGGCGTGCTCTCCACGCTCGTGATCCTCTTTCTCGTGGTGCCCGGGATCTTCGAGCAGTGGCCGATCCGCAGGCAGGCGCGCCATGCGGTCGACGTGGCGGCGGAGGTGTCGTCGTTTGCGACGCAGGTCATCCGCCATGCGACGCCCATCGCGATCGCGGCGGCGGTGGCGATGGGCGTCGCGATCGGCGGTCTGCCGGGCATCCGCACGTCGGTGGCCATCGACACACTCTTCACGCCGGAGAGCCGCGTGATCGGCGACTACCTCCACCTCGAACGCACGATCGGCCCGCTCGTGCCCGTGGAGGTGGTGCTGCGGTTTGCAGACGACTCCGAGATCCGCCCCGCCGAGCGGCTCGACATGGTGCGGGCCATCGGCGGCGTGCTGGCCGACATGCCGGGCGTCACCGGTGTGCTCTCGGCCGCCACGTTCCTGCCGGACCTGCCCGAAGCCTCCGGCACGCTCGGCGCGGCCCGCAAGGCGATCGTCGCCCGCAAACTCGAGCAGAATCTCTCGGGCCTGACCGACATGAAGATCGTGCGCGACATCCCCGGTGCCCAACTCTGGCGGGTGACGGCCCGCACGTCGGCCCTGTCGGGAATCGACTATGGTGAGTTTCTCGGGCAGGTCCGCGACCGCCTCGATCCGCTCGTCGCCGCGCACGGCGGCACGGCCCGCGGCGTGTCGGCCGATTACACGGGCGTCATGCCGCTGGTGAACGCGATCCAGAAGACGCTCCTCCACGACCTGTTTTCGAGTTTTCTCTCTGCCTGTGTCGTCATCGCGCTCGTGATGATGGCCGTGGAAGGGGGCGTGGTGGCGGGGCTCGTGGCGATGGTGCCGAACGTCTTCCCGATGGTCCTGCTCTTCGGGCTCCTCGGGTGGACGCGGCTGCCGCTCGACATCGGCAGCGTGATGACGGCATCGATCGCGCTCGGCATGGCCGTCGACGGCACGCTTCATTTCCTGACCTTTTTCCGCCGCGGGCTTGCCGCCGCGGCGGGAGCCTCGGCAGTGCCCGACCCGGCCGCGCGGGCCGCCGCCGTGCAGACCGCCTTTCAGCACTCCGCCGCCGCCCTCACGCAGAGCGCGATCGTCTGCGGCCTGGGGATCCTCGTCTTCGCCGCCAGTTCCTTTGCCCCGACGCGGCGGTTCGCCTGGATGCTCGCGCTCTTGGTCGCCGCGGCGCTCGCGGGTGACCTCGTCGTCTTGCCGGCACTGCTCACCGGCCCGCTCGGCCGGTTCTTCCGGCCGCGGGGGGGCGGGACAGGCTGAAGCGATAAGGAGGCAGGCTGCGCGATAAGGAGGCAGGCTGAAGCCGTTTTTGGAGGCAGGCTGAAGCCTACCCTACACGTCGAGATTCTTGACGTCGAGGGCGTGCCGCTCGATGAATTCGCGACGCGGTTCGACCTTCTCCCCCATCAGCACGCGGAAGAGGTCGTCGGCGGCGGCGGCGTCGGTCATCGTCACGCGGAGGAGCGTGCGATTGGCCGGATCGAGCGTCGTGTCGCGAAGCTCCTCGGCATTCATTTCACCGAGTCCCTTGAAGCGGGTGATCGAGAGACCCTTTTCGCCGGCCCGGCGGACGGCCGTGAGCAGCCCGCGGAGATCCTCCAGGCCGATCTCGTTTTCGCCGCGGCGGAGCGTGTAGCGGGATTCCTCGGTGCCCGTGCGGTCCTGCGTCAGCAGGGCGTCGATCCCGAAGCCCATCGACTCGAGTTCCTTGAGCCCGGCGTTGATGCTCCGCACCTCGTGCAGGTCGATGACGACGAGCTGGTCGTGCCCGGTGTCGTGGGCCGTGCCGGGCGTGGCGTCGCCCGCCGCGACCGACTCCTCGATCCGGCCGACGGCCAGCGTGCCGCCGGCGGTCTTTTCCTTCCCCTTCACGAAAGCCTCGAGCTCGTCACGGCTGGTGAACCAGTGTTCCTCGACGCCGTAGTAGACGTGGTACATCGGCAGCTTGCCCGTCTGCCCGTCCCGCCGGCCAGCGTGGTCGCGGAGGCTGATGCCGCGCTTTTCGAGGGCCACGAGCGCATCTTCCAGACCCGCGAGCGTCCGGCAGAGTTTTTGCATGGCGTCGCCGGCGATCTCCCGGCCGTCGCCGGGCAGGAAGACACCCTCGCCGAGGCCCTGGTCGAGGAGCTGGGTCTTCATCTCCTCTTCGGTCTGCACGTAGTAGACGTTTTTCTTCGAACGCACGCGGAAGAGCGGCGGCTGGGCCACGTACACGTGCCCTTCGGCCACCAGCCGATACATCTGCCGGTAGAAGAACGTGAGCAGGAGCGTGCGGATGTGGGAGCCGTCGACGTCGGCGTCGGTCATGATCACGATCTTGTCGTAGCGCCGCTTGCCGAGATCCGCCTCCTCGCCGATGCCGGCGCCGATCGCCGAGATCACGCTGCGGACCTCCT
>JBIIOM010000061.1:0-12057 GCA_044336925.1 Pirellulales bacterium
GGGCGTTTTGGGCTACGGAAGCCCGACGCGCGAGCGAGGGGAGTTGGCGTGTTTTTGCGGGGCGGGTGGGGGTGGCGTTGGGTGGAGTGGCGGGCGGATGGACCTTGCTTGCGCAGCGGGCTTCCGTGGGCGAGGTGTTGCGGGTTACGGAAGCCCGACGCGCGAGCGAGGAGAGTTGGCGTGTTTTCGCGGGGGGAGTGGCCGGTGTTTTGGGGCCGTGCGGGCGTTTGGGACGCCCCCTTTCGTCGGGGCCGGGGGGCGGGTATTCTCTTGAGTCCGCGAGTTTTTCCGCCCGATCAAACAGGTTGAGTCATGGCCACATCAGCTGCTTCCACCGCCGCCACGATGGCGGGTTCCGATCACCTCTACGCGATCGTCGCCGACGGCGGCCGCCAGTATCGCGTCATGGAGGGGCAGGAAGTGGAGATCGACTTCCGGCACCTGCCCGCCGGCAGCGAGGTGGTGTTTGACGAAGTGCTCGCCGTCAGCAAGGCCGGCAAACTCACGCTCGGCGTGCCGACCGTGAAGGGCGCCACGGTGAAGGCCGAGGTCGTCGGGCTCGTGCAGGGCGACAAGATCTTCGTGCAGAAGTTCGCCCGCCGGAAGAACTACCGCCGCCGCACCGGCCACCGGTCGCTTGCGACGAAGGTGAAGATCAAGTCGATCGCGTAGCCGCCACGGAAGCCCGACGCGCGAGCGAGGGGTTTTTGGCAGGGCGGTTAGGATCGGCGTTGGTTGAAGTCGTAGCGCGGATGGACCTTGCTTGCGCTGCGGGCTTTCGTTCGCGCGGTTTCGTGCGGGTGGGCTCGTATCAGCGGGGGTGCCGCCGGTAGACCGGGCGGCCTTCTTTGATCGTTTCCACGACGGCAATGTCTTTGATCGTGTTCGGCTCGACCTTCAGCGGGTTCTTGTCGAGGATCACGAGGTCGGCGAGCTTGCCGGGCTCGAGCGTGCCCTTCGTCTTCTCTTCCTTGAGCTGGTAGGCGGCCGTGGACGTTACGGCGCGGAGGGCGTCGTAGGGCGCCACCCGCTCGTCCGGCCCGACCACCTTTCCGCTGCCCGAGAGCCGGTTCACGCCGGCGTCGACGAGCGCGAGGATTGAAGGCACGGGCGAGACCGGCGCGTCGTGCGAGTAGGTGAAGGGCAGGCCGGCCCGCAGAAACGTCCGCGACGCCATCGCCCCGGCCGACCGCTCCGGCCCCCAGAGCTTCACCACCGCGTCGCCACCGGGAATGATCCCTGCGGTGAGGAAGCTCGGGATCGCCCCGCAGGCCTTCATCTTCTCGATCTGGTCGCCCCGCAGCCACGAGGCATGCACGAACACGGGACGGTGATCGTGCATGCCGTGCTTCTTGATCGCCTTCGCGATCGCGGCGAGGGCCTGGTCGGCGGCGGCGTCGCCGTTCATGTGCATGTGGATCTGGAGCTGCGTGGGCCAGTATTTCTCGAAGATGGCGTCGAGGGCCTCGTCGGGAATCTGTCGGTAGCCGGCGAAGGCGCCGGTCTTGCCGGGCGGATTCTCCGTGTAGGGCTGGGTGAACCAGGCCGTGTCGAGGCTGCCGTCGAGCCAGAACTTCACGCCCCCGAGCCGCACTCGATTGACGTAGCGTCGATCGAGGTCGGGCCGGGCGGCGCGGAGCTTCTCCACGATGCCGCCGGCCTTCGGGTTGTATTGCGAGGCCACGGCGTATGACGCGGCGAGCGTGTCGTCGAGCGCGGAATCCTTCGCGGCCAGGTAGAGATCGATCGGCAGCAGCTGCTTGTCGATCGCGTTGAGGACGATGCCGATGTCGTCGTTGCCGAGGCCGAGCCCCGCCTCCATGGCGGTCGTCTGGCCGTGGCTGGCCCACACCTCCGCCGCCCCGGTGATCGCCCGGGCGGCGAGTTCGCCCGTGAACGGCGGCCGCTTGCTGCGGACGGCGTTGAGGGCCGTCTCCTCCATCGGCCCGGCGAGCGATGTGCCGTCGGCCTTGCGGGTGAACATGCCGCCGGTCGGATCGGGGGTGTCGGCCGTTATCCCGGCCGCCTTGAAGGCCGCCGCGTTGGCGGCGCCCAAATGGCCAGAGGAATCGACCACCATCACCGGCCGGTCGGCCGACACCTGATCGAGATCCTCGCTCGTGGGCGCGCGACCCTCCTTGAGCGCCCGGGCCTGGTAGCCGAAGCCCACGATCCAGCCGTCGGCCGGCGTCTGCGCCACCTGCTTCTTCATCCGCGCGATCAGGTCGGCGATGTCGGTGCAGCCGAAGAGATTGGCATCGACCAGGTTCTTGCCGAAGTAGACGAAATGGCCGTGGGTGTCGATGAAGCCGGGCAGCAGCGTCTTGCCGCCGAGGTCGACCGTGGTGGCCTTCGCATCGGCGAGCTTCCGGGCCTCCGCGAGCGGGCCGGCGAAGAGGATCTTGCCATCGCGCTCGACGAGGCTCTCGACATATTCCGGACCCGAGGACCGCATCGTGAGGATGTCGCCGCCCGTGTAGAGCGTGTCGGCGGCCGCGGATGCGATCGTGAGAACGTAGATGGCGAGGAGGAGAGCGAAGCGCATGGGGGGGTTCCTAAGGGGATGACACTCAATCTATCGCACGAAGGCCCGACGCGCGAGCGAGGAGAGAGGGGGGCTTGCGGGGCGGGTTGGAGGTGGTGCGGGTTGGGGTGGTGCGGGTTGGGGTGGTGCGGGTTGGGGTGGTGCGGGTTGGGGCAGCGCGGGTTGGGGCGGCGCGGGTTGGAGTGGTGGGCGAATGGACCTTGCTTGCGCTGCGGGCTTCCGTGGGCGAGGTGTTGCGTGTGCGGCGGGCGTTTTGGGTTACGGAAGCCCGACGCGCGAGCGAGGAGAGTTGGCGCGTTTTTGCGGGGCGGGTAGGGGCGGCGTTGGGTGGAGTGGCGGGCGGTTGGACCTTGCTTGCGCAGCGGGCTTCCGTGGGGGGGCTTCCGTGGGGGGTGGGCTTCCGTGCGCCCGTCAAAGCCGCAATGCGGCGAGTGGGCCGCTGGCCGCGCAGAGGGCATCGACCCGCGCTGTCACCGCCGGATCCTCCTCCACCGGCGGCGCGTGATGCGGCTTGAGCCGCGCGTCGATCACGAGCGGCCCGCGGCAGCCCCAGTGCTTCTGGTGCGTGAAGGCGTCGACGCCGTGCACGTCGGCCGCGGGGTTTGACCGCGTGAACGTGGTCCAGAGGAAATTCTCGAGCGTGGCCGCCGAGAAGGCTGCGTCGTCCACGACGACGACGAGCGGAAACGCCCGCAGCGGATGCTCTTGGCCGATCGCATTGCAAAGCCGCTCAACGTCGCCTGCCCACGGCGCCGCGGCCGTGAGCCCCCAGATCGCCTCGTCGCTCGCTGCCTCGAGCCGGGGCCGCGGCTCGATCCGCGGGCCCTCGACGGCCACTACGCCCGGCAGGCAGACCCGCGGATTGCGGAAGCCGTCGGGGAGCGCGATGCCCGCCGACAGTTCGTGCGGCAACGATCGGATCGCCGGCCCCCGCGCGGCCACGACGAGCTTCGAGCCGGCGTTGAAGCCGCTGCCCGAGTAGTCGAGCGTGTCGATCGTGGTCTCCGTGTGGAAGTGGCAGTCGCGGCGCCAGTCGGCCCGTTCGAGGAGATGCGCGAGGAAGGGACGCACGTCGTGGGCGTCGAGGCCCGGCGCATCCCCCGCGGCGACGATGAAGAGATACTTCGCGAGCGACAATTGCCCCTGGCCCAGGATCGCGGAGGCCTGCGTGAGCAGCTCGGCCGGCCGGCCCGAGGCCTTCCAGGGGAGATACCGCTCGCTCCCCACCGCGAGGAGCAGCGGATGCACGCCCGACGCATCGACCGCATGCACGCTCTTCACGCCCGGCAGCACCGTGGGGATCACCGGGCCGGTCAGCTCGTGGACGAGCCAGCCGAAGAGCGTGTCTTCCTGCGGCGGCCGACCGACCACCGTCACCGGCCAGATCGCATCGGCCCGGTGCCAGACGCGGTCCACCTGCATGACCGGAAAATCGTGCCTGCGGGCGTAATAGCCGAGGTGGTCGCCGAACGGGCCCTCGGGCTTCGTCGCCCCCGGATGCACCGTGCCCTCGATCACGAAGTCGGCCTCGGCGTAGATGGCCGGCCGGTTGCTCCGCGCGATCATCGGGATCCGATGGCCGGCGAGCACGCCCGCAAACGTGAGCTCCGAGAGCCCCTCGGGCAGCGGCATCACGGCCGAGGGCGCGAGCGCCGGTGCCCCGCCCACGAAGATCGCCACCTTGAGCGGCTCTCCCCGGGCGAGCGCCGCTGAGTGATGCACACCGATGCCGCGGTGGAGCTGGTAGTGCAGCCCCACCTCGCGGTCGCGGGCGTAGTCGTTGCCCGCCAGTTGCACGCGATACATGCCGAGGTTCGAGTGCTTCGTGCCGGGGCGGTTTGGGTCTTCGGTATAGACGGCCGGCAGCGTGACGAATGGGCCGCCGTCGCCGGGCCAGCTCGTCACCGGCGGCAATCGCGAGAGCGGGATCTCGCGGGCGAGCACCGGGCCCGACCGCACCTTCTTCGGCAGCATCGAGAGCGCGTCGTAGGGCGACCGCCAGTAGCGCCAGGGTTTTTTGAGCGCCTCGGCCGGATCGATCTTGAGCTCCACGAGCCGCCGCACACGGTCGAGCGAATCAGCGAAGATCCGTTCGATCCGTCGCTTCGTGCCGTAGAGATTCACGAGCACGGGGAAGCCGCTGCCCTCGGGGTTCGTGAAGAGCACCGCCGGGCCGCCAGTGCGAAAGAGCCGCCGTTGGATCTCGGCGATCTCGAGCCGGGGATCCACCGGATGGCCGATCTCCACGAGCTCGCCTTCGGCGCGAAGGGCATCGACACAGGCGCGGAGCGTACGGAATCCCATGGGCAGGCGATGAAAGGTGTAAAAATCAACTCACGGAAGCCCGTAGCGCATGGAAGCCCGCAGCGCCAGCAAGGTCCATCCGCTCTCCACTCCAATCGGCGTCGATCCCGCCCGCCCCGCGCCAAACGAGCCAACTCTCCTCGCTCGCGCTTCGGGCTTTCGTGGGGCGGCGCCCGCCGAGTGTTCAGTTCAAACAGCCCGGGTAGTATAGGCATGAAGCGAGGTCTGACCGTTGGCTTTTTCCAAAGGGATTCGCATGGTTGCAATCACGACGACATACAAAGGCGGCCTGCGGTGCGAAGCCGTCCACGGGCCCTCCGGCACCACGCTCGTCACCGACGCGCCCGTCGATAACCACGGCAAGGGGGAGAGCTTCTCGCCGACCGACCTCGTGGCCACGGCGCTCGGCGCCTGCATGATGACGGTCATGGGCATCGTGGCCGAGCGGCACGGGCTCGATCTCACCGGCATGACGACCGAAACGGTGAAGGAGATGACGCAGTCGCCGCCGCGACGGATCGCCTCGCTCCGCACGCGGCTCACGATCCCGCTGCCGGCCGATCATCCCAAGCGATCGCTCCTCGAACAGGCGGCCCACACCTGCCCCGTGCACAAGAGCCTGCATCCTGAGATCGACGCGGGAATCGAATTCGTCTGGAACGGCTGATGGCTGATCTCTTCAGTGCGTCGCGGGCGGCCAACGTGGCCCGGGCCGCGCCCCTGGCCGCGCGGATGCGGCCGCGCCGCCTGGCCGACTACGTGGGGCAGGCGAAGGTGGTGGGGCAGGGGATGCTCCTGCGGCGGCTCATCGAGGCCGATCGGCTCGGCTCGGTGATCCTCTACGGGCCGCCTGGCGTCGGCAAGACGACGCTCGCCGAGATCATCGCCACGGAGACGAAGCGCCGGTTCGTGGAGCTTTCCGCCACGGCCTCGGGCGTGAAGGAATTGCGCGACGTGCTCGAGGCGGCCCGCCGCCGGCTCGAGGACGACGGCCAGCATACGTGCCTCTTCATCGACGAGATCCACCGCTTCAACAAGGCCCAGCAGGATGTCTTGCTGCCCGACGTGGAGAGCGGCGTGATCGCGCTCATCGGCGCCACCACGCAAAACCCCTTCTTCGCCCTCACGAGCGCGCTCGTGAGCCGCAGCCGGATCTTCGAACTCGAAAGCCTCTCGCGCGACGACATCGCCGAGATCCTGAAGCGGGCCGCCGCCGACCGCGCCCACGGCCTCGGCGGCGAGCAGGTGTCGATCGCGCCGGAGGCGGTCGAGTTTCTCGTGGAGACCTCCGATGGCGATGCCCGGCGGGCGCTCGGAGCCCTCGAGATCGGCGTGCTTTCGAGCAGCGAGCGGCCGCTCCTCTTCACGCTCGCGCTCGCGCAGGAGAGCGTGCAGCGGAAGGCGATCCAATACGACTCGGGCGACACCCACTACGACTGCGCGAGCGCCCTGATCAAGAGTATCCGCGGCAGCGACGCCGACGCCGGCCTCTACTGGCTCGCCCGGATGCTCGAAGGGGGCGAGGACGTGCGGTTTCTCTCGCGTCGGCTCGTGATCCTCGCCAGCGAAGACATCGGCAACGCCGACCCGCGGGCGCTCATGATCGCCGTCGCGGCGATGCAGGCGACGGAGTTCGTGGGGCTCCCCGAATGCCAGCTCACGCTCGCGCAGGCCGTGACGTATCTCGCGCTCGCGCCGAAGAGCAACGCCTGCACGACGGCGATCGGCGCGGCCCGCCGCGACGTCCGCGAGAAGCAGGTGATCCCGGTGCCGCGGCACCTGCAAGACAAGCACTACGCCGGCGCGAAGCGGCTCGGACATGGGCAGGGCTACGAATATTCCCACGACGCTCCCGACGGCATCGCCGCACAGGACTACCTGGGCGTGGAGAAGCGGTATTACGAGCCGACCGACCGCGGCTTCGAGCGGGATCTCGCCGAGCGGCTGGCCGAAATCCGCCGGCGGCTCCACGACCCGAAGGCCAAGCCAGACCCGAAGGCGATGCACGAGCCGTGATTCGCCCCCGGCATGGACGCGGGAAAAAGTGTGGTAAACTTCCTGCAGCAGTCCACTGGTGGTGGCTATAGCTCAGTTGGTTAGAGCACTAGATTGTGATTCTAGGGGTCGCGGGTTCGAGTCCCGTTAGCCACCCTTCACCGCTTCCGCTCGTGGTTGATCATGGCCGAGCGCTGCCCAGGTCGAGTTTCTTCCACTGGCGGACGCGGAGCTTCGCCGCGTTTTCGGTCGAGAGCGGACCGTTGTCTTTGAACGTCAACGACTGCAGCTTCGGCATCGCGGCGATGGCCGCGGCCGAGGCCTCCGTGACGCCTGTCTCCCGGATCGAAAGTTCCTTGAGGTTGGGCAGGCCGGCGATCACCTGCACCGCGGCGTCGGTCATCCGCGGCAGGCTCCAGATATCGAGCACCTCGAGCTCCCGGGCCGACGCCAGGTTTTGCAGCCCCTCGTCGCCCAGGCTGGCCAGCTCGTGCAGGTAGAGCCGCTTGAGCTGCGGCAGCTTCGCGAGCACCGCGAGCGCCGGATCGCCGACATCGGGCAGGTCCCGCAGCGTCAGGCGGGACAGCGGCATGCCTGCGAGCGCGAGGACGCCGTCCGAGCCGAATCCCTGGCAACGGAAGATCTCGAGCGAAGAAAGCTTCGAGAGCTTTGCGAGCTCAGGCCCCGCAGCGCTCGTAATCGCGAAATCTTGCATGAGCAGCGATTCGAGTGACTGGCTTGCGGCCAGATCGGCCAGGCCGGAGTCGGTGACGGCCGTGCTGCGGTGTTTCAGGGCGGTGAGGTGCGGCAGCTTGCCGACCGCGGCCAGCGTCATGTCGCCGGCCTCCATGTTGCCCCGCAGGTCGAGCGTGCGAAGCTGTGGCATCTTGGAGAGGCGGCGGGTGTTGAGATCGTTGAAGCGGTTCTGGAGCAGCGAGAGCCGCTCGAGCTTGGCGAGGCCGGCGATCGTCTTCAGGGCCGCGCCGGTCATGTTGGTGTTCGACGAAAGGTCGAGTTCGACCAACTCCGGAAAAGCCTGCACGATCGTCTGGACGCCAGCGTCGGTGATCGCGCTATTGGTCAGCGCCAGCGTGTCGAGCTTCCCGAGGCCCGTGAGCCGGCCCACCATCGCGTCGTCGAGTTCACGGAAGTTTTGAATCCGCAGCGCCCGCAGGTCGCCGAGCCGGCCAAAGAGGGCGACATCGTCGGCGGTGAGTTCCGCACCGTCGTCGATCGAGATCTCCGCTATCTTCCCGGCGTCGTCGAGCCGGAATTTCGCCCGCTTGCCCAGGGCTTCGAGCCGCGTTTTCAGGAGTTGCACGTCGGCGGCCGTTGCCTGCTCGGCCACGGCACCCTGCCCGCCGACGGCATGCGTCACGCACATCGCCAAAAGCACGAACACCATCCGCATCAGATCCTGCATGACATCCTCTTGAATGATGTTTGAAAAAAGGAGTGGAGGGCGTATGGACCTTGCTCGCGCTGCGGGCTCTCGTGCGGCGTGGGCTTTCGTTTTGGCACGGAAGCCCGACGCGCGAGCGAGGAGAGTTGGGGTGTTTTTGCGGGACGGGTGGAAGCGGCGTTGGACGGAGTGGAGGACGGATGGACCTTGCTCGCGCTGCGGGCTCTCGTGCGGCGTGGGCTTTCGTTTTGGCACGGAAGCCCGACGCGCGAGCGAGGAGAGTTGGGGTGTTTTTGCGGGACGGGTGGAAGCGGCGTTGGACGGAGTGGAGGGCGTATGGACCTTGCTCGCGCTGCGGGCTCTCGTGTAGCGCGGGCTTTCGTGTGGTTCGCTAATCGAGCCGATAGCCGGACGGGTAGGTCGGCTTGATGAGGTCGGCCACGCGGGGCGTCTTGAGGTCGGCGAGATTCGTGACCTGCAGGTTCTTGGCGTCCCAGTCGACCTTCTCGCCCCACTCGCCCATCGTGCCGTTGGGCCCGCCCTTGGCAGCGGCCCAGACGGCGAGGTTGCCGAGCAGGATCGTTTCGGTGAGCGGCCCGCCGCGATCGACGAAGTTTGAGTGGCAGATCTTCGGATTGCCGGCCTGCTTCGCGCGGAACAGCTCGAACATGTTGTTGACGTCGTTGCCCTTGCCCTTGTCCTCGGGGGCTTCGAAATCGGCGTTCACCTTCTCGACGCCGCAGAGGCGGTATTTGCCGCAGTAATCGTCGGAGCTGTAGAAGGCACCCTTCTCGCCCACGACCAAAACGCCGCTGTCGGCGACGTCGGTGATGCCCCACTTGTCGAACACCTCCGCCGGCGGCTTGTTGCCCTTGCGGTCGTACCACCAGAACGGGATCGCCGGCCGCTCGGCCGTTGCCGGAAACTCGAACTTGATGATCGAGCTGGCCGGGAAGCTGTCGAAATCATGGCCGGTGGTCTTGGCCACCACTGAAATCGGATCGCGGAGGCCGCAGGCGGCGAAGGGGACCGTCAGCATGTGGCAGGCCATGTCGCCCAGCGCCCCCGTGCCGAAGTCCCACCAGCCGCGGTGCTGGAAGGCATGGTAGAGGCCGGGCCAGTATTCCCGCGGCAGGGCCACGCCCAGCCAGCTCTTCCAGTCGAGCCGCTCGAGGACTCGGCCGATTTCCTTCTGCTTTTTCTCCACGAGCTCGGCGACGATCTCGACGACCTCTTCCGCGGTCGTGGTCGGATCCTCCTCTTCGTCAACCTGCTGCATCGCCTGGGTCTGGTACTTCCGGATGTTCATCCGCCGGTTCGGCCCCTGGGCCCAGACAGGCCGATTCGACCAGGCATAGACCTCCTTCAGGGTGCCGAGCACGCCCGTCTTCAGCTGCGCGATCGCCTCGCGGGAGGAGGGGAGGGCGGTGCCCTGGTTGCCCATCTGCGTGCAGACGCCGGTTTCTTCGGCGACGTTGGCCAAGAGTCGCGCCTCGTAGATCGTGCGTGTCAGTGGCTTTTGCGTGTAGCAGCCGATGCCCATCCGCATCGCATCGAGCGTGATCGGGGCATGCATGTGGTCGGGCGTGCTGATCACGGCGATGTCGATGTTCTTGCCGTGTTTGGCCAGCAGTTCGCGGTAGTCCGTGAAGTGCTCCGCATCCTTGAACTTCTCCGACTTCCCCTTGCTCTCGAGCGTGTTGCGATCGACGTCGCAGATCGCGATCACGTTGCCGAAGAGGGCCGCATTGTCGGAGTCGCTGCCCCCCTTTCCGCCCACGCCGATGCAGGCGATGTTGAGCTGCTCGTTGGCCGATTGGCTCCAGGCGGGACGGCCGCCGGCGGCGACGAAATAGCCGGCACCGGCCAGGGATGCGGTCTGCAGAAAACCGCGACGTGAGGTGGCTGGCATGTGAATCTCCTCGACTTTTTGCTGCGGAATCTCAGGGTGTTTTGTCGGCGACGCCCCGTTCACGAATGGTAATCCTTCACGGGGCTGAGCGATACCCGTCAGAGGAGCCGGGGGCGGCTGCCACGGAAGCCCGACGCGCGAGCGAGGGGAGTTGGGGTGTTTTCGCGGGACGGGTGGGAGCGGCGTTGGCAGGAGTGGAGCGCGGATGGACCTTGCTCGCGCTGCGGGCTTCCGTGTGGCGCGGGCTTTCGTTTTGCCACGGAAGCCCGACGCGCGAGCGAGGAGAGTGGGGGTTTTTTCGCGGGGCGGGTGGGAGCGGCGTTGGACGGAGTGGAGGGCGGATGGACCTTGCTCGCGCTGCGGGCTTCCGTGTGGCGCGGGCTTTCGTGCGCCGGTTTTTCAAAACGTCGGTAAAACGTGAGCATCGTGACGTTTCTGCGGGCTGTTTGACTCTCCCGGCGAGGGGCAGTATCAAACGGTCAGCCTCGGCGTTCACCCTGGCGATCATCCCTGGCCCCGGGCCGCCCAACCCCCGCCCCTCGTTCGCGGAGATTCCAACCATGATTCTTGGCAAGCTCTGGAAGACGCTCGCAGCGCAGATGAACAAGATCGCCAACTTTTTCTGGACGGCCGATCCGATCGCGCAGCTGCAGTATGAATACGACAAGGCGGTCGATCAGATGAAGGAGGGCCGCGAGGGGCTCGAGCAATATCGGGCGCTCGTCGAGCGGGTCACGCGGCAGGTCAATGGCGACCGCGAGCACGTGCGGAAGCTCGAAGCCCAGGTGAAGGCCTACCTGCAGATCGGCGAACGCGAGACGGCCTCGAAATTCGCGCTCGAACTGCAGCGGGCGAAGAAGGAGCTCGCCGAAAACGAGGCGCAGCTCAAGCTCCACGAAACGGCCTACGGCAACAACGTGACGAAGGTCCAGCACGCCACGAAGAAGCTCGCCGACTTGAAGCAGAAGATCCAGAAGTATGACGCCGAACTGAAGCTCAGCCGCGCCGAGGCGGAACTCGCCAAGCTCGCCACGAGCTTCAACTTCGACATCACCACCGACTTCGGTCAGATCGAGGACGTGATCCAGGACAAGATCGGGCTCAATCGGGCGAAGGTTCGCGTGGCGGCCGATCTCTCCGGCGATGGCCTCGAGAAGATCAAGGCCGAACAAACGGTCGAGAAGAACATGGCCGACCAGGCGCTCCGCGATTTCGAGATCGAGATGGGCATGGTCACGCCCGAGACCGCCGGCGTGAAGGCCGACGACAAGGAGCTCGGTTCCGAGCGGGCCAAGCAGAAGCAGTCCTGAGCCCCCCTCACCTCCGGAGCTGCAACGGTGGCCACTGCCGCGTCTCCTTCTCCCTCGCTCGGCACGTCGCCTGAATCCGCCGGCCGGGGCGCCTCGCTCCCGGACTGGTGTCCGGCATGGGCCGAGCGTCTCGGCGACGCCTACCTCTCCGGCACGAGCTGCATGTTTCTCCTGCACGGCAACGTGCGGGATCTCGTGGCTGTCGCGCCGCCCGGCGCCGATGCCGCCACCGGCTGGGGCACCGTGCCCGACTTTCTCGCCCGCGAGATGTTTGGCCGCTGGGACATCGTCTTGGGCTATGACGTGGGCAAGGGCCTGCGGCCGCTGGCCGGCCCCGACCCCAGCCGCCTCCGCACGATGGCGCAGTGGCTCACCGAGCGGCTCGGCAACGCGACGCAGTGGCCGCGCGACCCCGACGCCGCGGTGGCGGCCATCGACGCATTGCTCGAGCGCAACCTGCTCGAGGCCCCCGAGCAACGCAAGCGGATCGCGCTGGTGCTCGACTACGCCCAATTTCTCGCCCCCGGTGGCGAGGGCTCGCGCTCGAGCGCGAGCCGGCTCGTGCGGCTGCTCGCCTGGGCCACCAATC
>JBIIOM010000266.1:0-3525 GCA_044336925.1 Pirellulales bacterium
CAAACGCTCGCCGGCCTCAAGCGCCGCAAGCGGCTGCGATTCGTGTTTGATGAATCGCTCGCGGCGCTCCTGGCCGACGACGCCGCCCGGGAGGATCCTGTCCTCGAGGCCCGCCGCCTGGCGCTGGCCACCTGCCTCCAGAAGCTCCCCGCGCGGCAGCGCGACCTGCTCGTTCGCCGCTACGAGCCGAACGCGGTGGTCGGCGAGATGGCCGCGGCGCTTGGCCTGAGCCTGAAGACGCTCTCCGACCGCCTGCGACGCATGCGGCAGAACCTGCTCGACTGCATCAACCGCACGCTCGCCGACGAGGCCCTGCCATGACCTCCCGGCCTGATCTCCCGGCGAACACCCTCCCGCCACGCGAACACGACGAACTCACCGCGCTCTTGAACGCGCTGGCCGACGGCGGCCTGACCGAAGTCGAGGAGCGTCGCCTCCGCGAGATCCTCGACCGCGGGGAGCCTGCCCGGCGGGTCTTTCGCGAGTTTGCCGCGCTGCACACGGTCCTCCACTGGGACTACGCCACGCTCCTGGCCCCGATGCCGCCGCCCCCGTCCCGCGCGGCGAAGCGGGGCGACGACCGGTGGCCGCCGATCCGCCGCGCAGCGGCGTTTCTCTCTGCGGCGGCGGTGGCGGGAGCCGCGACGGCGGCCGCGTGGATGCTGATGGCGCCGGCGGCGGGCCCGCCGGGGCAGGCGCCGAAGGGCGGCTCGCTGGCACGAGTCACGCAGGCGCGGTTCGTGCTGCCGGCCAACGGCGAACGGCCGCTGGCGGTCGGGCAATCGCTCGACGCGGGCCGGATCTCGCTCGTCGGCGGCGCGGTGGAACTCACGCTCCGCAACGGCGTCGTCGTCGTGTTCGAGGGGCCGGGCGAAATCGATCTCGCGGGTGAATTGTCGGCGACGCTGCACGACGGCAACGTCGTCGTGCGGATGCCCGAAGGCAAGAGCGGCTTCGTCGTGCGAACCCCCACCACCGACGTGCTCGACCTGGGCACTGAGTTCGCGGTCAGCGTCGGGGCAAATAACACCACCGACGTGCAGGTGTACGATGGCGCCGTCATCACGTCGGCGAGCCGGCGGCAGGAGCCGACGCGGGTGCCGAGGCGGCTCGTCGCGGGAGAGGCCGCGAGGTTTCGTGCCGAGCCGAAGGCCGAACCGGTGCCGATGGCATACCGGCCCGAACGGTTCGTCCGCGAACTGCCGCCCGATGTCGGCATCCCGTTGGGCAGGCCGTCAGCGACCGAGGAGATGCGGCATTACGGGCCGGCACGACAGGCCTCCATCGCCGTGCACCCGGCGCCGGCCGACATGATCATCGACGGCAGGCTCGACGAATGGGCCGACGGTCCAGGCTTCAGCGGCACTCTCGACGGCACGCCGTCCTGCCCGGAGCGGGCCGACGGCCGGATGATGTACGACGAGAAGTTTCTCTATATCGCCGCGCACGTGGGCGATCCCATGCCGCTGCGCAGCATCATCGATCCGCAGATCGATGCATACTGGGGCTGGCGGGGCGGCGCCGTGCAGGTGCGGGTGTCGACCGATCGCCACATGGGCTGGCCGGCCCGCGGCAATTCCTGCAGTTACTTCGCCCAACGCGGGATCGCGCCCTCCCCGGAGCAGGAGGAGAGCGCCCGAAATCCGAAGCTCGCGCACCTCACGATGTGGTTCCACGCCCCCACGAAGACGCCCTGCCTCACGATCGCCAACGGAGCGCTCTTCGGCGAACTCCAGGGCAACCCCGCCGGTTTCGCAGGTGCCTTCGTCCCCGATGCCGACGGCAAGGGCTACACGATGGAATACGCGATTCCCTGGTCGCTCCTCGGCTGCGACGACGACCCGCCGCAGAGCGGCGACGTGCTGGCCGCGGTTTGGCAGGTGATCTGGGCCGATGCGACCGGCCGCATACGGAGGGAGCAGCTGGTGGAGATTCGCAATCCCGACGAGCCGCTTTCCATCAATGTCTGGGAACGGGCCGCCACCTGGGGCCGGGCGGAGTATCGCTGAACGAAGGCCGAAAATGGGGCCAGCTCCAGAAGGAGAACTCGGGGCTGAAGAAGCTGGTTGCGGACCTGGCGTTGGACGTCAATGGGTGCATCCGTCACCGGGCATCCCGGATAGTGACCTGAACCGATCTCGCTGAGCTGACGACAACCGAGTCCTTCGAGAAAAAAGTCTGTGGTTGCCAAACCCGGCTTCATAGTAACTCGAGTTCGTTGCCAAGAAGATCCAGGCGTGGCTGGCCAGGGCGTGCGTCCGCACGCTCTACATTCAGAAGGCGATCCCTTGGGAGAACGGCTATGTCGAGAGCTTCAACGGTAGGCTTCGCGATGAGTTGCTCGACCGAAGGGATAGTCCGGCCAATGGCACTTCCGCCACCATAACCCCGGCCGACGGCCACGTCGTGCAGCCCGTGGGCCCGCACCTCCGCCGCGGCGGTGGCCGCACCGGGCGGAAATGCGGTGCCGCGGCCCGGGCCGATCAGGATGCCGACCTCGGCGACGCACGCGCGATGGCAACGATGCAGGAGGGCAGGAAACGCATGGGAGGCTGCTAGGAGCGTGACCAGCGGACGTTCGTGGCCTCGGCCAAGCGGTCGAGCGTCGAGGCGGCCTCGGCGGGCGGCCGGCAGTCGAGCGCCCAGATGACGTCGAGCGTGCGGCTCGCGGATGCGCGGCAGCGCCGACGCGATTCGAGCGCTGACGCGAAGCGGGTGAGCACTTCCCCGGCGGCGGCTTCGCCCGTGACGACGGTGCAGCCGCGGCCGAACCAGGCCGACTCGAAGGCGAGCTCCGCGAGCGACCGATCGGCCGCCAGATCGGTCGCGGAAAACGTCCGCAGCGGCGTCGAGAGATGAAACCGGCCGAGCGAAATTCGCGGAAGCTCCGGCCGGCCCGGCAGCGGGTCGGCCTCCGCGAACAGGACGAACGACTCCCCCTTTCGCACGAGCGACTCGAGCCACGCCGGCATCGCCGCGAGGCCTCCCGGCGGGAGCGACACGACATGCTCCTTGGCGGTGAAGCCGTCGATGGGAGTGCCGGCGAGCGGCATCGGCCAGACGGGATCGAACGTGCGGTTGAAACGTCGGACATACTCCATGCCGACGAGGCCGACCGCGAAGAGCAGCGCCGTCCACGCCGCGGCCCGGTTGCCGCGATCGAACCGGTCGGCGACGAGGAGCTGCGATTCCGGCAGCATCCGCACGCGCCGCTCCGGCTCCGCGTCGGTCGTCGCAGGATCGCCGTCGGCCGACTCCTCGGCACCTGTCGACGCCGGGCCGGCGGTCGCCTCGGCCCCGTCCGCCGCGCCATCCCCGGAGGCCGCGGCCTTGCCCCCTTTGCGGACCTTTTTGCCGCGGCCGCGGTAGGCGGGCCTCTTCGCAAGCTCTTCCTCGACCGCCCGCTCGTAGGCCCCCTCCTCCTCGGCCACCGTCACGCCCGCGACGTCGGCCTGGTCGGCCGTCGTGTCCTCGGCGAAGCGGATGTTCGCGGCGCGGCTGCGGAGCTTCTCCTGCACCGCCTTC
>JBIIOM010000267.1:0-3518 GCA_044336925.1 Pirellulales bacterium
TGCCGCTCGCATCAAAGTAGGGTAGGCTTCAGCCTGCCGCCCGCATCAAAGTAGGGTAGGCTTCAGCCTGCCGCTCGCCGTGGCAGGCTGAAGCCTACCCTACCCCCGGCTGGTCGCGCGTGATGCAGTGCAGCGCGCCGCGGCCGCGGACGAGCTCGTTGCAGGCCACCGGCTCGACCGCGCGGCCCGGAAAGCATTCGCCGAGCGTCCGCAGCGCCGCCTCGTCGGTCGCCCCGAGAAACACCGGCACCGCGACCACGCCATTGGCCACGTAGAAGTTGAGGTGGCTCGCCGGCAGCTGCGTGCCCTGAAACGCGAACTGGGAAGGGATGTCGATCGGGATCACCTCGAGCCGCCGGCCCTTCGCATCCACGAGCGAGCGCAGCCGCTCGAGATTGGCCTCGAGCGCGGCATGATTCGGATCGTCGCGATCGGGCTGCCGCGCGGCGACCACGCGGCCCGGCGCCACGAACCGCGCGAGCTGATCGATGTGGCCGTCGGTGTCGTCGCCGGCGAGTTCACCGCCGATCCAGAGCACGCGATCCGCGGCCAGCCGCTCGCAAAGGATCCGCTCGAGCTGATCGCGGCCGACGCCCGGGTTTCGCGCCGGGTCTTCCACGCAGCGATGGTTTACGAGCAGCGTCCCTTCGCCGTCGGTCTCGATCGCGCCCCCTTCGAGCACGAGCTCGCCGGCGACCGCCTCCAGGCCGATCCGCCGCGCGATCGACCGCGCCACCGCGGCATCGCGGTCCCAGGGCGGATACTTGCCTCCCCACGCGTTCCACTGCCAACAGACGGCCGCGGGGCTCGCGGCGCCGCCCTCCCGCGGCACGAGGAACATCGGACCCGTGTCGCGGAGCCAGGCATCGTCGGTCGGGATGTCGACGAGCTCGAGGTTGCCGACGCCGCCGAGATGCTCGCGGGCCTCGTCGAGGAGGGCGCCCGAGGCGATCACCCGCACCGGCTCATAGGCGGCGAGCAGCCGCGCGATCCGCGCGAAGACCGGTGGTATCACGGCAAAGTCGCCGAGCCATGTTGCCTTGCGATGCGGCCAGGCGAGCCAAGTGGCCGCGTGCGGCTCCCACTCGGCAGCGAGGCGATAGCCAGTCGCTGCTGATGCCGACGGGATGCTCATGCCCTCCCCCAGCGCTGGAGCAGATTCCCGTAGGCGTCGATCCGCCGGTCGCGGAAGAAAGGCCATCGCGTTCGCGACCATTCGATGCGGTCGAGGTCGCAATCCACCACGAACGTCTCCGGCGCGTCGTGCCCGAGCTTCGCGAGCGGCTCGCCGTTGGGCGCGTAGACCACGCTCGCGCCCCAGAATCGCAGATTCCCCTCGCGGCCCGTGCGGTTCACCGCGACCACAAACACGCCATTGGCGATCGCGTGGCTGCGGAGCATCGTGTCCCACGATTCATACTGTTCGCGATGCAGCGATTCCTCGCCGTCGAGCCAGCCGATCGCGGTCGGATAGAAGAGCACGTCGGCGCCGGCCATCGCGGTGAGCCGCGCCGCCTCCGGATACCACTGGTCCCAGCAGACGAGCGGGCCCACCTTCAGCCGGCTCGTCGGCACCGCCATGAACCCCGTGTCGCCCGGCGCGAAATAAAACTTCTCGTAGTAGTGCGGGTCGTCGGGGATGTGCATCTTGCGATAGACGCCCGCCGTCGAGCCGTCGGCGTCGAAGATCACGGCCGTGTTGTGGAAGAGCCCGGGGGTGCGCCGCTCGAACACGCTCCCCACGAGCACCACGCCATGCTCCCGCGCGGCCTGTGCCAGCCGCTCCGTGAGCGGTCCGGGCACCGCCTCGGCCGCGGCGAACTGCCCATGATCCTCGGCCTGGCATGGATACTCGCCCGCGAAGAGCTCCTGCAGGCAGACCACCTCCGCGCCCGCCCGGGCCGCCGCGGCGATGCCGGCGAGCGCCTGCGCGACGTTCGCTTCGCGCGACGGAGTGCACGCCGACTGCACGAGGCCGATCCGCACGACCGTGGACGCATACGTGGATGGTTTCGCCATGGTCGTATGGTACGCCGGAACGCGTCCGACGCCACCGGTTGCCACAACCTGCGAGCCGGAGCTAGACCGCATCTTGCGTAGCTGTAGCGACGACTTCGTAAACGAAGAGAGGGAGGCGAGGGGGTCGGCGAAAGCTCGAGGAGCTTTGGGCCGCCGCGCAAGCACCGGCATCGGTATCACGGCGCATTCGCACCAAACCACCGGTTGCGGAGAGCTGTCACGGCGCTGGCCATCGGGAACGGTGGCAAGCGGCGCGACCCCGCCACCGGCGGGCATACCGTCGGCGGGCAGGGCGCGGAAGGCTGCTGCCGACACGACTCGTGAGCGGCTCGAGCGATTCGCCAAACAGCACGGGGTCGAGAAGTCGCACCTGATCGCGTGAGACGCGAGCCGGAGAGGATGGAGTCGGCTCCATATCCACCAATCGTCAACCGTTTTTGGAAAAGCCGTTGACAGTGGTACCATTTTTGGCTGGCACTCGAGAGACCACTTCGACCGATGGCGCCGCCTCCGCTCCCCTTCGTCGCTCTCGGCATCGCGGCAGGCATCGCCTGGGCTGCGTCTGGCTCAGGCTTCGCCGCCGATCCGCCCGGGCCGGTCGAGATCGTCACGGCAGCCTGTCTCGACTGCCACTCCGGTGACGAGCCGCAGGCGGCCGTGGCCCTCGACCGTCTCGTCGCCGCACCCGACCTTCACCGCGACTTCCGCTCGTGGCAGGCCGTTCGCGAGCAGATCGAATTGGGCCGGATGCCGCCGCGGGAGGCCGGCGAACTCGCGGCCGCCGATCGCGAGACGGTCCTCGCCTGGCTGGTTCCAGGCCTGCGGGCTGCGATCGAGGCGAATGCCGGTGATCCCGGGAACGTGACGTTGCGGCGGCTCACCAACGCCGAGTACGACGCAACCGTCCGCGACCTCACCGGCATCGACTACGGCCTGGCGAAAGAGTTCGAGCCCGACGGCGGGGGCGGCGAGGGCTTCGCCAACACAGGCGACGTGCTGTTCGTCAACCCCGCCCAGTTCGACCGCTACCTGGGCGCCGCCCGCCGCATCGCCGATCACGCCTCGATCCTTCCCGGCACGGGTATCTCGTTCAAGCGGGAGCGGGTGGGCGGACGCGGTCCGGAGTTGTTGCGGGATCAGGCGGGGCAGGCGCTCTACGTCTGGTGCCAGAAGGCGGCCGCACCGCACGTGCCGGCGGATGGAGCCGATCTTCGCGAGGCCGACTACATGCTGGCCTGCTGGAAGCACGCGCACCGCGGCCTCACTGACGCCGATTCGCTCGACACGCTGGCCGACAAGGCTGGCTTGGCACGGCACTACCTCGCCAACTGGTGGGCGCTTCTTCAGGCCGATGAGCCGGTCTCCCGCTACCTCGATCTCACCCGACTTGCCTGGCGACGTCTGCCCCCGCCCGATTCGACGGCGCCCCATCAGGTGCCCGAGACCGTGACGAAAGGTCTCCAGGCGATCCAGGCAGAGCGGCGGTCGTGGTATGGCCA
>JBIIOM010000268.1:0-3513 GCA_044336925.1 Pirellulales bacterium
TCGATGCGGTCGGCGCGTGGGTGGAGGGGTCGCTGCCCGAGGGCCCGCTCCGGTCGCTGCTCGTCGATGGCGTGATCGCCGGCGTGGGGGGCGTGGTCGTCTTCCTGCCGCAGATCGCGCTGCTCTTTCTTTTCGTCGCGCTCCTCGAAGGCTGCGGCTATCTCTCGCGGGCGGCGTTTCTGATGGACCGGCTGCTTTGCGGCGTGGGCTTGAGCGGCAAGTCGTTCATCCCGCTCCTGTCGAGCTTCGCCTGCGCGATCCCCGGCATCATGGCGGCCCGCACGATCGAAAACCGTCGCGACCGCCTGCTCACGATCCTCGTCGCGCCCCTGATGAGCTGCTCCGCGCGGCTGCCCGTCTACCTCCTGCTCTGCGGCGCGTTCGTGCCCAACGTGCCCGTGCTCGGGCTTTCGTGGCTGCGGCTGCCGGCGGTGGTGCTCGCGGCGATGTATGCCGTGGGCGTGGTGGTGGCGGCGGTCGTCGCGTTCGTTCTTTCGCGGACGCTCTTCCGCGGTCAGCCGGAACCGTTCGTGATGGAACTGCCCGGCTGGCGGTGGCCGCAGTGGCAGGTGGTGCTCGAGCGGGTGCGCGAGGCGTCGGTCTCGTTCCTGAAGAATGCCGGCACCCTGATCGTGGCGGTGAGCATCGTGATCTGGGCGCTGGGCACCTACCCGCGGCCGTCGGCGCAGCCCGACCCGACCGCCACCGAAGCGGAGGTGCGTGGCGAGGCACTCCGGCAGAGTTTCCTCGGCCGCGCCGGTCGATTGATCGAGCCCGTCGTGAGGCCGCTCGGCTGGGACTGGCGGCTCGGCTGCGCGGCGATCGCGAGCTTCCCGGCCCGCGAGGTGGTGCTCGGCACGCTCGGCGTCATCTACAACCTCGGCGACGTCGATCCTGGCGAGGAGGAGGGCGCCTCGGCGCTCGTGCGGCGGCTCAAGGCCGCCACCTGGGATGGCACCGAGAGGAAGGTGTTCACGCTGCCGGTCGCGCTTTCGCTCATGGTGTTCTTCGCGCTGTGCGCCCAGTGCGCGAGCACGCTCGTCGTGATCGGCAAGGAGACGGGCAGCCGGCTCTGGCCATTCGTGGCGTTCACCTACATGACCGTGCTCGCCTGGCTCGGCGCCTTCGCCACCTACCAACTCGGCACCCTCCTTTCCCGGTAGGGTAGGCTTCAGCCTGCCTCGTAATAGGCTTCAGCCTGCCTCGTAATGGGATTCAGCCTGCCTCGTAATGGGCTTCAGCCTGCCTCGCGCTCGGCTTTCGCCTGCCATGCAAGACGCCATCGCCATCGCCGTCTCGCTCGCTGCCGCCATCTGGCTCGTGCGGACGCTCACCCGGCAGTTCTTCGCCCCCCCCTGCCGCGGACCCTCCGACGCCCCCGCCGGGAGCGATGGCTTCGTACCGCTCGACTCGCTGCGGCCCCGCAAATAGCCCATTTTCGCCTCGACAGCGAACCTCCCGGGCTCCGCGGGCGTACATTTGTGTGGAGAGCGGATGATCCTTGCTTGCGCTGCGGGCTTTCGTTATTCCGGTTTTCGATACCGCCCAAACATGCCTGCCATGAAGAAGCCTCAGTCGCTCCGTGTCGAGTCGCTCGAAGCCCGCCAGGTGATGGCGGTGAACGTGCTCGCGCCGCTTGCCGATCTCACGTTCGCCCCGACGGAGGCGACCCGCACGATCGACCTCACTCCGGCCTTCGATCTGGCCGAGGTGACGGGCACGGTAACGCGGTTCACCACCAACCAGCCCGGCGCCAACAACCGCTTTTTCGTCGAACTCTTCGACACGGCCGGCACGGGCCGCACGCGGACCACGCCGGCCACCGTCTCCAACTTTCTCGCCTACATCGACGCCGGTCGGTATCGCAACACGATCGTGCATCGATCGGTGCCCCAATTCGTGATCCAGGGGGGCGGCTTCACACAGCCGAACGCGCCGAGCGATCGGACCGGGGGATCGCCGGCGTCGATCCCCACATTCGCGACGATCGCGAATGAGTCGGGCAACCAAAATGTGCGGGGCACGCTGGCCATGGCCCGCACCGGCGAGCCAAACAGCGCCTCGAGCCAGTTCTTCATCAGCACGACCGACAACAGGGCCAGCCTTGATCCGCAGCCGACCTCGCCGGATCCGTCCCGGCGGGCGGGTTATGCCGTGTTTGGCCGGGTGCTCGGTGGCGGCATGAGCGTGGTCGATGCCATGGCGGCCGTGCCGATCTACAAAGCGGCCGATTATTACAACAATGACTCCCTCGACGAACTGCCCCTGCGCGGCGTCCCGAATCCGATCCCGAGCCCCGCGGTCATCCAGCCCGGCCAGTTCGTGACGTTCTCCGCCATCGACCGCATGGGCGAACTCGCCTACACCGTCACCTCGAGCGATCCTGCGCTCGTCACGGCCACGCTCAATGCCTCCGACGACCTCGTGCTGGCGTATGGCGCGAAGAAGTTCGGCACGGCCACGATCACCATCCGCGCCGCGTCGGCCTTCGACGCCACCGACTTCAAGGAGGATGTCTTCACGGTCACGCGGACCGACCCCGGCGTGTTTCCGCCGGCGGCGCTCGCGCTCGCCGCCCGGAGCGACTCGGGGGCGAGCAACTCCGATCGGCTCACGAATGCCACCCGGCCCACGTTCACGGGTACCGCCGAGCAGGGGAGCGTGATCACCGTCTCCGCCCAACGCGGCAGCGAGCCGGCCGTCGCCCTCGGCACCGTCAAGGCGTCACCGCAGACCGGGGCATGGTCATTCGCGACGCCGAGCAACCGGCCGCTCTCGGCCGGCGCCTGGACGATCACCGCCACGGCCAGAAACGCCGCCGGCATCGTGAGCAGCCCCTCCGCGCCGCTTGCCATCACCGTCAAGACGGCGATCGTCGCCCCGACGGCATTCGCCCTTGCCGCGGGCAGCGACAGTGGGCCCTCGAATTCCGATCGCGTCACCAACGTGACATCACCGGCCTTCACCGGCACTGCCGAACCAGGCAGCACCGTGAGCATCGTCGTCAACAAGCGGGTACTGGGTACGGCGGTCGCCAATTCCGTCAGCGGGGCGTTCAGCGTTACAGCCGCGGCCCTGCGGCCCGGCGGCTACCGCGTCTGGGCCTTCGCCATCGACGCAGCGGGCAACCGGAGCCAGCCTACGGCGCCGCTCGCGCTCGTGATCGACACCGCAATCGCCGCCCCGCGGGGCCTCGACCTCGTGGCCGCTTCCGACACCGGCCGCAGCAACAAGGACAACCGCACGAGCCTGCAGACGCCCTCGTTCGCCGGCTCCGCCAAGCCCAACAGCAGCGTCGAGGTCTACGCCGCGCACACTGGGGTCGCCGCCGTGCTGCTCGGCACCGCCACGGCCGACCGCAAGGGTGCCTGGCGATTCACGGTGCCGTCCGCGAAGGCCCTCGCGGCGGGCAATTACGCCATCACCGCGATCGCCTCCGACCTGGCCGGCAATCGGAGCCCGCTCTCCGCCGCGCTCGCCATCGAGATCGGGGCGGCCTTCGCGTAGCGCCGG
>JBIIOM010000269.1:0-3503 GCA_044336925.1 Pirellulales bacterium
TCCCGCGTGAGGCGGCTCACCGGAGGCAGCACGCCCGAGGCATCGCAGCTGAGGAAGATCACGTTGCGCGGATGGCCGGCCGTGCAGGGCACCTTCGCGTTGTCGATAAATTCGATCGGGTAGGCGGCACGGGTGTTTTCCGTGATCGCGCTCGACTGGAAATCGACGGCCCGGGCGGCCTCGTCGTAGACGACGTTCTCCAGCACCGTGCCGAAGCGGATCGCCTTGTAGATCTCGGGCTCCTTCTCGGCCGAGAGGTGGATGCACTTCGCATAGCAGCCCCCCTCGATGTTGAAGACGCCGTGGTCGCTCCAGCCGTGCTCGTCGTCGCCGATCAGCCGGCGGGCCGGGTCGGCGGAGAGCGTCGTCTTGCCGGTGCCGGAGAGGCCGAAGAAGAGGGCGACGTCCCCCGCCGCCCCCTCGTTGGCCGAGCAGTGCATCGAGAGCACGCCGCGGGCCGGCAGAAGCCAGTGCATGATGGTGAACACGCCCTTCTTCATCTCGCCGGCGTATTCGCTGCCGAGGATCACCTGCTCGCGCCGCTCGAACGAGAGGTCGATGCTCGTGCGGCTGGTCATGTGCGACGTGAGCGGATTCGCCGGAAACTGCCCCGCGTTGTAGATCACGTAATCCGGGGCCCCGAACCGTTCGAGCTCGTCGAGCGTCGGCCGCATCAGCATGTTTTGCATGTAGAGCGCGTGGTAGGCGCGGGCGCAGAGCACCCGCACCTTGATCCGGCAGCGCGGATCCCAGCCCGCGTAGCCGTCGCACACGTAGACGCGATCGCGTGTATTGAGATAGTCGATCGCCCGCTGGCGGTTGAGCAGAAACGTGTGCTCGTCGATCGGGTGATTGACCGGGCCCCACCAGATCTCGCGCTCGCTGTCGGGATGGCGGACGACGTGCTTGTCTTTGGGGCTGCGGCCCGTCTTCGCCCCTGAGCGGATCGCGATCGCGCCGCTCGACACGATCCCCGCGCCCTCGTGGGTGACGGCGTCTTCGTAGAGCCGCGCGGGCGGCGCGTTGCGGATCACGGTCGGAACCACGATCTCATGAGCCGACAAATCGACCTGCACTGGCATCGCTGGCCTCCTCGGAAGTTGCGGAACGAATGGCGGCAGCGGCCCAGGCGGCCACGGCGACGAGAATCAGGATGCCCCCCGCCGCGGTGAAGGCGGCCCCCCAGGGGCTCGGCCGCACCCGCAACCGCGCGACTCCCTGCCGCAGGCGACGGCCAAACTCCCCCCAGGCTTCGAGCGAGGGCCGCTCCCCCGCGGCCACGAGGCTCACCGTGCGCATCGCGCCGCTCGAGTCGATGTGCACCTGCAGGCCGCGGCCGGGTAGGGCCACGGCCTCTCCGGCCCAGCGAGCCGCCGGGTCGAGCGCCGCCACGATCTCGGCCACCAGTGGCCGCAGCTGCTCGACGGTGATGTTGTAGACGACGAGCCGCGGCCGCGAGACGAGCACGCACAGCGCCACGAGCAGGCCGAAGAGCAACAGCACGATCAGCCAGCCCCACAGCGGCGTGCCCGCCGCGGGTCGCACGAGGGCGAGCGGCCCGACCGCCGCGAGCCCCGCGAGGCTGCCGCCGAGCAGGATGCCATCCCACGCCCCCGACATCACGAGCGGCCGGCGGCGCAGATGCACGACGCCCAGCCCGGCCAGGTAGACCCCGAGCGGCGCGAGGGCGAGCCACAACGGCAGCGTGTCGAGCAGCGTGTTCATGGTACGAGAGTCTAACGCACATCCGCTCGACGCGGCGATCGCGGCCAGTAGCAAAAAGGAGACCGCTTGCTCCGCAAGCGGATCGGGATCCGCTTCGGGACGAAGCGGTCTGCTTCGGAGCAAGCGGTCTCCTTCAACGCCCTGCTGCCAGCCAAACGAGAAACCCGAGCCAGGCCGCCTCGAGCACGAGCACCGCGACGAAGAAGAGCCGTTCAACGCGGGCGGTCATGCGTCAGGTGTTGTCGGGCACGACGAACGAAAGATCGCGGGTGAAGGCGTCGTCGAAATCGTAGACGTCGTGAAAGTCTTCCCGCTTGTCCTTGCGGGTCTTTCGCATCTGCCCGCTCTCGATCATGTTGAAGACGATCTCGCCGAGGTCGGCTGTGCTACGAACGCCCCACGTGCCGAGCACCGTGCGGGCCAGGTAACCGTATTGCTGGAGGGCATACTGCCGGGCCGCCTCGCAGAGCTGCTGGCCGGTGAGGTGCCGCTCGGTCTGCCGCCGCCGCGGCCGGCCCGGGCGTGCCCGCGGCTTCGCGGCCGGATCGACGGCCGCCGTCGCCTCCAGATCCTCCATCGGCGGCTCCTCCCCCAGGCCGAGCGTGTCCTGCGCGAACTGCAGGGCTTCGAGCACGAAGAGGTAGGCGTCGAGCTTGTACCGGCTGTCGCGATCGAGCAACTGGGCCAGGGGATGGTTCGGATCGGCGAGCGGCATGCGGTCCTCGGTCTCGAGCCTGGAAAGCATGCGAGTATAGCGGCCGCGGCGGAGACGTTCCGTGAAGCAGGACAGGCACGGAGGCTTGTCCTACACAACGCGCCAGGCCCGGAGGGCCGGGTGAGCACCAGCGACCGGAGGTCGCCAAGAAAAAATCGCCTGGATGGCGATGTTTTTCGTGAACGTAGCCGGCCGGGTGAGCACCAGCGACCGGAGGTCGCCAAGAAAAAATCGCCTGGATGGCGATGTTTTTCGTGAAGTCAGCGTAACGCCGCCGGGGCCGCAGGCTGCCGGGGCTGCGGCTGGGCTTGCCCCCCCTGCCCATCCTCGAGGATGAACGTGTAGCCGAGCGGCGTCACCGGCTTGGAGAAATCGCGGATCATGTCGAGCCCCTTGTCGATGAGGCTCGTGCGCGGATCGAACTGGTAGACGTCGCGATCCTGCCCGCCCGGCTTGTAGATCTGCATCGCAAAGGGCATGAGGTCCCGCGCCTGCAGGATGAGCTCGACCTTCGAGAAATTGGCCGCGTCGGCCTGCATGCGGGGAGCGGACTCGAGCCAGATCTGGTCGGTCACGCCCGGCGGCGTGACGATCCGCATCGAGTAGCGCTTCTTGAGCGTGTCGGCCTTCGCGCCGAACACGAAGGGGAGCGGGCCGTCGCTAATCGCCTTGCCGCGCATCTCGGGCGGGAGCCGCGTCTCGCGGAGCTGCCGTTCGGCATGGCGGAATTCGTAGATGCTCGCGCCGTTGCACACCCAGTGCTCGCCGGCCTCGCCCACCCGCGGCTCATACCGGCGCGTCTCGCCGTTCCACTGCTTCGATTCCTTGACGCGAAACATGCCCTTGTCGGGAGCGGCGTACTTGATCTCGCCGGAGCTCTCGGAGAAGGCCAGCCGTTCGCCCCCCGCATCGGCCGGGCTCCAGGCGTTGTATTCCCACTTGTAGAAACTGCACGACCAGGTGGTGACGGCCGCGTTGCGGGCCTCCCAGGCGACGAGCAGCCGGTCGAGCGCGGCCTGCTGCTCCGGGGAAAGGGGCTGCGGTTGAGGTTGCGGCGGCGCCG
>JBIIOM010000270.1:0-3501 GCA_044336925.1 Pirellulales bacterium
TGTACCCTCTCGCGGGCTATGGAAGCGAGCGGACATGCAGTGAGCGAAGGACAGGATGTCCGCAGCGAACGTCCGCCGAGAGGGTACAGGCAGCCCCGGGCCGGGTTGGGCGCGTTTACTTGAGCGCAGGTTCGCGGAGGTAATCGGGGAGCCAGTCGTCGTCGCCCTCGTCGGACGTCGACAGCGGATGCTCGGCGTCGCCGTCCTTCTCCTCGTCGATCGAGCCGCCGATGAACGAATAGGCGACGGGGATCATGATCAGGATCAACACGGTCGTCACCATCTCGCCGAACGTCATCGCCGCCGCCATCGGAATCAGGAACTGCGCCTGAAAACTCTTGTCGAAGAGCAGCGGCAGCAGGCCGCCAACCGTCGTGATGCTCGTGAGGAACACCGGCCGAAACCGCACGCAACCCGCCTCGCGGATCGCGAGCTTGAGCGGCCGGCCCTCCCGAACACGCTGGTTGATGAAGTCGATGAGGACGATCGAGTCGTTGACGACGATGCCCGACAGAGCGACGACGCCGAACATCGTGAACAGCGAAAGCGGCATGCCGAGCAGGGCGTGGCCGAACACGGCCCCGGCCGCGCCGAACGGGATTGCCGTGAGGATGAGCAGCGGCTGCAAATAGGAGCGAAATTCGATCGTGAGCAGCACGAACATCGCGAACACCGACACGATGAACCCAAGCCCGAGGCTCCGCAGGGAGTCGTTCGTCTGCTCCTGCTCGCCTTCCCAGCGAACCCGCACCGCCGGGTTTTCCTTCAGCAGCGTCGGCATCAGCCGCTGCTGAAGGTCTGCTACGATCTGGCCCGACGTGAGGCTCGAGGTGGCGTCGATGTCGGCGGTGATCGTGATCGACCGCTTCTGGCCGAGTCGGTTGATCTCCGAATAGCCGCGGGTCACCTTTACGTCGGCGAGTTCACCGAGCGGCCGGGCGACGCCGTCGGCTCCACGCACCCGGACTTCCTCGAGCGCGGCAAGCGACCGCCGCTCGTCCCGCGGATAGGTGACGAGCAACTTCACCTCGTGGCGGCCGCGCTGAAGCCGCATCACCTCCTCGCCGTAGAAGCTGGCCCGGATCGTCGAGGCGACGTCGGCGAGCGACACGCCGAGCGCCTCGGCGCGCGGCTTCACCTTCATCTGGTATTCCCACTTGCCAGGCCGGGAGTCGTCGTCGATATCGATCACGCCGGGATACTCGGCGAGCCATGCCTTCGTCTTCTCGACGGCTGTCTCGAGCTGCCGGATTGACGCCTCGTCAGAGGAGGCGAGGAGTTTGAACTCAATCGCCTTGCCCGCCGGGCCGATGTTCTCAGTGGCGAAGACGATGCTGTCGGCCCCGGGGAGGGTGCCCGTCGCCTTTCGCCATTCGCTCAGAAACTGATCACTCGTGACCGTGCGGTTGACGGCGTCTTCGAGCTCCACGCTCACGGAGCCCATGTGGCTGCCCCCCATCTTCGCCTCGACGCCGGGCTTGCCCTGCATCTCGACCGAGCCGACGGAGGCGTAGACGAACGTAAAGAGCGGCTTGTTTCCACTGCCAAGCTGGGCCGCTGTTTCGTCGAGCGCCCGCTCGACCTGCGCGATGCCCTCCTCGGTGACGCTTGCCGGAGTTCCGTCGGGATAGACAAGGCGGGCCTGGATTCGCTTCGCATCGATCTTGGGGAAGATCTTGAACGGCGTGGTCCCGCTGCGAATCAGCCCCACGGCGACGATCAGGATCGACGCCGCTCCGGCCAACACTGCCCAGCGATTCTCGATCGCCATCTCGAGCGCCGGCGCGTAGGCGTTTTTCACGAACCACTTGAGGCCGTTGTCACACGCTCGCTGTACGAATTTCAGTGCGGGCAAGAGCGGCCGAAACGGCGTGCACAGCCACCCGATCGTGCGAAGTAGGAAGCTGTCTTCGTGGGCGAGGTGCCCCGGCAGCACGAAGATGGCCTCGGAGAGGGAAACGAGCAATGTGGCGATGAAGGCGAACGGCATCACGGCGATGAACTTCCCCATCACTCCCGACACGAAGAGCAGGGGCATGAACGTGATCACGGTCGTCATCACGCCCGAAACGACCGACGGCACGATCTCCGCCGTCCCATCGATCGCGGCCTGGATCGGCCCCTTCCCCATCTTGCGGTGCCGCTCGACGTTGTCGCTCACCACGATCGCATCGTCCACGTCGATGCCGACGGCCATCAGGAAGGCGAACATCGAGAGCATGTTGAGCGTCTGGTCGCCCGCGAACATCAGCGCCCCGGTGCCGAGCATCGAGACCGGCACACCCATCGCCACCCAAAATCCCACCTTCAGGTCGAAGAAGAGCGCCAGGATCACGAACACGATCAGCAGGCCCTGCGAACCGTTGGAGAGGAGCATGTCGAGCCGCTCGCGCACGTCCACGGACGCATCGGCCCAAGTCACCACCTCGTAGCCGGGCGGAAGCCGCGTCTGGGCGACATACTCCTTGACGGCGGCTACCATCGCGAGCAAATCCTCTCCGGAACTGCGATCAACCGAGACGACCAGTCCGTGGCGGCCGTTGATCCGATTGCGGCCGGCGACATCGGTGAAGCCGTCGCGCACGCGGCCCAGATCGCCCACCGTGAGCACGAGTCCGTCGGGCAGTGTCACGAGGGGCAGCTTGGCGATCTCGTCGCCGACGTACTTTTTGTTCTTGCCGCGGAGGAGCACCTCGCCTCCTTCGCTGCGGATCGTGCCACCCGGCAGTTCGAGATTCTCGCGACGGATGATGTCGGCGACAGTCTTGAGCGATAGACCGTGCTTCCGGAGCGTGTCCTCCGAGATTTCGACGGCGATCTCGTAGTCCTTGCCGCCGGAGATGTTGACCGCCGAAACGGCGGGCAGGGCGAGCAGGTCATCGCGAACCCGCTCGGTCACGTCTCGCAACTCGAGTTCCGACCGCTCCCCGCCGTCGGCCGCAGACGGCGCGAGCACTCCCACTTTGATCGCCGGCGTGCGGAGCGTCACCTGCTCGACCTTCGGATCCTCGGCCAATTCGGGAAAACTCGGAATGCGCTCCACTTCTGAACGGATCTCGCCGACGACCCGCTGGGGATCGTCCACGGTGTCGCTCATCTCGAAGATGCAGAAGCCGCTGCCCTCACGGGCCACGCTCGTGATCTTCTTGATCCCGACGACACTGCGACAGGCCTCCTCGATCTTCTGGCAGATCCCTTCCTCCACCTCCTCGGGCGTCGCCCCCGGATAGGGAACCGTGACGAGCGCCATTTCGAGATCGAATTCCGGGAAGACCTCGCGCCGCATCGACGAGAAACTCAGCCAGCCGATGACCATGATCGCCACGAGCAGGACGTTCATGGCCGGCGTGTTACGGACGGTCCAGCTGATGATCGATTTCATGCGCAAGTCCTCACGTGGCGTCGTTGCCGTCCGGCGCCTCGGCCATGACGGCGGGCTCCGACCGCGGGCCGGCGGCCTCGACGATCGCCATGCCGTCACGGGGATTGGAAAGCTGGCTC
>JBIIOM010000271.1:0-3493 GCA_044336925.1 Pirellulales bacterium
GTTCCTCTGCGCGCTCGGCGACCTCCGTGGCCGCCTTCGCAATGCCCTGTTCCGCGGCTGCGGCCTGCTCCGCGAGCTGCGCCGCCCGCGCGAGTTCATTCGCCTTGGCCGCAAGCTCGGTCTTCTGCGTTGCGTTGGCACCCGGCGCGGCGGTCGCCTTCACGAGTGCGTCGGCGGCGGTCTTGGCCTCCTCACGCAGCGCCGCGGCCACCTTTTCCAGCGATTCGGCCGCCCGCGCCGATGCCTCCGCCGCGGCAGCTTCAGGGGTCTGCTCTGCCACGGGAGAGGCCGATGCGTCTGCCGCCCTCTCGCCAGCGGCTTGTGCGCCGAGCTGCTTTCTCGCCGCTTCCATGGCGGCCCGCGCGGCTTCGATCATCCTTGCCGCCTCGGGGGAGAGCCGCTCGACCGCGTCCTCGACCTTGTCGGCGACCTCCAGCATCTCCGCCTGCTCTCTGGCAAGGTCCTCGGCCGACAAGCTAGGAGCCTGGGGAGTGACGTCATCCGCGGTGCCCTCGCGTGCCGCATGCTTGGCCGACTCGGCGATGGCCAGCTCGGCGCTCGCTACTCGCTCCGCCACCTCCGCGGCCCGCGAGAGCTCTCCGGCCTTGGCCGCCAGCGCCTTCCGCTGCGCGTCGGCCACGGCATTGGCGATCTCCCGCGCAGCCGTCTGCATCGCGTCGGTTGCAGCCTGCAACGCCGACTGCGCCGCGGGGACCGTTTGCGCCTGGGCGGCGCGGGCCGCAGCCTCCGCAGCCTTTTGGATCCGCTGTTCGACGCCTGCCGGCAGGTCGGGCGTGGCGGCCGGGCTGCCGTCGGGGTTTTTCCTGGAACGCGCCTGGTCGAGAAGGTTCGTCACCGCCGCGGCGATCTGCCCTTCCGCCGCGACAGCCGCCTGCGGCTGCGTGGCAGCGGCCCGACCGATCTCCTCCTGCCGCTTGGCAAGGCCCTGCAGCGACTCGAGCACGCCCATCAGTTCGGCCGCTCGCCGCGCGAACTCTTCGGCGCTGGCCGCCGCTGGCCGCTGTGCCTCGAACCGATCCGCCAACCGCTCGAGGCTGTCGACGACCACGTCTTGGCTCGCCAGTGCTCGCTTCTGATCCCCTTCGAGGAGCCCCGCGGACGCCTCGAGAACCGCCTCCTTGGCCTGCGCGACAAGCCCCGCCGCCGCCGGCTCGCTGCGGGCCTGTTCCGCGAGTTCTGCAAGTGCCTGCCGCAGGGCCGACTGTTCCGCCAGCAGTTTCTCGACGCTCTCATCGGTGAGCGGCACCTTCGCCATCTCCCTGCGCATGGCAGCGGCCTTGCCGGCGAGCGCCAGCGCCTCCTTTTCGGCGGCAGCGGCATCGCTCTGATGCACGGCCTGATTGCCTTCCACCGCCGCGAGCACCGCCTCGAGGCCCGCGATCGCACGCCGCTGCTCGGCGGTGGCCGCTGCCGGATCGGCGGCGGCGAGCCGGCTCTCGGCGGCAGCCACGGCGGCGGCCACGCTTCGCTTCTCGAATTCCCGCAGGCCCGCCACGCCTGTCGCTCCCGCCTCGCCGCTCCAGTTGCTCACGTCGGTGAGGGATGCCTCGAGCGTCGCCAGGAGCGTCTTCACGTTGCGCTCCTCCTCGATCGCCGCGAGCATCGCCTGCTCACGCCGGCCGTCGGGCAGCGTGGGAAGCGATTCCGTCGCCGCGAGCAGCCGCGTCTGCCGCTCCAGGACCGCGCGGGCTTCGGCCGCGAGCGTAGCCTCCTTGAGCCGGCGGACGACCTGCTGCCGCTCGGCTGCCAGCCGTGTGACGATGCCGCGGGCCCGGCTGCGGGCCGTGTCGAAGATCTCGCGGCGTTCCGCGGCCGGCGCGGCTTCGGCACGGCCGAGTAGGTCGATCACCTCCTGCATCTCGCGCTGCACGAGCGAGTCGATCGTGCCGCGAAGGGCGACAATATCGGCATGGATCGGCCGGCCGGCGAGGCCGTTCTCCTCAAGCTGCCGCAGCTGCCCGTCGATCACGCCCCGCACGAGCTCCGCCGCCAACGCCCGGGCCCGCTCCTGCGCCGCCAGCCCCGCGGCGGGCGGCACGGCATCCGCCGCCGCAGCGGGAATCGCGAGGAGCGCCGCCGCCAGCAGCCATGCTGCGCGGCCGAGCATCGGTCGCGTGCATGCCGGCAGACCAGTCATGTCGAGTCGTTTCATCGTGCTCCTCCAACCGAGAGTTCGCGGTCGATGATCGCATCGAGCTGCTCGATCGATCGTTCATCCGATTCCAAGAGTCCGGCAAGGATGCCGCGCTCGTCTGTCACGTCGAGCAGGATCGGCTCGCTCGCCGCCTCGCGGCCGGCGGCGTCGCCGCGGTAGTCGACCGCTCGAGCGGTCACTCGCACCTGGTCGCCCACCTTGAGACCGAGCCGGGCGAGGTCCACCGTGGCGGTTCCTGCGAGCGGCAACCGGTCGCCCCCCACCCAGCCGGCGCCGCCGGCGGTCGAGAGTGTGATCGGCACGGTCAGCGTGCGATCGGGCCGCGCTGCAGGCGATCCACCGTCGGCGGCCTCCGCCGCCGAGCCATCGCCCGCCGCGGGCACGGCCTCCGCCACGATCTCCACGCGGGCGATCGCATGGTCGTCGGCCACCCGCCATGCCAGCCGCGGGGTCGCCGTGGGAAGCACGAGGCGGGTCTGCGCGTCGGCCGTCACGCGTGGTGCCGCGTCGGGCTTCACGCGGATGGAGCCCACCAGCGGCATGTCGGCACCGAGGCCGTCCTCGTCCACGATCCGTATCTCATAGGCCACCGTTCGGTCGAGCCGCTGGAGAGGCGACCGCGCCGTCGCCAGTTCCCACTCGGCCGCGGAGCCCGGGGCACGCGGGCCGCTCGCGGACCGCGGCTCGAGCGGATGCTCGGCGCCGTCGAGCACGAGCGTGGCCGAGACCAGATTTTTGTTCGTGCAGCGAAGGGCGAGGTCGACCCGCGAGCCCTCCAGCACCGTCACCTGCCGGGCGCCCTGCGGCGCCTGCTCGGTGCGGCTTCCCGCATACGACGGCGGCGTTGACGAAAGCGAGATGTCGATCAGCGGCGGCGCGATCGCCGTCACCCTCACCGGCTCCGTCCAGGCATCACCGGCAAACACCTGCACATCGACCGATTCGGCGAGCTTCGGCAGCCGCGCGGAATAGGTGGTTGGCTTCGGTGGAGCGACCGATGGCGGCGCGTCGGCCGGCTGGGCTGCGGCGTCGGACACAAGATCGATCTCCGTGGCGTTGCCCGTCTGCACCGACTTGATCTTCAGCCGGGCGAGCCGGGGCGGTTCGCCGCCGATGCCGACCTCGAACCCAATCGGCCGGCCGAGCGGACAGGGCACGCGGGCCGCCGCCCCGGGAGTCGGATCGACGCCCTGGCCGCCGATGACGAGCGACTCGATCCGCGTGCGGGTGGGGTAATGGGCCGCGCCGAGGAACATTCGCTGCACGAACGCGGCCACGACGTCGGGCCGTGCGGCTGCCGCGGTGCCGACGATCGCC
>JBIIOM010000272.1:0-3489 GCA_044336925.1 Pirellulales bacterium
ACGCCACGTGCCCCGTGCCGTCGGGCCGCATCCGCAGCCACTTCTGCCACCGCGCCTGCACGGGGGGCGAACCGGGCGACCGCGCCTTGAGCCAGCCCGGGCCGACGGCCATCAGCGCGCCGGGATCGCCCTCGGGGCCGGGGCAATAGTCGATCGAACGGGCCTCCATCTCGGTGCCCTGCACGACGAGCGCGACGGGCTCGTCGCCGTCGAGCAGGATGCGGCGGGTCGCAATCTCGTAGCCGAGCCGCGCGCCGCGGGCCTCGAGCCCCGATGCCGTGCTGCGGGCCACGACGGGCGCGCCGCGGGCCTGGATCTCCACGGGCCGCAGGCCGCCGCCGGGCTGCCCGCCCGCCACGGCCGGCGACGCCTCGCCGCGGGCCAGCCGGATCGCGAGCAGTTCGCAGGCGAGCTGATCGCTCGCGCCGCCGGTCCCCGTGCGCACCACGTCCACATGATCCTCGAACGTGATCACGTTGGCCGACACATTCAGGCACAGGCTGCCGCGGCAGCTCACGAGCACGGGGGCCGCTTCGGTCGCGGGCGCCTGCGGCGCGGCTGGATCGACGGCGAGCGGCGCCGGCTTCTCCTCCCGGCCGGGCAGAAGTCCGCCGGCCAGCCCTTCGAGCCGCATGCGGACATCGCGATCGAGGCGAATCGAATCGACGCCGCCGATGTTGGGGCCACGGTCGTCCTTCCCGCCCACGGCATCAGCCCGCGGCAGGAGGCGGGCGACGAGTGCGCGGCCGCTGCCCGTGGATCGGCCATAGCGAAACTGCACGAGTTCGCCGGTGCGGATTTCGAGATCGGCGAGTTCCACGTCGCGGGTCGCGATCTCGATGTCGTCCTCGGCGTCCGGAGCGGTCGCGGTGCCCCGGATCGTGACCTGGCCGCGGAGGCTGCCGCCGATGAGCTTCGCGAGGCGGCCTTGGCGAAGGTCGAGCGGCTCGTCGAATTCGAGCACCGCGCCCTGCGGCGCCCGCAGCACGAGCGTGCGGCCACCCGCATTGTCGGTCGCGGCGCGGTTGCGGTCCGGCAGGATCACGAGCGTGCAGGGCACGAGGTTCACGCGGCCGTCGGGCAGCGAATGGTATTGCTTGAAGAGGAGCCGCATCTGCCGGCTCTCGAGCATGATCGGATCGTCGCGCTCCCACGAGCCTTCGGGGAAGATGTCGCCGAGCGCGGCGAGCCGCTTGTCGGCCCGGGCCCGGATCGCGGCCGCCTGCTCGGGAGAGAGCTCGATCGTCGAGCCCAGATCCTTGACGCGCGGCTCCACCCATGGCACCACGGCGAGCCGGTAGAAGCCCGCCGCCGCCAGGACGACGAGAAACACCCGCAGCGTGCGTCCGAAGCGATGTTCCATGGCCTGCTGTTCGGGGGCTGTTGTTCGGGGGTTGTCGTTCTCAGGCTCGGCCGGCGGCGAACCGGCGCACGATCGCGTCCCAGCCGCCCCGCGCCTCGAGCATCCGCTCGATCACCTCGCGCACCGCGCCGCGGCCGCCCGGCCGCTGCGTGACGAGCGTCGCCGCGGCGACGAGTTCCGGGCAGGCGTCGGCCACCGCCACGCCCACGCCGCACCGCATCACCACCGGCAGGTCGGGCAGGTCGTCACCGATGAACGCGGCCTGTTCCCAATCGAGGCCCTGCTCGGCGAGCACCGCCGTAGCGGCCTCGAGCTTGTCACCGATCCCCTGCCGCACGATCGCGATGCCGAGCTCTTCCGCGCGGAACTGCACGACGCGGCTCGAGCGGCCGGTGATGATGCCCGTGCGGCCGCCGGCCTGCTGCCAGAGCCGGATGCCGAGCCCGTCGCGAATGGAAAACGTCTTCTGTTCGACGCCGTCGTTCGTCCAGGTCACGCCGCCGTCGGTGAGCACGCCGTCGACGTCGAGCAGGAGCAACTGCACCCGCGCGAGGCGGTCGCGCAGAGACTTCTCGGCGGCCGGACTCGTGTCGTGCAGGTTCGATGGATCGGCCACAGTTCGCCCTCCTTCCGGTCGGGCCGCGCTAGGCGGCAGCGGCCGGGGCTTCGACCGCGATCTCGAGCGTCTCCGGGGGCACCATGCCGACGAGATCGACGATGTCGAGCAGGCCCGTGACGCGGCCGGCCGCATCGACGACCGGCAGTTCGCTGAGCCGCCGGGTCTCGAGCAGCGCCACGGCGTCGCGCAGGCGAGTGGCGGCCAAGACCGTGGTGGGCCGGCTCGTCATCACGTCGCCGATCGGCGCGTCGAGCGCGGCGTCGTTGCGCCGTTCGAAGAGCCGGGCCAGATCGCTGTCGGTGAAGATGCCGGCGAGCATGCCCGCGTTGTCGAGGATCATGACGGCGCCGGTGCGCCGCGCGGGCAGCGGTCGGGCGAAGACGGCCCGCACGGTGTCGTCGGCTCGGGCGGTGCGGCACTGCGCGAGCGGCCGCATCACGTCTTCCACGTGCATGAGCTGCCGGCCGAGGCTGCCGCCGGGATGGCGGGCCGCAAACTCCTCGTGGGTGAATTGTCTCAGCGCGCTCGTGACGAGCGCCAGCGAATCGCCGAGCGCGAGAAGGAGCGACGTGCTGGTGCTCGGCGCCAGGCCGAGCGAACAGGCCTCGCGCACCGCCCCCGTGGTCACCACGACGTCAGCCGCCCGGCCGAGCGTGCTCTGCGCGGAGCCGGTGAGCGCGATGATCCTGATGCCGCGGGCCGCGACATGGGGCAGGAGCCGCGTGATCTCCTCCGTCTCGCCCGACTGGGAGAGCGCGAGCACGACGTCGTCGCGCCGCAGCGCGCCGAGGTCACCGTGCATCGCCTCGGCGGGATGGAGGAAGTGACTCGGTGTGCCGGTGGAGGCGAGCGTGGCCGAGATCTTCCTCGCCACGAGCCCCGCCTTGCCGATGCCGGTCACGACGACGCTGCCGGTGCAGCCTTCGATCAGCCGCACGGCGCGGCCGAACGCATCGCCGAGGCTCTCAGCCGCCTGCAGGATGGCCGCTCCTTCGGCGCGCAAGATCTCACGGCCGTGCGCAAGCAGGTCGGCATCCGTCGGTGCGGCGGAGAGCGTGCGGTCGTCCATGGGGGCGGGGACTATAGGACGACTGGGCAAACCGTCGCAATGCTGCTTTCCCCCGGGGTCTTTTGGCCCAATCCGGCTTCGGGGCTGCCTAGTACCCCCTCGCCGGACGTTCGCTGCGGACGATACGGAAGCCCGACGCGCGAGCGAGGAGAGTTGAGGCTTTTCTCGCGGGGCGGGTGAGAGCGTCGTTTGGTGGAGTGGCAGGCGGATGGACCTTGCTTGCGCTGCGGGCTTCCGTACTTGTCAGCATGCGCCGGTTCCCGGGGCACGGGTCACCCGAAGCCTCCCCGCTTTAGTAGGACGGGCTTCAGCCTGTCGTACTGGGAATGCAGGAAGGCTTGGGGCTGCACATGCCCTCTCGCGGGCTATGGAAGCGAGCGCAGGCAGGATGCCGAAAGCGAAGCGGACATGCAGTGAGCGAAGGACAGGATGTCCGCA
>JBIIOM010000062.1:0-11902 GCA_044336925.1 Pirellulales bacterium
GTCGAGCTTCTCGGGGTTGCCGTCGGGGCCCGTGTCGGCCTTCCCGGCGGCCCAGAAGCGGTCGCGGCTCCGTCGCACATACCAGTTGCTCACCGCATCGACGAGCGCGGAAAGCCGGCCGGCCGCGCCGAAGTGATCGTAGGCGTCGAGCCGTTCGACCATCTCGCGGGCCGTGGCGTTGAGCTCGGAGAGCATCCAGCGATCGAGCTCGCCCCGTTCGGCCACGGGCCGGTAGCCGCGGGCCTTCTGCACATCGGCATGGTCGAGGCTGCCGGGGGCGTCGAGGAGCGCGGCGGGATCGAAGCCGTCGATCCGCGCGTAGATCACGAAAAACGAATAGACGTTCCAGAGCCGCAGCAGAAACTCCGGCACGCTTTCGCGGATCGCCCGCTCGTTGTAGCGGATGCCCGACCACGGGGGCTGCCCGGCGAGGAAAAACCAGCGGAGCGCGTCGGCGCCGTAAGTGTCGAAGATCACCGCCGGCTCTTTGTAGTTGCGCTTGCTCTTGCTCATCTTCTGCCCGTCTTCGCCAAGCATGTGGCCGAGGACGATGCAGGTCTTGAAGGGATGCGGGAAAGGCTTTCCTGTGCCGCCCGCGTCGTCCCCGAACAGGAGCGTGCTGATCGCCAGCTGGCTGTAGAACCAGCCGCGGGTCTGGTCGATCGCCTCGGAGATGAAGTCGGCCGGAAACTGCGCCTTGAATTCGGCTTCGCCCTTGTGCGGCCAGCCCCACTGGGCGAAGGGCATCGCGCCGGAGTCGAACCAGCAGTCGATCACCTCGCTCACGCGGCGCATCCGCGCGCCCTGCGCAAACGGCGAGTCGTAGGTGACGGCGTCGATGTAGGGCTTGTGCACCTTGAGGTCGTCGGAAAGCTTCGGGTTGGCGGCCTTGGCCTTGTCGAAGATGTCGGTGCCCGCCACGCCCGGCTTCGCAAGGAGCGCGGCGTAGGAGGGGATCGCCTCGGCCTTGCCGGTCGATTCGCAGACCCAGATCGGCAGCGGCGTGCCCCAGTAGCGCTCGCGGGAGAGCGCCCAATCGACGTTGGTCGCGAGGAAGTTGCCGAAACGGCCGTCCTTGATGTGCTCGGGGAGCCAGTTGATCCGCGCGTTGTTGGCGAGCATCTCGTCGCGGAACTGGCTCGTGCGGATGAACCAGCTCTGCCGCGGATACTGGATGAGCGGATCGTTGTCGGCCCGCCAGCAGAACGGATAGTCGTGGACGTATTGCTCCTGGTGCACGAGCAGGCCGCGGCTCCGCAGGTCGCGGGTGATGTCGCGGTCGCATTCCTTCACGAACCGGCCGCTCCCCATCGGGAAATCGTCGGTGAACGTGCCGTCGGGCGCCACGCAGTTGATGAGCGCGGGCCCCTGGCCGTCGGCGAAGCGGGCCTGCTCGGCGATGAGCACGGTGTAGTCCACCTCGCCGAAGGCGGGCGCGATGTGGACGATGCCGGTGCCGGAGTCGGTCGTGACGAAGTCGGCGGCCACGACCCGCCAGGCGGCCGGCTCGGAGCCGCCGGACTCGAGCGGGGCCCTCAGTGGCACGCCGGCGGCACGATATGTGTCGAATGGCGGCAGGTAGGAGCGGCCGACGAGCGATGCGCCCGCGACGCGATCGACGACGTCGAACTGCTTCTTCATCTTCTCGCCGAGCGGGCCGGCGAGCGGCTCGGCGACGATGAATTCGGGGGCGTCCGCCATGCCCGCCTCGCGGAGCACGACATACTCGAGGTCGGCCTTCACCGCGGCAAACTGGTTCGACGGGAGCGTCCAGGGGGTCGTCGTCCAGGCGACGAGGCTGCGGTGCGTCGGCTTGCCCGCGTCGTCGAGGAGCGGGAAGGCCACATAGACGCTCGGGTCGGCCACTTCCTTGTAGCCCTGGCCCACCTCGCCGCTGGAGAGCGCCGTGCCCCCCTGTGCCCACCACCAGACGATCTTGTGGCCTTGATAGAGCAGCCCGCGGTTGAAAAGCTCGGCGAGCGCCCACCAGACGCTCTCGACGAACGACTGATGGTAGGTGACGTAGGCGTCGGAGAGATCGATCCAGAAGCCGATCCGCTCGGTGAGCGTTTCCCATTCCTTCATGTAGCGCCAGACCGATTCCTGGCACTTGTGGATGAAGGGCTCGACGCCGTAGGCCTCGATCTCGGCCTTCGAGTGGATGCCGAGCTCCTTGCAGACCTCCACCTCCACCGGCAGGCCGTGCGTGTCCCAGCCCGCCTTCCGCTCGCAGTATTCGCCGCGCATCGTGCGGTAGCGCGGGTAGAGATCCTTGATCGTGCGGGTGAGGCAGTGGCCGGGGTGGGGCATGCCGTTGGCGGTGGGGGGGCCTTCGAAGAAGACGAACCGCTTCGCGCCGCGGCGCCGGTCGAGCGACTTCTGATAGATCGCGGCGTCGCGCCAGACTCGCGCGATCGAGGTTTCGAGGGCGGGGAAGTCGGGCTTGCCGCGGACGGGTTCGAACATGGGGATGGGGCAGGGGGGCGGTGCGAAAGAGCCGCAATCCTACCGCGGCCGGCGACAGCCCCACAGGGGGCCTCAAAGTAGACCGCTTGCTCCGCAAGCGGGTCTTGGGGAGATCCGCTTGCGGAGCAAGCGGTCTCCTTTGAGCAAGCGGTCTACTTCCGTGCCGGGTATCATGGCCGTTTTCGCGGAATCCGACAGACCATGAGCCCCACCGACTGGACGCTGCTCTCGTTGCACCTCGCAGCGATGCTTTTCGTCGCGCTCGTGATGGGGCAGGCGGCGCGGCGGATCGGGATTCCGGCCGTCGTCGGTGAGATCGCCGGCGGGCTCCTGCTCGGGCCCACGCTCCTGGGCAGGCTGGCCCCCGACCTCCACGGCTGGCTCTTTCCGGCATCGGGCCCGGTCGCCGACGCCCGCAATGCGATCGCCCGCGTCGGCATGCTCTTCTTCATCGTCACGATCGGACTCGACATCAGCCTCGGCGAATTCCGGCGGATCGGCCGCAAGGCGCTCGCCGTGGGCACGGTCGGCACGCTCGTGCCGCTCGTGTTGGGATTCGTGATGTGCTACGTCTTCCCCGACGTCATCGGCGTGACGCGGAAGGATCTCTTCGCGACGGCGCTCTTCATGGGGTCGATCCTCTCGCTGTCGGCCAATCCCGTCATCGCCCGGATCCTCATCGACATGGGGCTCTTCAAGACCGAGATCGGCCGGACCATCATGTCGGCGACGCTCGTGGACGACCTCGTCGGCTGGGGCCTCTTCGCGGTGATCCTGGCGGAGTTTGCGCCGCACTCGACCGGCCAAGGGCAGGGGGCGGCGATCCTCGGGCTCGTCTTCCTCTTTATCGGCGGCATCCTGATCCTGGGCAGGTTCGTGCTGCCGCCGCTGCTCGACTGGGTGCATCGGCGGCTGCCGCAGCCCTCCGCGCTGATCTCCTGCATCGTGCTGCTCGCGCTGATGGGGGCGGCCGGCTCGGAATACCTCGGCCTGCATTCGTTCCTCGGCGCGTTCGTCATGGGGATCGCGCTCTCCGACGTCTCCCGCCGTCATCCGCGGCCCTTCGAGATCGTCGGCGAGTTTTCCTACGCCGCGTTCACGCCGGTCTTCTTCGTCTCGATGGCGATCGGGGCCGACTTCGTCGCGGGCTTCGACCTCTGGCTCGTGGTTTTGATCACGGCCGTGGCGTTCGTGGGGAAGATCTGCGGCGTCTTCGTCGGGGGCAAGATGGCCGGGATGGACAGCCGGCAGGCGCTCGCGGTGGGCTGCGGCCTCAATGCGCGGGGCATCCTCGGCATCGTCATGGCGGCGGCGGCTTACGACGCGGAGCTCATCGACCTGCGGCTCTTCGTGGCCTGCGTGCTGATGTGCGTCGCGACGACGATGGCCGCCGGCCCGGCGCTGAGCCTGATCCTCGCCAGGCGCACGTAGACCGCCTGGCGTAGACCGCTTGCTCCGCAAGCGGATCCAGAACCGCTTGCGGAGCAAGCGGTCTACTTTGGCAAGCGGTCTACTTTGTGTGGTCTTCTTGATACAATCTCCCGCATGAGCAGTCTTACCGTTGGCGATGCCGCGCCGCACTTTCAGGCCGTCCTCCAGGACGGCCGCACGTTCAACCTCGCCGACCTGCTCGGCAAGAAGATCGTCGTGCTCTTCTTCTATCCCAAGGACCACACGCCGGTCTGCACGAAGGAGGCCTGCGCCTTCCGGGATTCCTACGAGAAATTCGTCGCGGCCGGGGCCGAAGTGATCGGCGTGAGCAGCGACTCCCCGGCGAGCCACCGCTCGTTCGCGGAGAAGCACCGGCTGCCCTTCCCGATCATCAGCGACCACGACCGGGCGCTCCGCCGGCTCTTCGGCGTGCCGAACCCGCTGGGATTCATCCCCGGCCGCGTGACCTACGTGATCGATCGGCAGGGGGTTATTCGCTGCGTTTTTAGCGCGCTCTTCGCCTCGGATGACCACGTGCGCAAGGCGCTCGAGGCGGTGCAGAAGACGTAGGGTAGGCTTCAGCCTGCCTGAAGAATGGCAGGCTGAAGCCTGTCCTACTGGGAGGCAGGCTGAAGCCTACCCTACCGGTGGCAGTGGCGGACGGCGTTGGTCACGATCGCGCGGAGCTTCGGCTCGGCCGATGCGGCCACGGCGAGGATCTTCTCCACCGTCGCCACCTCGAGCGCGTCGGGGAGGCACATGTCGGTGATCACCGAGATGCCGAGCACCTTCATGCCCGCATGCACCGCCACGATCACCTCCGGCACCGTCGACATGCCGACGACGTCGGCCCCGATCACCCTCAGAAAGCGATATTCGGCTCGCGTCTCGAGGTTCGGCCCCGTGACGGCCACGTAGACGCCCCGGTGGGCCACGAAGTTTTCGTGGCGGGCCACCTCGAGCGCCTGGTCGATGAGCGCCGGCGTGTAGGGGGCCGACATGTCGGGAAACCGCGGCCCGAGCCGGTCGTCGTTGATGCCGACGAGCGGGTTGTCGTTCATCAGGTTGATGTGGTCGTCGATCACCATCAGGTCGCCGGTGCGAAACTGCGGATTCAGGCCGCCGCACGCATTCGTGACGACGAGCAATTCCGCGCCGAGCCGCCGCACCACGCGGACGGGAAACGTGATCTGGGCGAGCGGATAGCCCTCGTAGGCGTGCATCCGCCCCTCCATCACGACCACCGGCACGCCCTCGAGCAGGCCGCAGACGAGCTGCCCGGCATGGCCGTGGGCGGTGGACTTCGCGAAGTGGGGGATCGATCCGTAGGGGATCGTCACCTTCTCTTTGATGGCGGCCGTCACGCCGCCGAGCCCGCTCCCTAGGATGATGCCGACGGCCGGCTTGTGGGGCCACTGGGCGGCGATCGCCGCGCAGGCTTCCGTGATCTTGTCGAATTGGTCGAGCATGCGTGCCTTGTCGTGAGACGCCCGATCTCGTCGTGAGAAACCCGATTCAGTCGGGGCTCAGCAAGGCCCGAAAGTCAGGCCGCTCCCGCAACGAATCGAGGTCGGGATCGACCTCGAGGTGTGCCAGATCGTCGTAGCCCAGCAGGATGGCCTTCGAGAGCGACTTCATCGCCTCGTCGGGCCGCCCGGCGAGGGCGAGCGAACAGGCCAGATTGTAGCGGGCCAGGAAATCCTTTGGCAGCCGCTCCACCAGCAGCCGGTCGATTTCCACGGCCCGGTGCACGAGCCCCTTCTTCGAGACAAGCTCGCCGAGCACCCGCAACACCTCCACGCTCTCGCCGTTGCGGGCGAGCAGGTTTTCGAAGAAGTCGATGTCGAAGTCGAGCTGGCTCAGCTTTCCGAACCAGCCTGCGGTCTTTTGCGCTGACATCGCACTGTTCTCGCGGGTTGCGGTGGGCCGCCTACTTCTTCTTGCCGGATCCTTTCGCCGGAGGCGGCGGACCCGGGTCGGCATCGTCGGGATGATCCCAATCGGGGTCGTTCGACTCCTCCTCGAAATCATCGTCAAAGTCGTCGTCGAAATCGTCGAAACTCGATTCCTCCTCCGCCAAAGGCTGCGCAGCGGCAAGGTCTTCCTCGTCGCCAATCTCGTCTTCTTCGTCAGGGTCCGTGCTCATCGGCTCAGGTGGGTCTTTCAGCGGGAGGCGGGAGCCCAAAGCAAACCGTTTCGGACCGGCTGCGTCAAGGCAGGTGTGGCCTGCACCGCGGGCAGGCCCTCATCCGGGGAAGTATACGGGAATCAGGTGTGGTAGTCCGCGTTGAGGTGGACATATTCCGCCGTCAGGTCGCTGGAGTAGAACCGGATCGACTCCCGGCCGGCGTGCAGTTCCAGCTCGATCAGCGTCTCCCGGGCGGACCGAATCGATTCCGAGACCTTGTCGGCGTCAAACGCCACCGGCTGGCCGTGCTGGAAGAGGAGCGTGCCGTTGACCCGCAGCAGGAGCTTGTCGGGGTCGAAGGCCACGCCCGAGTAGCCGGCGGCCGACACGATCCGGCCCCAGTTCGGGTCGGCCCCGTGGATCGCCGTCTTCACCAGCGGGCTGTCGGCCACGGAGCGGGCGATCTGGCGGGCCTCGTCCCGCGTCGAACAACCCCGCACCTCGATCCGCAGCACGTGCGTGGCCCCCTCGCCGTCGTCGGCGATCTCGCGGGCCAGCGCCTCGCAGGCGTCGGAGAGGGCCTTGGCGAAGCCGTCGAGATCGCGTCCCGCGAGCGGCTCGCCGCCGGCCGCGCCGTTGGCCAGCAGCAAGACGGTGTCGTTCGTGCTCGTGTGGCCGTCCACGCTCACGCAGTTGAAGGTCCGCTCCGCCGCCTCGCCGAGCAGCCGCTGCGCGTCGGCCGGCCGCACCGGTGCGTCGGTGAGCACGATCCCGAGCATCGTCGCCAGCCGCGGGCCCACCATCGCGGCGCCCTTGGCCATCCCGAAGAGCGTGTAGGTGCGGCCGCCCGCCGAGAAGGTCGAGCCGGACAGTTTGGGCCGCGTGTCGGTGGTCATCATCCCGCGGGCCGCCCTCAGAACAGTGTCGGAGTCGCTGCCGAGCCGACCCGCCACGGTGGCGATTCCCGTCTCGATCTTCGCCAGCGGCAAAAACTCGCCGATGATCCCCGTCGAGAGCACCAGCACGCCCGCCTCCGGCACGCCGAGCCGGTCTGCGGCCGAGGCCGCCATCCGGCGGGCGTCGTCGAGGCCGCGGGCCCCGGTGCAGGCATTGGCGTTGCCCGAGTTGATCGCGATCGCGCGAAAGCCCTCGCCGGGCGTGCGGGCGCGGTCGAAGGCCACCGGCGCCGCGAAGACGACGTTCGTCGTGTAGACGCCGGCCGCCGTCGCGGGGAGGTCGGAGACGACGAGCGAGATGTCTTCGCGGGCGGCGTTTCGCTTCAGGCCGGCATGGGCGCCGGCGACGCGGAAGCCCTTGGGAAGCGGGGGAATCGGCAGGCGGACCGGGGTTTCGGTGATGCTCATCGCGGTTCGGTCGGGAAATGGATGGTGAAGAGAGGCATGATGCTCCCTCGGCCGTCAATTCCACAAGCCCGTCGCGGAAGCGGCGGGATGCCGCGTGGCGCTTCCGGAGGGCTCCCCCGAAATCGGGGGCAGGGCGGCCCGATTGGGTTCGGGCCCGCCTCCCTCCGAACCGTGCTGGCGGATCTCCCGCACACGGCTCTCCGGTCGATGGTGTTGTACGGATCACACTTGAGCCTTGCGCCATCGGGCGTGAAGAGGAGCCACCAAGCCCCCGGCGGAAGCCGGTGGGGTGACGCGTCGGGAACACCATCAACGCGGTTGAGCACATGCCCGGATGGCGATGGATCGCGTCATCCCCCCGCTGCCGCGAGGGGCTTTTGGGCGAGCCGCGAGCCCTTAGAACAGCGCCCCGGCGTGAAGTGCGTCAAAAAAATCGGCCGCCGGCATGATGTCGATGCCGTTCGAGGCGAGTCGGTCCTTGCCCTGGTAGACGATGATTCCACGAGGCACCGATTTTTTGCATTCGCGCAGGAGCACGTTCAGGCCCTTTGTCCAATTCGGCTTGAACTGGCGGCCGAGTTTCACCTCGATCGCCACGAACTGCCGCGGAGACGAGAGCGTCTTCGGTCGGGTTTGCACGAGGAAGTCGACATCGAATCCGCCACTGATGGAATAGTGGAAAATGGACCGGTTTTTTCCGGCGAGCGTTGCGTAACCCCGCATCTCGTGGAAGACCAGCGATTCGAACGCAAAGCCCTTCCAGGCTGAATCGACCGGCTCGTCGGCCAGCCCGGCCGCCGCTCGGGCAACGCCAGCGTCAAACAGGAAAAACTTGGGATGGGTGGTTTCCTTCGTGCGGATGCCGAGTGATACCGCGGGCACGCGGCTTGCCAGGAGGGTGTCTTCGAGGATCTGGAAATACCGCTCGACCGTCGTGCGCTTGACCTCCGATTCTCGCGAAAGGTTTTCGAGATTGAGGATCTGGCCGTTGTAGAGCCCTGCGGCCATGAGCACCCGCACGAAAGGGTCGAGTTTGCGGACGAGCGCCTCCGCCGTGATCTCCTCCTTGAGGTATGTCTCGACATAGGTCGCAAGCGTCTGGACTCGATGCTCCGGGTCGCTGACCACGAGCGGCAGAGTGCCCCATTCACAGGCCTGCTCGAGTCGCCACGCGGCTCGGTACTCTGGCCAGAGAAACGGAAACATGTGCAGTTGCAGGGCACGCCCGGCCAGCAGATTGGCTCCGGCCCTACGGAGCTTTCGAGCGCTCGAGCCCGACAGGGCAAAGTGAATGCCACGTTTCTGCTCATAGAGGCGATGAACCTCGTCGAGCAGGGCCGGAACCCGCTGAATCTCGTCGATGACAACCCAGTCGCCGCGGCGCAGCGGCGCCACGAGCCTCCCGAGCGACGCGGGATCGCGACTCAGGGCCAGGAACCGGGTCGAGTCGAGCAGATCGATCGTGAGCGCCCGGGGGAAAGCGTCGGCCAGCCAGGTCGATTTGCCTGTCCCGCGAGGACCGAGAAGCAGGAAGCTCTTCGTCGGCGTGGGCACGATCCGATGGAGGTGCAACATGGGGCTGCTCCGAAGGGGCAGCAGAGTTTACGCAGACGTGGTGAAAAATGCTGCTTTTTCTACCGCGGCGTGGTGACGTAGGGCCGTGTCGGCTGCGGCGAAACCCCGTGGGCCTAGACCAGACCGGCCGTTTCGGGGTGGCCGAAGAGGACGTTGAAATTCTGCACGGCCGCGCCGGCGGCGCCCTTCACGAGGTTGTCGAGGCAGCTGATCAAAAGCACCCGGCCGCGGACGACCCGGGCGGTGACGTCGCAGAAATTCGTGTCGACCGTGTCTTTCGTGGCGGGCAGGTGATCCACCACGCGCACAAACCGCTCCCCCGCATAGGCGTCGCGGAGCAGCTTCATGACGTCGCCCTCGGCGAGCGGCTTCTTCGGGCGGATGTAGATCGTGGAGAGGATGCCGCGATCCATCGGCGCGAGCTGCGGCGTGAAGATCACCTGCGGCCGTGCGCCGGCGTGGCGGCCGATCACCTGCTCGATCTCGGGCGTGTGCCGATGGCGGCCAACGTTGTAGGCCGACATGCTCTCGTTGCACTCCGGAAAGTGCGTCATCAGCTTCGGCTGGCGGCCCGCGCCGCTCACGCCGCTCTTGGAGTCGATGATGATGTCGTCGGTCTCGAACCGGCCGCTCTTCACGAGCGGCGCCAGCGGCAGGATCGCCGACGTCGAATAGCAGCCGGGATTCGCCACGAGCGCGGCCCCCTTGATCCGTTCGCGAAAGAGCTCGGGCAGGCCATAGACCGTCTTGCCGAGCCGGCCCTGATCGGGATGCTCGTGGCCATACCATTCGAGATATGTCGCCGCGTCTTCGAGCCGGTAGTCGGCGCTGAAATCGACCACCTTCGCCCCGGCGGCGAGCACCTTCGGAATGATTTCGGCGCTCGCGCAGTGGGGGAGGCAGGAGAAGACGCAGTCAGCCCGCTTGCCGACCTCCTCGGGCGAGAGATCCTCGAGCGGCAGTTCGAGCCGGCCGACGAGGCTCGGGTGCACCGTCGAGATCGGCGGATTCCCCTCCTGGCGGCTCGTCACGGCGACGATCTTCGCCTCCGGATGCCGCAGCAGGATCTTGATGGCTTCGAGCGCGGTGTAGCCGGTGGCTCCAAGGACGGCGACGGTGATCATCTGGGCCTCACGGTAGGATCGGCTTCAGCCTGTCAGGATCGGCTTCAGCCTGTCAAATAAATTCCCAACTCTCGGGCACTTGATGCAGCCCGCATTGCCGCCCGAACGGCAAAAGTTTCCTCGCGGGGATATTTCGCACAATCCCAGTCTGGAAAGTTCGCGCCCAACGGGGCGAAATCTCCAACGCTCGTCAAGCTTTCGCCGATTCGGGCGTTCAGCATCGGGGCGTGGCTGTCAGGTTTTGCAGAGTTTCTTTTCGATCAATGTCACGAGCCAGGTGGCGACGGCCGGCTTCGTGCCGCTTTTGCCGCCGACGCGGGCATGGCTGCGGTCGTAGACGGTGACGGCGGTCTTCGCGGCCTCGAGCGCCGACACGTCGTTGACCACGATCAGGTCGCACCGCTTCGCCTCGATCTTCTCGAAGGCCCGTCGTGGATCGGCCCCGGGCTCGAGCGCGAAGGCCACGAACCATTGCCGCTTCTTCGACCGGGCCGCGAGCGTGGCGATCACGTCGGTCGTCGGCTTGAGCCTGAGCGCGAGGCCGGTGCCGCGGCGGGGGATCTTGCCGGCGGTCCGCTGGACCGGCTCGAAATCGCAGGGGGCCGCGGCGGCGATCACGCCGTCGCATGCCGGCAATTCGGCCAGCGACGCGGCGAGCATCTCGGCCGTCGTCGTGACCGGGATCACGCGGGCCCGCCGCGGATACTCGACGTGCACCGGGCCACTCACGATCGTCACCTCGTGGCCCCGGGCGAGGGCCGCCTGCGCGATCGCCCGGGCCATCCGGCCGCTCGACGCGTTCGTGAGGTAGCGCACGTCGTCGATGTAGGCTCGCGTGGGGCCGGCCGTGAGCAGGATCGTCGCCATTCGCGTGGCCTTCGGGCGGTGTCGGCGGTTTAGGGACGCTTTCGCGGCGGCAGGCCGGAGAGCGTCTCCTCGATCACGGTGAGGATCTCGTCGGGCTCCGCCATCCGGCCCGCGCCCTTCTGCCGGCAGGAGAGCCAGCCGGTGCCGGGCTGCACGATGATCCCGCCGTCGGCCGCCACCTGCTCCACGTTTCGCTGCACGGCGGCCTTCGCCCACATCGCGCTATTCATCGCCGGGGCGTGGATCACGGGACATTCGGCGCAGAGGAGGAGCGTCGTGAGCAGGTCGTCGGCCGCGCCGCCGGCCACCTTCGCGAGCAGGTCGGCCGAGGCCGGGGCCACGATGACGAGATCGGCCCGCGCGGCCAATTCGATGTGGGCGCCGAGCGGAAACGCGGCCGTATCGAAACTCCGCGACGCGACCGGCCGGCCGGTGAGCGCGGCGAACGTCGCCGCGCCGACGAACCGTCGGGCATTGCGGGTGAGCACCGCCGTCACGCCGGCACCCCGCTGGACGAGCATGCTCGTCAGCGCCGCCGCCTTGTAGGCCGCGATGCCGCCCGAAACACCGACGACGATTTCACGTCCTTCAAGCACGGAATACTCAGACAGTCATCAAGCGAAAAGACGAGGCGACGGGATCGGCGGAAGCTCGATGAGCCAAAAAACAAAAGTTGGCGACGCCGCGGCCACCGCGAGTCGACTTCTGCCGTCCCGAAGCCGTTGCGGCTCGAGCCCGCGTCTGTCTAAAGGATGGAGGCATCAAAATCCAAGGGGCCGCCGGCCTCGGGGGATTCGCCGGTGATCCGCAGGTTCGACGAGGTGTCGAGGAAGATCTTGTCTTGCTTGATCTCCTCGATGACGATCTGCATCTTGTCGTCGCTGTCGATGTCGACGAGCGGGCGGCCGCCGGCGTTGAGCGCCACGAGCCGCTTCTGGATCAGCGTG
>JBIIOM010000274.1:0-3476 GCA_044336925.1 Pirellulales bacterium
CCGGATGCCCCGGTAGCGCTCCTCGATCAGGTCTTCGGTGCCGAGGTTTTCCTCGCGGCCGTAGCCCCACTCGCAACGGGCCTTCCGGTGGAGCCATTCGGCGAAGGCCTCGGCCAGCCGGTCGGCGAGCGCCTTGGCCATGATCGACGAGTAATCGTCGTGCTCGCGGTCGTAACGGCGGCACAACTCTTCGCAGCCGTGCCCCGCCGTGCAGGCGAAGGCGCCGACATAATCTTTGCGGCCGCTCTCCACCGGGGCCACGAAGTCGGCGAGGGCGTGGAATCTCTCCTGCCCCTTCCGTTCCCACTGCTGGCGGAGCGTGTGCACCCGGCCGAGCTCCTTCGTCCGCGAGTCGTCGGTGTAGAGCACGATGTCGTCGCCGTCGGCGTTGGCCGGGAAGAAACCGTATACGCCCCGGGCGGTGAGTGAGCGGTCGCGGACGATCTCGTCGAGCATCCGCGTGGCGTCGGCGAAGAGACGCTTGGCCTCGTCGCCCACGGTCGGATCCTCGAAGATCGCGGGGTACTTCCCCTTGAGCTCCCAGGCCATGAAGAAGGGAGACCAGTCGATGTAGGGCACGAGTTCCTCGAGCGGCACGCTCAGCGTGCGCGGGCCGAGGAATTCCGGCGTCTCGATCGGCGCGGTCGCCCAGTCGGTGGTCCAGCGGTGCCGGCAGGCGAAGTCGTAGGGCACGAGCGTCTGCTGCTGCCGACGCTTGAAGTTCTCGACGTCGCGCGCCTGCTCGAGGCGGTTGGCCTCCCCGAAGGCGGTCCGCGTCGCCGGGTTGATCAGCTTCTCGACGACGCCCGCGGCCCGCGACGCATCGAGCACGTGCACGACGTTGCCGGAATACTTCGGGGCGATCTTCACGGCGGTGTGGCGGGCCGACGTCGTGGCGCCGCCGATCAAGAGCGGAACCGACAGCTTCTCGTGCTCGAATTCCTCCGCGACGTGCACCATCTCGTCGAGGCTCGGCGTGATCAGGCCGCTCAGTCCCACGACGTCGACGGCATGCTCTTTGGCCGCGTCCACGATCTTCGCCGACGGGATCATCACCCCCAGGTCGATCACCTCGTAGCCATTGCAGCCGAGCACCACGCCGACGATGTTCTTGCCGATGTCGTGCACGTCGCCCTTCACGGTGGCGATCAGCACCTTGCCGCGCTTCGTCTCCGCCTGGCCGCTCCGGAGCCGCTCCTCTTCCATGTAGGGGAGCAGGTGGGCCACGGCCCGCTTCATCACGCGGGCGCTCTTCACGACCTGCGGCAGGAACATCTTCCCCTCGCCGAACAGGTCGCCCACCACCTGCATGCCCTGCATCAGCGGCCCCTCGATGATCTCGAGGCTCGAGGCGTAGCGCGTGCGGGCCTCTTCGACGTCTTCCTCGACGTGGTCGGCGAGCCCCTTCACCAGCGCGTGGGCGAGCCGGGCTTCGACATCGAGGCTCCGCCAGGCGTCGGCCTTCGCGGTGTCGGCGGGGTCGCGCTTCTTGACGTTCTCGGCGTATTCGATGAGCCGGTCGGTGGCGTCCGGACGGCGGTCGAAGAGCACGTCCTCGATCCGCTCCCGCAATTCAGGCTCGATCTCCTCGTAGACCGCCAACTGGCCGGCGTTGACGATGCCCATCTCCATGCCGGCCTTGATCGCGTGGTAGAGGAAGGCCGCGTGCATCGCTTCGCGGACGACCTCGTTGCCGCGGAAGGAGAAGGAGATGTTGCTGACGCCCCCCGACACCTTCACCAGCGGCATCTCCTGCTTGATCAGCCGGGTGGCCTCGAGGAAATTGAGCGCGTAGCGGTTGTGCTCCTCGATGCCGGTGGCGACGGTGAGGATGTTCGGGTCGAAGATGATGTCTTCGGGCGGGAAACCGGCCTGCTCCGTGAGCAGCTTGTAGGCCCGGCGGCAGATCGACACCTTCCGCTGGGTGTCGGTCGCCTGCCCCTCCTCGTCGAAGGCCATCACGACCACGGCGGCCCCGTAGCGGCGAATCGTCCGGGCCTGCCGGAGGAAAATCTCCTCCCCTTCCTTGAGACTGATCGAGTTGACGATCCCCTTCCCTTGCAGGCACTTGAGGCCGGCTTCGAGCACTTCCCAGCGCGAGCTGTCGATCATCACCGGCACGCGGGCGACGTCGGGCTCGCTCGAAAGGAGCGTGAGGAATTTCGTCATCACGGCCGGGCCGTCGAGCATCCCTTCGTCGACGTTGACGTCGATGATGTTGGCCCCGTTCTCGACCTGCTGCCGGGCGACCGTGACCGCCTCTTCGTAGCGTTCCTCCTTGACCAGCCGGGCGAAGGCCCGCGAGCCGGTGACATTCGTCCGCTCGCCGATCACGGTGAAGCTGCTTTCCGGGCGGATCTCGAGCAGCTCGAGCCCGGAATACCGCGACCGCTTCTCCGGCGCGGCCGGCACCCGGGGGGGAAACTTCGAGACCGCCTCCGCGATCGCCTTGATGTGGGGGGGCGTGGTGCCGCAGCAGCCGCCGATCACGTTGAGCCAGCCCTCGCGGGCGAATTCGCCGAGCACCTTGGCCATCATCTCCGGCGTCTCGTCGAACCCGCCGAGCGCGTTGGGCAGGCCGGCGTTCGGATAGCAGCTCACCGGGATGCGGGCGATCCTCGACAGGTCGGCGAGGTGGGTGCGGAGCTTCTCCGGCCCGAGGGCGCAATTGATGCCCACGCTGACGAGATCGAAATTGGCGATGCTCTCCCAGCAGGCCTCGACCGTCTGTGCGGAGAGCGTGCGGCCCCCCTCGAAGACCGTGAACGAGGCCATCACCGGGATGCGTATGCCCTTCTCCTGAAACACCTGCTCGATGGCGAAGAGGCAGCTCTTGAGGACGAGCGTGTCGAACGCGGTCTCGGCGAGCAGGAGATCGACGTCGCCCTCCAGGAGCGCCTCCACCTGCTCACGGTAGGTCGCCACCATCTGGTCGAACGTCACGTCGCGATGGCCGGGATCGGCCACGTTGCCGGCGATCGAAAGCTGCTTGTTCGTCGGTCCGATCGAGCCGGCGACGAACCGCGGCCGGTCGGGCGTCTTGGCGGTGGCCGCGTCGGCGGCCTCGCGGGCGAGACGGGCGGCGGTGAGGTTGAGTTCGCGGACGTGGTCGGCCAGGCCGAAATCGGCGAGCGCCATGCTCGTCGCCCCGAACGTGTTGGTCTCGACGATGTCGGCGCCGGCCTCGAGGTAGGCCGCGTGAATGCCCCGGATCGCGTCCCCCTGCGTGAGCACGAGGACGTCGATGCAGTTTTTCAGATCCTTGGGGTGATTGCGGAAGCGTTCACCGCGAAAGCCCAGCTCGTCGAGCGCGAGGGCGTGGACCATGGTGCCCATCGCGCCGTCGAGAACGGCGATGCGGCTGGCGAGAAGCTTGCGAAAGGCGTCGGTGCGGGTGGAGCGGGATGCGGTGGGCATGCGGGAAAAAATATGAAAACGTCCGTGAGGATGCAGGCGGCCGAGAGTCCCTGGCGGCC
>JBIIOM010000276.1:0-3475 GCA_044336925.1 Pirellulales bacterium
GCAAGCGGTCTACCTTCTAGCGGTCTACTTATCAGCTCGATCCGCCCATGATTGCCAATGCGGAATTCATGCTCCGCCGGGTCGAGCCAGCGGAGCGTGTTCTTCGGCGTCGCCTGCTCCTCGGCTGCGTCGGCCGCGGGCTTCTCCTCGTCCTCCACAAGCAGCGTGTCCACCGTCGGCTGCTTCGACACCTGCGTCTGGATCTTCACGAGCCGGGCGTAGATGCCGTCGGCGGCGAGGAGCTCGGCGTGCGTGCCCTGCTCCACGAGTTTGCCGCGGTCGAAGGCGAGGATGCGGTCGGCGTTGCGCAGCGTGGAGAGCCGGTGGGCGATGGCGATCGTCGTGCGGCCCTTGATGAGCGTGGCGAGCGCCTCCTGGATGCTCTTCTCCGCCTCGGCGTCGATGTTGCTCGTGGCCTCGTCGAGCACGAGGATCCGCGGGTCGTAGAGGAGCGTGCGGGCGATCGAGAGCCGCTGCTTCTCGCCGCCGGAGAGGCCGGCGCCGTGTTCGCCGAGGAGCGTCTCATAGGCGAGCGGCTGGCGGCAGAGAAAGTCGTGGGCGCCGGCGGCCTTCGCGGCCACGAGGCCCTGTTCAATCGTCGCTTGCGGCCGGCCGTAGGAGAGGTTTTTCCAGATCGTGCCGCGGAAGAGAAATGAATCCTGGAAAACGATGCCGAGCCGTTCGCGGAGTTGCTTCGTGGAGAGGTCGCGGAGGTCGATGCCGTCGATCTCGATCCGCCCCTCTTGCACGTCGTAAAACCGGCCGAGCAGGTTCACGAGCGTGGTCTTGCCGGAGCCCGAGCGGCCCACGATGCCGATCATCTCCCCCGGCTTCACGTCGAACGACACATCCCGCAAGACCGGCTGGTTGCGGTCGTAGCCGAAGGTCACGTTGTCAAACCGGATCGCCCCCTGCACGTCGTTCCACGGCACCGGCTTCTCCGCTTCGGCGATCGTGATCGGCGTGTCGAGCAGTTCGAGCACACGCTGGCTGCCGGAGAGAAAGCTCGTGAGCCAGGTCGTGAAATTCGAGAGGGCGCCGAGCGGCGCGTAAAACATCGCGAGGTAGGCGAGGAACGCGATCAGCTGGCCGAGCGTCATCTGTCCGCCGATCACGTCGCGGCCGCCCACATACCAGACGATGAGCCCGCCGAGCCCGAAGACGAGCTGCATCGTGGCGGCGTAGGTGGAATTCGTCTGCTCCACCCAGAGCCGCCAATTCGAGAGGTGGTCGCTCGCCTTCTTGAAGCGGTCGCTCTCGCGCGGCTCCTGCGCGAAGGCTTTCACCACGCGGATCCCCGAGAGCATCCCCGAGAGAGCCGCCATCTGCTTGCTGGAGGCGTCCCAGAGCCGGTAATGCCGCGGGTAGACGTGCCGCCAGAAGACCCACGAGCCGAGGAGCACCAGCGGCACGGGGATGAGCGTGAAGAGCGCGAGCTTCGGGTTGATCCAGACGAGCATCGCCCCCACGCCCACCAGCTGCACGATTTGCAAGAGGAAGCCGCCGGTGAGCTGGTGCATCAGGCCGTGGAGCACCTCGCTATCGTGGGCCACGCGGCTGATCATCGAGCCCACCTGGTGGCGGTCGTAGTAGGCGATCGAGAGGTCTTGGAGCTTCGTCACCATCTCGGCGCGGAGCGTGCCGGTGAGCCCGGTGCCGATCGCGGTCGCGAGCCGCCCCTTGAGCACGCCCACGACCGAGAGCACCACCCGCGAGAAGGCGAGCGCGAGCACCACCACGAGCAAGGCCGTCTTGAAGTCGGGGAGCGTCTCGCCGGCGGCCGCCTCGGCGGGCCCGCGCGAGAGGATGTTGTCCACCATGTATTGCTGCAGCTTTGGCGGCACGAGTTCGGCCACCACGCCGAGCAGCGTCAGCAGGCAGAGCAGGATCGCGCCGCGGGTGTAGGGGGCGAGCAGTTCGCCCACGCGGGCGAGGATCCGCCCCTTCTGCATGCAGCGCGGGCAGGATTGCTCGCGGGTTTGGAGGCGGAGGCTGCAGGAGGGGCAGCGGGGCGGGTCGAGATCATGGTCGGAGAGGAGGAGAATTTCGGCAGGCTGGAAGCCTGCCCCACCGGTGGAGTTTTTGGCAGGCAAGATGCCTGCCCCACCGGTGGAGCAGGCATCTTGCCTGCTGGCCTGAGCTACTACTCCCTCCAGCGCCCGCGAGACCTTGTGAAACCGCGTGGCAAACGCGTTGGAATAGCGGACGAGATCCACCCAGTCGCCTTCGGTCTTCACTTGGAGCGTGCCGCCGCCCACGCCGGCGGTCGTGCGCACCTGCTCCACGTCGGGCCAGGCGATCGTGCGGAGAGGGGTGGAGGGCACATTCGCAGGCTGAAAGCCTACGCTACTTTGGATAACGGTGAGATCGGCGGGCGTCACCACGAGCCATTCGCGGGCGGGCGTGCCGTCGAGCGAGACGTCGGTGTCGATCTCGAGGAGCACCGGCGGCTGGGGCGGCGCGGCCCGTTCAGCGGCAGGTGGCGGGGCGGCGGCAGGGACCGTATCCTGCTCGAGGCTGGCGGTCGCGGCGGCAGTGGCGATCGGAGTGTCCTTCTCGGCTTGCTCGGGCGTCAGTTCGGTCGAAATCTTTGGCGTAATCAGGAGCCTGTTCATGGCGTACGCAGCGTGGCGGTCTTTGGTTCGTGGCGTTCTTGCGGTGGCGGTGCTCGTGGCGGCCGGCGTTTCCGGCCGGGCCGACGAGCCCGGCTTCGAACCTCTATTTGACGGCAAAAGCCTCGCCGGCTGGAAGCCAAACGAAAACATCCAGAGCTGGAAGGTCGAAAATGGCGAGATCGTCTGCCACGGGCCGCGGAGCCATCTCTTTTACGTGGGGCCAAACGAGGCCCACCCGGCCGAGTTCAAAGACTTCCATTTCAAGGCCGACGTCATGACGAAGCCGGGGAGCAATTCCGGCATCTTCTTCCACACGAAGTTTCAGCCGGAGGGCTGGCCGGCGGTCGGTTACGAGATGCAGGTGAATAATTCGCAGGGGGATCCGGTCCGCACCGGCAGCATTTACAGCGTCGTAAAGAATTTTACGCCGCCGGCGAAAGACAACGAGTGGTTTACGCAGGAGCTGGTGGTGAAGGGGAAGGCGATGACGGTGCTCGTCAACGGGAAGGTGCTGTTTGAGTATGTGGAGCCGGAGGGGGTGGCGGGCACGAGGAAGCTCTCCGCAGGCACATTCGCCCTGCAGGCGCACGACCCTGGTAGCGAGGTTCATTATAAGAACCTCCGTGTGAAGCGGCTCCCGTAGTAGACCGCTTGCTCCGCAAGCGGATCCCGATCCGCTTCGGGACGAAGCGGTCTACTTTGCAAGCGGTCTACCTTGCTAACAGTCCACTTTAGTCTTCATGTTGACGCCGATCGCGAAAAATCTCTAAAAACCGGCAACGAAACGAGGAGCTACCCCATGATCAAGTCCGTCCAGCCCGTCGGCATTCGCGACGACATCACCCAGTGCATCGGCCGCA
>JBIIOM010000275.1:0-3475 GCA_044336925.1 Pirellulales bacterium
AAGGTTGATCCGCGCTGCTACTCCGCTCGACCCCAATGCTCCTCGCTCGCGCGTCGGGCTTTCGTAGACCGCTTGCGGAGCAAGCGGTCTACGGATGGCAGGCTGAAGCCTACCCTACCTGACAAGCGTCGGCATGAGCGGCTCGAAGGGGCGGGCCCAGATCGAACGGAATTGCACCGGGTTGCCGTGGTCCTGCAGCGAGATCGACAGGGCGTCTTCGTGCTTCGTGTAGATCGGCGGCGCGTGGAAGAAGGTGTCGCCCTTGATCACCGTGTCGGAATGGATGGCCACCCCGTTGTGAATCACGCTGATCCTGGCGGGCTTGGCGAGCGAGCCGTCGGCGTGGAAGCGGGGCCGGGTGAAGAGGATGTCGTAGGTCTGCCATTCACCAAGCCTGCGGCAGGCGTTCACGGCCGGCGGCTGCTGCTTGTAGAGGGCGCCGCACTGGCCGTCGAAGTAGGTGACGGGGTTGTCGGTGCCGTCCTGAAACGAATCGAGGATCTGGATCTCGTACTTCCCCATCAGGAAGACGCCCGAGTTGCTCCGCTGCTGCCCCTTGCCGCTGGTGTCGGCGGCGGTGCGAAATTCGACGTGCAGCTGGCAGTCGCCGAAGCCCCGCTTGGTCTGGATGGCGCCCTTGCCGACCGTGGCGATGCCGTCGGCCACCTTCCAGTTTTCGCCGTTGTTCCACTGGTCGAGGTTCTTGCCGTCGAAGAGCACGATCGCGTCGGAGGGGATCGGCGCCGGGGCGGCGGGGGCCGGGCCCGGATCGACGACCCGCGGCTTCGGCCACTCGATCGGGCTTTTCCATTCGACCGAGCCCTGCTGGCCGCCCATCAGGTGCAGCCGCCGCGAGCGGATCGATTCGGTGACCGCCCGCGCCTTGGCCTCGGCCTCGCCGAGCGGCAGGCCCGGGGCCATGCCGGGCCGCTGGTGCCCAGCCGCCGCCACATACGCATCGCGGAGAACCTCCATCCGCCGCTTCACGTCCGGGACGAACGCGGCAAACGCCTCGGGCGTCTCCGCGGCCGCTGTTTTGTGGTCGCCGAGCCCCTTGAAGAGCGAGCGGGCGAACGCCCACGAGCCGGCGTCGCTCGGATGCACGGCATCGGGGGCGAAGACGGCCTGCGGATCCTTGGCCCGCGCGGCGGCGAGCAATTCCTTCATCGGCCCGTGGATGTCGAGCACGACCCAGCCGTCTGCCCGCTTCGAGAGCAGCCACTTCGAATAGGCGTCGAGCACGGCGTCGTAGTCGGCCGCGCCGGCCGGCCCGGGCTTGTCGGGCCGCTTGTCGTAGAGGGGCGGCGTGAGGTGGATGATCTTCGCGCCCGCCTTCTCGACGGCATCGTGCAGCCGCTGCATTCCTGCCTTGAACTTTGCGAACCGGCCTTCGTCGAGCGGCTGGTAGATGCCGCAGTTCATCCCGTAGCAGGCGATCACGAGGTCGGGGCGCGTCACCCGCAGCACCCGATCGAGCCGCTCGGCCAGATCGGGCCGCGGGAATTTCCCGTCCGCGTGCCCGGTTTCGGAGAGGCCCGAGACGGTCTCGCTCGGCAGGCCCATGTTGATCACGTCGGCCTCGACCCCTTCGCGCTCGAGCCAGGCCGCCAGCGGCGTCACCCAGCCGCCCGCATGCGTGATCGAGTCGCCGAGGCAGACGATCCGCTTGGCATGGCGAACGAGGTCTGCAGCATCATCGGCGCGTGCCGCGAGGGGCAGACAGAGCAGGCCGAGGAGTGCGAGTGCGCGGAGCACGGTGAGTTCCCTCCGAGAGTGGGCGTGGGTTACTTGGTGACGGGAGTGGCGGCTTCGCGGATCGCGAAGAGGTGGCTTTTGTTGGCGATGTAGAGCGTGTCGCCGGCGACGATCGGCGTCGAGTAGACGCTGTTGCCCATGTTGATTTCGGCGAGGATCTCCTGCTCCTTGGAAAGCTTGAAGATGGTGATGTCGCCATCTTCATCGCCGATGTAGACCTTGCCGTCCACGATGAGCGGAGAGCCCCAGCTCGCGGCGAGCATGTCGTGGGTCCAGTGCGGCTTGCCCGTCTTCAGGTCGAGGCAGTGGAAGAGGCCGCTGAAATCGGCCACGAAGAGCAGGCCGTCGGCGATCGCCACGGTGCCGCAGGTGCGGTGCATCGTCTCCTCGAAGCCGAGCCTGCCATTGGTGTCGGCGTCGAAGCCGGGATAGTGCCAGACGGCGGCCGAATTCGGGTTCGGCCGGGCCACCTCCCCCTGCTCCTTGATCACGGCCTGCTCGCGGCGACGGGGCAGAGGGGTGTTGGGGTCTTTGAGGCTCACGGCCAATTGGCTCGACACGTCGCCCCGCTTCGTGGGATCGATGCACCAGAGGTGCCCCACGCCCTCGCCGTGCTCCGGATCCTCGCCGACGGCGATGTAGACGAGCCCGTCGTGCACGACCGGCGTGCCGATGATGTGGTTGCGGTCGGCCCGGCCGCCGAGCGTGTATTTCGATTCCTTCGGGTTGCAGTCGAACTCCCAGAGCTTCTTCGCCCGTCCGTTCTCGCCGCGGGCGTCGAACGCATAGAGCCAGCCGTCGCCGCCGCCGAAGAGCACCTGCGGCACGCCGCCGATCTCGGCATACGCCGGGCTCGACCACTGGCCGTGGAGCACGTTGGCCCCGGGCGTGGCATCGGCCCAAAGCACCTTGCCATCGCGCTTGTCGATGCAGAGAAAGCTCGGCGCCTCGGCATTGGGGAGATTGATGTGCCCCTCGTCCACGCCGTTGCTCGTGTTCACGAACAGGAAGTCGCCCGCGCCCGTCACGCTGCAGGAGCACATGTTGTGCTGCGACACGCCGAGTTGCTTCATCATGTCGAGCACCCAGACGACGTCGGCCTCGTCCTTCTCCTGGACCTTCTCGGCGGTGAAAGGCCCATCGTTCTCGCCGTCGCGGAAGCCCTCCGTGTCGAGGCACTTCACCTCGCCGCGGCTGGTCACATACCAGAGCCGGTCGCCCTCGACGAGCGGCGCGCAGCAGATGCCCTGCAGCGGCCAATCGTGCACGCGGCCCGTGGGAAGCTTCTCGCTCGAGTCCTGCCAGAGAAACGAGCCGTCCTTCGCATCGAAGGCGAGCAGGCAGCCGAGATCGACCTCGGGGGGATACCGCTTCAGCCAGCCCTTGCCGTTGTTCGAGCCGACATATGCCTTGCCACCGGCGACGACGGGATTGCCGTAGCTCTGGCTGCCGAGCGACGCCACCCAGGCGACGTTTTTGCTCGTCTCGGGCTTCCAGACGCCGGTGGTGGCATCGAAGTCGCCGGGCGCCCACTCGTCCGGAATGTTTTTCGCGGGAGAGACGTTGTTGCGAATCGGCGAGCCGCCCCACTGATTCCAGTCGGCGGCGCGGGCCGTCGAGGGCAGAAGGAGCAGGCACAATGCGAGGGTGGCCGCACAGAGGGGCCCGCTCGGGGTTGCCCCTACCGTCTCGCCGGACGCTCGCTTCGGACATCCTGTCC
>JBIIOM010000277.1:0-3471 GCA_044336925.1 Pirellulales bacterium
CTCCGAAGCCGAGATTTCCACCGCCCCCCCGGCGGCGCTGAGCCTCGAGGGATCGCGCCGGCTCGCGGGCGGCAGAAGGATCCTCGCGGTGGCCCTCGAAGACTCGGTCCAAATGCTCGTCACGCTTCCGCCGACCCGCGAGCCTCGCCGCGCGCTACATGCCGAGCGGGTTTTGGGAGAACGTGTCGGGCACTTCGTCGAGCGCGACGGCATATGCCGTGGCGTGCGAACGGCAGTGCGAGATGCTCACGAGCACGCAGCGGATGCCGAGTTTTTCGGCCACCTCCTGAGTGCCCCCTTTCAGAAACGCCTGCGGGCGGCCGCCGGGGCCGTTTTTCACCTCGACGTCGCGCCAGCTGATGCCCCGCCGCCAACCGGTGCCGAGCGCCTTGAGCACCGCCTCCTTCGCCGCCCAGCGGCCGGCGAAGTGCTGCGTGGCCATCCGGCGGCTGCGGCAGTATTCGATCTCCGCCGGCGTGTAGACGCGGCCCACGAAGAGCTCGCCGTGTCGCTCGATCATCTGCGCGATGCGAAGGCACTCGGTGATGTCGGTGCCGATGCCCAGGACGTTCATGAAGGCCTCCGGGCCGTGGTGGCGGCAGCGCTGCGGCCGAGTCCGCAGGCCGCCTTCGCCCGCGCGAGCACGGCCCCCGCCTGCCGACGGGCCCGCGCCGCGCCGTCGGCGAGGATCGCCTCGATCCGCGCAGGATCCGCCTCGAGCTCCGCGCGGCGTCGGCGGGCGTCGGCGAAGAAGGCCGCAGCCGCCTCGACGAGCGCCTTCTTCACCTCGCCGTAGCCGAAGCCACCGCGTTGGTAGAGCTCGGCCATCCGCAGGCGGTCGGCCTCCGGGGCGAGGAGCGCATAGAGCGCGAAGAGATGGTCGTCCGCGGGGTCCTTCGGCTGCTCCATCGGCCGCGAGTCGGTCGTGATCCGCATGATCTTCTTCTTTTGGGCCGCCAGCTCCTCGAAGACGTCGATCGTGTTTTCGTAGCTCTTGCTCATCTTCTGGCCGTCGGTGCCCGGCACCTTCGCGCCCGCCTCGACGAGCCGCGGCATCGGCAGCGTGAAGACCTCGCCGTAGAGGTGGTTGAACGTGCCGGCGAGATCGCGGCAGACCTCGATGTGCTGCACCTGATCCTCCCCCACCGGCACGACCGTGGCGTCGTAGGCGAGGATGTCGGCCGCCATCAGCACCGGATAGGTGAAGAGCCCCGCGTCGGCGGGCAGGCCGCGGGTTTTCTTGTCCTTGTAGGCGTGGCACCGCTCGAGCAGCCCCATCGGGCAGACCGTCATCAGAAGCCACGTCAGCTCCGTCACCTCCGGCACGTCCGACTGCACGAAGAGCGTGGCCTGAGTTGGATCGAGGCCGAGGGCGACGAGATCGACGGCCGCCGCGTGGACCAGCGACCGCAGCCGCTGGGGGTCGCGGACGGTCGTGAGCGCGTGCAGGTCGGCGATGAAGTAGTAGGACTCGCCGGCCGTCTGCAGTTCGATGTATTGCCGGATCGCGCCGAAGTAGTTGCCCCAGTGGAAACGTCCCGTCGGCTGGATGCCGGAGAGCACCCGTGTGGGGGGCGCCGGCTTCGCGGTGGGCTTGGCTGTCTCAGGCTTCATGCGTGCTCCCGGCGGGCGATGGGCAGGGGGTGCGCTGCGGCAGGGCGAGCGTGCCGACGATCTCGGTGATCGACTTCGCGCCGAGTTCGGCGAGCGCCTGCGGCAGGGCGTCGAGCAGCTTCACCGACGCGATCGGCTCGGCGAAATTCGCCGTGCCCACCTGCACCGCCGAGGCGCCCGTGACGAGAAACTCCATCACGTCGTCGATCGTCATGATCCCGCCGACACCGATGATCGGAATCTCGACGGCCTGCCGCACCTGGTGCACGCACCGCAGCGCGATCGGCTTGATGGCCGGGCCGCTCAAGCCCCCCACGACATTGCCGAGCATCGGGCGGCGCCGACGCCAGTCGACGGCCATGCCCTGGCAGGTGTTGATCACGGTGACGGCGTCGGCGCCGCCATCGCGGGCCGCCCGCGCGATCGACGCGATGTCGCTGACGTTGGGGGTGAGTTTCGCGAGCACCGGCAGGCGGGTGGCGCCACGCACGCCGGCCACCACGCTCTGGCAGAGCCGCGGGTCGGTGCCGAGATCCACACCATGGCTCACGTTGGGGCAGGAGATGTTGAGCTCGAGCGCGGCGATGCCCGCCACGCCGTCGAGCCGGCGCGCCAACTCCACGAACTCCGACTCGTTCGCCCCTGCGATGCTCACGACCACCGGCGCGCCGCAGCCGACGAGCCAGGGGAGCAGCTTCACGAGAAACGAGTCGATCCCGTCGTTGTCGAGACCGATCGAGTTGAGCAGCCCCGACGCGGTCTCGACCGTCCGCCACGGCACGTTGCCCTGCCGGGGCAGCGGCGTGATCGTCTTCGGCACGACGCCGCCGAGCCGTCGCAGGTCGACGAAGCCGACCATCTCGCGGCCATAGCCGAACGTGCCGGAGGCCACCATGATCGGATTGGGCAGCCGCAGCCGGCCGAGCGCTACGGAGAGATCGGGGGCCGGCGCGGGGGCAGGCGAGACTGGCCGGTCGGGTTGAGACATGGGCGGACGGTTCTGGAGGCCTCGAAAACCGGAGTGTAGTGGGTTTTCCCAAAGCCCCAAGAACGCCCCTCCGCCCCGCCGTCCAAGCCGTAGAAACCCACTTTCCGCCCGTTTGCCGCCACTTTGCCGATTGGGTGAAGTTTGCCGGTTATGCCGCCGATAAAGAGGCTGGAAGGATCGGTGTCGGCAGGCTGACCAACAGGGCCGCTTGTTGACATTAGTCTTTGCCAGCAATAGGCTTCGGTCAAATTCCCATCGTCGGGAGCGCCGGAGCCGTGACCAAGAAAGACATCGTCCGGACCATCGCCGAACAGATCGGCCTCCCCCAGCTGCGCACGAAGGAACTGGTGCAGCGGACGTTCGACGCCTTGATCGAGGCGCTCGTGCGGGAGGGGCGGATCGAGCTGAGAAATTTCGGCGTGTTCCAGATCAAAAAGCGGGAAGCCCGCATGGCCCGGAACCCTCGCACCGGCGAGAAGGTGCCGGTTCAGGCAAAAAGCGTGGTGACATTCAAACCGGGCAAGGAGATGGAAGCACGGGTCCGCGAACTCGACGGCGAGGCGGCTCGACCCACCCATGCGGAGGATGCGACTGCTCGCGACGCGGTCACGAACGAATCAGGAACGGAGTCGAGCCAGCCGGGCCAGGGACAGGCATAGGCTGGGAGACAAATTTGGGGAATTTGGGAAGCGGCGAGCTGGCATCGCGTCGGCGGCCGCCAATCGGGTAGATCCATACAACCTGGTGGGCGATCCCGGCTGACGGGAGCACGAGGTCACGGAGGACGGAGCGATGAGGAAGGCCGGCTGGATCCTGCTTGCGGGCGTGCTTCTTTCCACGAGCACGGGCTGCCTCATTCCGATGTATTC
>JBIIOM010000278.1:0-3457 GCA_044336925.1 Pirellulales bacterium
GACCCACCTGACCGCGGCCGCCCCCGTCGCTGAGCCCGCGGCCGCGCCACCGGCCCCGGTCGCCGCCCCGCCGGCCGATGACGACCGTCCGCTTCCTGCCGACGCGATGGCCGCGTGGCGGCAGGCCAGCGAGACCGTGGGCGGGCTGGCAGCCGACTTCGCGGCCGAGGCGACGCACGCCGCGTGGCGCGGGAGTGTGATGGAGGTCACCATCCCCGCGACGGCGGCGACGGCCGTGACGTTCCTGCGGCGGCCCGAGGCGGTCGCGAGCATCGCCAAGACGCTCTCCGCACTCGTCGGCCGCGCCGTGAAGCATGCGGTGGTCGTCGCGCCGGCCGCCGCCACGCCGGCGAGCCCGGCTGCCGCTGCCGCCACCGCCGCCCCCGAGGCCGGCGATCACGCGGCCCCTGCGCGGCGGCCGGCGCCATCGCAGGCGGCCCTCGTGCGCGAGGCGATGGACCATCCGCTCGTGGTGCAGGCCCGCACCGTTCTCGATGCCGCGATCCGCAAGGTGGAGCCGCCGCGGCGACCGGCCGCAGAGAGTCCGCCGCGTGCCGTGCCGCCGGGCCAGGCAGCCGACGAACTCGATCACCGCGACGACGACGCCGTCGAGCCCGATCTGAATCTCGTTCTCCGAGGCGACGATGCCGATGCCTGAAAAACGCGGTGTGATCGCGAGGCTCGTCGATGCCTTCGCCGAACTGCCGGGCATCGGCCGCAAGTCCGCTGAGCGGCTGGCCTATCACGTGCTCCGGATGTCGCGGGCCGAGGCTGTCGCCTTCGCCGACGCGATCCGCGCGGTGAAGGAGAAGCTCCATCCCTGCAAGACCTGCTTCAATCTCACCGAGCACGAGGAGTGCGAGATCTGCACCGATCCGCGTCGCGACCGCGCGCTGCTCTGCGTGGTCGAGCAGGTGCGCGATCTCTTCGCGCTGGAGCAGGCCGGCGCCTACCGCGGCCTCTATCACGTGCTCCAAGGCCGGGTGGCGCCCCTGGAGGGCGTGGGGGCGGAGAAGCTGACGATCGACGCCCTCGTGGGCCGCGTGCAGGCTGGCGGATTCCGCGAGGTCATCATGGGCACGACGCCCAACGTGGAGGGGGATGGCACGGCGCTGGCGGTGGCCCAACGCCTGGCTGGCCTGCCCGTGGCGATCACTCGCCTGGCCCGCGGACTCACCGTCGGAGCGTCGCTCGAACAGGCCAATCGCGACATGCTGGCCGACGCGCTCACGGGTCGGCAGCGAATGTGACGCGGCCGCCGCGAAAAGGGTATCCTTGAGGGATCGCGGCGGCGGTAAGGGCCGCTACTCCAAGGATCACGACCATGCGGATGTCGTTCGGCCAGGAAATGCGGATGGCGCAGAAGCAGGTGCTTGCGCCGCGCATGATCCAGTCGATGGAAATCCTGCAGCTGCCGCTGATGGCGCTCGAAGAGCGGATCGAGCAGGAAATCCAAGACAACGAGACGCTCGAGGTGGTCGAGCCGGAAGCCGAGGCGGCGGCGGCCGAGGCCGGCACCGCGACGGCCGCACCGGAGCCCGTGGCATCGAGCAAGACGGTCGACGAGCAGCCCCTGATCGTCGATCAGGAGCATGCCAATCAGGCCGACTTCGAGCGGACCTACGATTGGGCCAGCGAATACCCCGATTCCGACGACGACCGCAGCCGGCCGTCGGCCTCGCGGATCGACGAGGCGTCCGACCGTTACCTCGACGTGATGGCCAACATGCAGGAGCGGCCGGAGACGCTCTCGCAGCACCTGCACGACCAGCTCTCCAATTACGACCTTGCCGACGCCGAGCGGGTTGCGGCAGACAAGGTGATCTACAACCTCGACGCCAACGGCTACCTGCCGATGCCGCTCGAGGAGCTCGTCGATCCCGAGGGCCCGGCCGACCAGCTGCGGCACCTGGAGAAGGCTCTGGCCGTGGTGCAGAGCATGGATCCGGCGGGCGTGGGGGCCCGCGATCTGAAGGAATGCCTGCTCCTCCAGATCCGCGGCGACATGCCACACGCCCGCCAGCTCCGGCGGCTCATCAGCGATCACCTCGAGGATCTCGCCGGCAACCGCCTGCCGCTGATCGAGCGGAAGACGGGCTTTTCGATCGAGGAGATCGAGCGGCTGCGCGAAGAACTGCACGGCCTGCAGCCGAAGCCGGGCGCCTCGTTTTTGGTGCCGATGGTGCCGCCGGTGAAACCCGACGTCTACGTCGACCAGCAGGCCGACGGGTCGTGGAAGGTGCGTCTGGAGGAGGTCGATCTGCCCAACCTGCGGATCAGTCCCCTCTATCGCGACATGCTGATGTCGCCGGCCACCGATCCCGCCACCCGCGAATACATCAAGCGGAAGATCAACGCGGCCCAGTGGCTCATCGAGTCGATCGAACAGCGGAGGAGCACGCTCCTCAAGACGTCCCAGGCGATCGTCGATCACCAGACGCGGTTTCTTGTCGACGGCCCCGAGGCGATCGAGCCGCTGAAGATGCAGCAGATCGCCGACCGGATCGGCATGCACGTGACGACCGTCAGCCGGGCCGTGGACGACAAATGGCTGCAGACGCCGCGTGGCCTCTTCCCGCTGCGGCGGTTTTTCGTGGGCGGCACCGTGAGCGCCGACGGCGACGAGGTGGCCTGGGACACGGTCCGCATGAAGCTCCAGGAGATCGTGGACCAGGAGCCGAAGGACGCCCCGTACAGCGACGACGACCTGGTGGCCAAGCTCGGCAAGCAGGGCATCACCGTGGCCCGCCGGACCGTAACGAAGTATCGCAAGGCGATGAACATCCCCAGTTCGCGGCAGCGCCGTGATTGGAAACTCGCCCGCTCCAACCCCCGGCCGGCGGAGGGCTGAGGCGGCTGGCCGGTCTCGGCTTGTGGGTTTTTCGCGACCCCTCGTAGGATGAGGTCTCCTCCGAGAGCCCCGCATCATGCGTTGCCCCTTCTGCCGCGTCGACAACGACCGCGTGATCGATTCACGTGCCGGGGACGATGGCGCCTCGATTCGCCGGCGCCGGGAATGCCTCGGCTGTCGCCGGCGATTTACCACCTACGAACGGGTCGAGAGGCAACTGCTCTCGGTGGTGAAGAAGGGGGGCGATCGCGAGCCGTTCGACCGCGACAAGATCAAGCGCGGCCTGGCGAAGGCCTGCTGGAAGCGGCCGGTCTCGGAGGAGCAGATCGAGATGGCCGTCTCGGCGCTCGAAGCCGAGCTTTATGGGGTCTACGAAACGGACGTGCCGAGCCGGGTCATCGGTGAGCGGCTCATGGAGCTGCTCCGCGGCCTCGATCAGGTGGCCTTCGTGCGGTTTGCAAGCGTCTATCGGGAGTTCAAGGACGTCCGCGACTTCGTCGAGGAGCTCGAGCCGATCCTCGCGGAAAGCAACAGAGTTGATGGCTGAATGGTCGGTCGCCGCGGGGTTGCCCATGCCCCATCGCCGGACGTTCGCTCCGGCCTTCC
>JBIIOM010000063.1:0-11715 GCA_044336925.1 Pirellulales bacterium
TTGAAAAGCCTCTCCTACCGCGAGCGCGAGATCATCAAGCTCCGCTACGGCCTCGGCGACGGCTACAGCTACACGCTCGAGGAAGTGGGCCACATCTTCAAGGTCACCCGCGAACGCATCCGACAGATCGAGGCCAAGGCCGTCCGCAAGCTGCAGGCCCCGGCCCGCAGCGAAGAGCTCAGCGGCTTCCTCGACTAAGCAATCACGGAAGCCCGAAGCGCGAGCGAGGAGAGTTGATGATTTTCTGGCTCGGCGGGTGGGCGCAACGCTTGTCGGAGTGGAGGACGGCTGGACCTTGCTCGCGCTGCGGGCTTCCGTAGACTTCCCTCGACCGCCATTCGAAAGGACTCCTGTGCGCACGCTGCTCGTTTCGCTGGTTGCTCTCGCGTTCCTCGCCCCGTGCTCCGCCGCGGAGCCGGCGTTTCCGCGGACCACGATCGACCTGGGCACGGTCGTCGGAGATCTCGAAAAGTCGGTCCACTTTTACACCGAGGGGATCGGCTTCAAGGAGGTGAAGGGCTTCGAGGTGCCGGCCGATGTGGCCGCGGGCGCCGGCCTCACCGACTCGAAGCCGCTCGAGGTTCGCGTGCTCGCGCTCGGCGAGGGCGACACCGCGACGAAGCTCAAGCTGATGCAGGTGGCCGGCACATCGCCCCGCACGGGCGACAACGAGTTCATCCACTCCCACACCGGCTTCCGCTATCTCACGATCATCGTGGCCGACACCCAAGCCGCCCTCGCGCGGCTGGCGAAGCTGGGCGTGAAACCACTGGCGAAGTCGCCGGTCGCGATTCCCGAGACGACCGCCCCCGGCGGCCTCTTCCTCACCTGTGTCCGCGATCCCGACGGCAACATCGTGGAACTCGTCGGCCCCTTGGTCTCCAAGTAGGGCAGGCTTCAGCCTGCCAAAAGTAGGGCAGGCTTCAGCCTGCCACCAAACCAAGCATGGCAGCCTGAAGGCTACCCTACTCCTTCCGGATCTTGCCCTGCTGCTCGAGCCAGCCGATCACCTCGTCGGCGAGCTGGTCGGGCGTGCGGGCAGCCGAATCCACGACGATCTCCGGCGTGAGCGGCTCCTCGTAGGGATCGTCGATCCCCGTGAAGCCCTTGATCTCGCCGGCACGAGCTTTCTTGTAGAGCCCCTTCGGATCGCGCCCCTCGCAGACCTCGAGCGGGGCCTTCACGTGGATCTCCACGAAATCGCCATCGTGAAGCATGGCCCGCACGGCGTCGCGGTCGCGGCGGTAGGGGCTGATGAAGGCCGTCAGCGCGATGATGCCGGCCTGGGCGAAGAGTTCGGCCACCGCCCCGATCCGCCGGATGTTTTCCTCACGGTCCTGGGCCGAAAACCCGAGGCCAAACCGCTGGGCAAACTCCGCCCCGTGCCGCTTTTCGAGGAGCGCCGGGGCGGCATTGAGCCCGAGCCGCACATTGTCGCCGTCGAGCACGAAGCTGCGGATACCGCGAGCGTTGAGCCGGTGATCCACGGCATTGGCGAGCGTGCTCTTGCCGCAGCCGGAGAGGCCGGTGAACCAGAGCACGCAGCCCTTGTGGCCGGCGGCTCGCTCGCGGTCGCCCCGCGTCACCGCATGGTCGTGCCAGCGAACATCGACGATCTCTTGGCGTGCTTCATGCATGGCGCACCATCACTCCCATCCATCCAGTTCCACCGTCCGGCTGAATCGCTCCGGCTTGTCGCCGGGAAAACCGCGTTCGACCTCGAGCTCGATCTTCTCGCCGGGGCCGCGCTTGCCCATCTTTTCGGTGAGGAATTCGAAATTGGGCACCGCTTCGCCGTCGATCTTCAGGACGATGTCTCCGATTTGGAGGCCGGCCTTCGCGGCCGCCGAGCCCTCCTGCACCTGCGTGATCTGGCAGGGACCGATGTTCGGCTGCCCGCCGACGCCGAGCTTGCCCCCCTTGCGGCAGTCGATCTCGGCATCGGGCAGCTTGGCGGCAAGTTGGGCCAGCGCTTCGTCCGTGACACCCGTGCCATAGAACTGCAGCGATTCGACCCCCCGCAACCGGCCCAGGATGCCGAGGGCCTTGTCGTCGATCCGCACGCCGCGGAGCCCCACCTGCACGATCCCGCGCAGCCGCGTCAGGAGCCGCAGGTCGTCGGCCGTGCCCCGCCACGACGCATTGAGCGTGACGATCGTGCCGCGGCTGCCGCTGGGAATGAATCCCTCGGTCACGATCGCGCCGAGCGACTCGAGCTTCTCGCGAGCCGCCTCCACCATGCCGAGGTGGTGAAAATCGAGCATCGCAATCGCGAGGCTCGAGACGGGGCTCTCGGGCCCCTCGGCGATCGACTCGGCGAGTTTTTCCGCGGCGACGGCGAGTGCCTCATCCTCGCGTTCGAGAAACCCGCGCAGAACCTCCATCGCGCGACTGGCGACCTCGAAATCCTCCCCCCGGATCGCCCCGGCGAGGGGCTCGATCGCGGGCAGGCCGGCCGCGGCGAGGCTGCGGCTGGCCGCCTCGCGCTGGGCGAATTGTTCGGAACCGAGTTGGCCGATCCATACCCGGATGTCGTCGGGCGTGGCGGCCGCATCCGCCGGAGCCGTTGCCGCCGGCGATGACGGGCCCCCTGCCTCTTCCGCAACCGCTGCAACCGGCCCGGCGAGCCACACGGCGGCGAGCGAAAGACTGCCTGCAAAATGCGTGATCCGCGACATGCACGAGGGTTCCGGGCGGGAGAGAAATGACTATACCAGTTCCAAATGCGCCGGCAGGACTCCGGACGCGTTTTTTCGCGGGTAGAATTGTTGGTCATGCCGCTCCCGCTCGTCCTCGACCGTGCCCCACGGCCTCCACTGCCAACCACGCGTGAGGCGATGCTCGCCCGCGGCTGGGATGCCGTGGACATCGTGTTCGTGAGCGGCGACGCCTACGTCGATCACCCGAGCTTCGCCAACGGCCTGCTCGCCCGGCTCCTGGAGGCCGCCGGCTTCCGCGTGGCCGTGCTCGCCCAGCCCGACTGGCAGTCGTGCGAACCGTGGCGGCAGTTCGGCCGGCCCCGCCTCTTCTTCGGCGTGTCGGCCGGCAACATGGACTCGATGATCAACCACTACACCGCCAACCGGAAGGTGCGGAACGACGACGCCTACTCGCCCGGCGGCGAGATCGGCCGGCGGCCCGACCGGGCCACGCTCGCCTACTGCCAGCGGTCGCGGGAGGCGTTTCCGGGCGTGCCGGTGGTGGCGGGTGGCGTGGAGGCGAGCCTCCGGCGGCTGGCCCACTACGACTACTGGAGCGACACCGTCCGCCGCTCGATCATCCTCGACTCGAAGGCCGACCTCGTCGTCTTCGGCATGGGCGAGCGGACGATTCTCGACGTGGCCCGCGGCCTGGATGCCGGCAAGACGGTGAAGGAGCTGCGGAATCTGCGCGGCATCGCCTATCGGCTCGGCGCGAGCGAGCCGGCGCCGACCGGCCCGGGGGGCGGCGCGGCCGACACGATCGAACTGCCCGACTACGACGCGGTCGCGAAAGACAAGCTCGCCTTCTGCGAGATGACGCGGATCTCGCATCTCGAGACGAATCCCCACAACGCCCGCCGGCTCGTGCAGCGGTATGGCCGCGAATCGATCGTCGTGAATCCCCCCGCCCTGCCCTTGGAGCAGGACGAGATGGATCAGGTCTATGGCCTCCCCTTCACGCGGCGGCCGCATCCATCGTATGGCGCCGCCCGCATCCCGGCCTTCGAGGTCGTGGAGACGAGCGTGCAGATCATGCGCGGCTGCTTCGGTGGCTGCACGTTCTGCTCGATCACGGCCCACGAGGGGCGGATCATCCAGAGCCGCTCTCCCGAGTCGGTCATCACCGAGATCAAGCTGCTCGCGAGCCAGCCCGGCTTCAAGGGCACGGTGTCCGACATCGGCGGCCCCACGGCCAACATGTATCAGATGAAGTGCACGCGACCGGAGGTCGAGGCGAAGTGCCGCCGGCTCTCCTGCGTGCACCCCACCGTCTGCAAGCTGCTCGGCACCGACCACGGCCCGCTGAAGAATCTCATGCGCGAGGCCCGCACCGTCGAGGGCGTGAAGCGGGTGCTCGTGGCCAGCGGCGTGCGGATGGACCTGGCCCGCCGCGATCCCGAATATCTCGAGGAGCTCGCGGCGCACCACGTGGGGGGCCATCTGAAGGTCGCCCCGGAGCACACCGACCCCGAGGTGCTCTCGCTCATGAAGAAGCCGTCGGCCGACGACTACGTCGAGTTCGACAAGGCCTTCAAGCAGGCCAGCCGCCGCGTGGGCAAGAAGCAATTCACGGTGCCCTACTTCATCGCGAGCCACCCCGGCAGCGGCGTGGAGGAGATGATCGATCTCGCGCTCTTCCTCAAGCGGAATAGCTACAAGCCCGATCAGGTGCAGGACTTCATCCCCAGCCCGTTCGACATCGCCGCCTGCATGTATTACACGGGCCTCGATCCGATGACGAAGCAGCCCGTGAAGGTCACGAAGGGCCTCAAGGACCGGCGGATGCAGCGGGCGCTCTTGCAGTTCTTCAAGCCGGAGAACTACTTCGAGGTGCGGCGGGCGCTCGAGCAATCCGGGCGACAGGATCTGATCGGCAGCGGCTGCGACTGCCTGATCCCCGACCGGCCGCCGAAGGAAGCGCTCGACAAGAAGCGCCGCGAGGCCACGCAGGCCTTCACGGAGGAGACGTCGGGCGACCACATCCGAGGCGGGCCAGGCGCGGCCCGCGAGCGCGGCGGCCGAAAGCAGCGCCGCCCGCGCAAGTCGATCGGCTACCGCCCCCAACGCGGCCAGTAGGGCAGGCACGGAAGCCCGACGCGCGAGCGAGGAGAGGCGGGGCGTTTTTCACGGGGCGGTTGGGAGCGACGCGGTTTGGAGTGGAAGGCGGATGGACCTTGCTGGCGCTGCGGGCTTTCGTAGATGAGCGAACCGTCGTTGCCCCTGCTCCGTAGACATATCCGCTTCATCCCCATCCTCCGAAAGGTCGCCATGCGCCACGCCGCCGTCCTGCTTGCCAGCCTCGCCATCGTGTTTTTTGCCACGCCGGCAATGGCCGCCGGCCCCCGCAACCCCTACTCGAGCTTCAACCTCTCGGGCATCAACTACGGCTCTCAACAGTGGGAGCGGGCCCAGCGGCAGGGGAAGGTCGTCTGGCCCTACTACAACGTGCCGTCGCGCAGCTACTCGCGCGGCTCGTCGCGCAACTCGGGCGTGTATGTCGGCGGCGTGATCGGCGGCGGCGGCGGCGCGGGCACGATCATCCAGGGGGGCTCCTATCGCCCCGCCCAACGGTCGTACTCCACCCGCGGCAATCGCCGCTGGCGGCGGTAGACGCGGCCTTCACGGTAGACCGCTTGCTCCGCAAGCGGATCTGGCTTCACGAAAAACATCGCCATCCGGTCGATTTTTTCTTGGCAACCTCCGGTTGCTGGTGTTCACACGGCCCTCCGGGCCTGGACCTTGGATCCGCTTCGGGACGAAGCGGTCTACTTTGCGTCGAGCGATTCCCAGCGGGCGAACGTCTCGGTGAGCCGCTGTTCGGCTTCCTGCAGCCGCGCCTGCTCGTGGGCGAGCACGTCGCCGGGCTGGCGGTAGTAGTCGGGCTTCGCCATCGCGGCATGCAGTTCCGCGATCTCCCGCTCGAGCGCCTCGATCACGCCGGGCAATCCGGCGAGTTCCTGCTGCTCCTTGAACGAGAGCTTGCGCTTCTTGGTCGCGGGCTCCGGAGACGGCGTGGCGGATGCAGGCGCCGGTCGCTTCGCGGCCACTGTATCGACGCGGCCCGCCACCGGGCCGCGCTGCCGCAGCCAATCGTCGTAGCCGCCGACATATTCCTTCACAAGGGAGGCCGCCCCGCCCCCGCCCTTTCGCACCGCCTCGTCGGCCGGCTCGAAGACGATCGTGCTCGTGACCGAGTTGTTGAGAAAGGCGCGGTCGTGGCTGACGAGGAGCACCGTGCCGGAAAACTCCGCCAGCCGCTCTTCGAGCAATTCGAGCGTCTCGGCGTCGAGGTCGTTCGTCGGCTCGTCGAGCACGATCAGGTTGGCGGGCTTCGCGAAGAGTCTGGCCAGGAGCACCCGATTCCGCTCGCCCCCGGAGAGAAACTTCACGGGCGTGCGGGCCCGCTCCGGCGTGAAGAGGAAATCCTGCAGGTAGCCGATGATGTTGCGGGGCACGCCGCCGATCTGCACGGTGTCGTAGCCATCGCCCACGTTGGCGGCCACCGTGGCTTCGTCGTCGAGCTGCTCGCGCAGCTGGTCGAAGTAGGCGATCTGGAGATTCGTGCCACGCCGCACCGTGCCCGCCGTCGGCTCGAGCGTGCCGAGCAGGATCCGCAGGAGCGTCGTCTTGCCGGCTCCGTTGGGGCCGATGATGCCGATCCGATCGCCGCGCATGACGGTGGCGGAGAAATCGTCGAGGATCGGGCGGTCGTCGCGCCGAAACGAGACATTCTGGGCGGCGGCGACCAGCGCGCCGCTTCGCGCCGCCTCCTGGATCTCGAGCTTCACCTTGCCGACGGCGACGGGACGGTCGCGCCGGACGCGCCGCATCTCCTCGAGCGCCCGCACGCGGCCCTCGTTGCGGGTGCGGCGGGCCTTGATGCCGGTGCGGATCCAGACCTCCTCCTCGGCGAGTTTCCTGTCGAAGAGGGCGTTTTGTTTTTGCTCGGCCGCGAGGGCCGACTCCTTGCGGACGAGAAACGTCTCGTAGTCGCACGACCAGTCGAAAAGGCGGCCGCGGTCGATCTCCAGGATCCGCGTGGCGAGCGACCGCAGAAACATCCGGTCGTGGGTGACGAACATCAGCGTGCCGCCCCAGCGGCGGAGAAATTCCTCGAGCCACTCGACCGAATCGATGTCGAGATGATTGGTGGGCTCGTCGAGCAACAAGAGGTCGGGGCCGGTGACCAGCGCCCGGGCCAGGAGCACCCGTCGCTTCATCCCGCTGGAGAGCGTCTCGAAGCCACGATCCCCGTCGAGCGTCATGCGCGAGAGGATCTGCTCGACGGCATGCTCCCGCTGCCAGGCCGCCTCGGCATCGTCGTGCGGCCCGGTCGCCAGGCCGGCGGCCACGACCTCGCACACGCGGCCCGTGAGATCCTGCGGCACATCCTGCTGCACAAGCGCCACGGTCGTCGCCGGCGCGAACGCCACCTCTCCCTGGTCGGGCTGGACGGCGCCGACGAGGATCCGCATCAGCGACGTCTTGCCGGCGCCGTTGCGGCCCAGGAGACCGATCCGCTGGCCGGCATCGATGGTGCAGCTGATGCCGTCGAGCAGCGTCGGCCCGCGATAGCGCAGGGTTACGTCACGGAGGGAGGCGAGTGGCACGGGTGGTTGGCGAGGGTTTGCGACGTGTCTGGCTTCGGCGGGTCGTCTTGCACGCGGAGGCGTTACGACCCGCTTGGCCTCGGAGGGTCGTCTTGCACGCGAAGGCGTTACGGCCCGCTTGGCCTCGGAGGGTCGTCTTGATAGATCCGGTATTTCTTCGTGACGAGCGCTCCGCCGCGCTCGAGCGTGCGCTTCGAGAGATGGTTGCTCTCGAGCACCCAGGAAAACTCCACCTCGTCCATGCCCCATTCGTAGAGCCGCGGCACGAGCGCCGCGTGGAGCACGAGCCCCACGCCCCAGGCCTGGTATTCGGGGATCACGTTCGTGCTGATCGCCCGCATCCGCTTGATCGCCTTCTTGTTCCAGAGGAGCTTGAGGAAGCCGAACGGGAAGAGACGGCCATTGATCGCCTTGATCCGCGGGTTGTAGTCGAGCAGGCAGAAGACGCTGCCGATCGGCTTGCCGTCCACTTCGGCCACGAGCGCGAGCTCCGGCACGATCAGGTGCTTCAGGCTCGCCGCCATGTGCTTGACCTCGGCGGGCGAAAGCGGCACGAAGCCCCAGGTGCCACCCAGGCTCGAGTTGTAGATGTCGAGAAACATCCGCACTTCCTCGTCGAACCGGCTGCGGTCGAGCGGCCGCACCTTCACGCCAAACCGCTCCTTCACCCCCTCCACCATCACGCCCAGCTTCGAGTCGAGCGACGAGAGCATCGAGAGCTTGCCCCAGAAGGCATAGAGATCCTCGATCTTGCCGAAGCCGTTGGCCTCGATGAGCCCGGCGTAATAGGGCCTGTTGTGCGTCATCATGAAGAAGGGGGGCGTGTCGAAGCCCTCGATCAACAGTCCGCACTCGTAGTTGAGTGACGGATTCACCGGCCCGCGGATCGTCTGCATGCCCCGTGCATGGAGCCAATCCTTGGCCGCATCGAAGAGGGCCTTCGCGGCGGCGGGGTCGTCGTCGCACTCGAAAAACCCGAAGAAGCCGCGCTGCTCGTTGTAGCGCTCGATGTGGCCGGCATTCACGATCGCCGTGATCCGCCCCACGTCGGTGCCGCCGCGCGTGGCAAGGAACGATTGGCTCTTCGACTTCTCGTAGAACGGGCAGGGGCGAAACCCGAGCAGTTCCTCCTGCGACATGATCAGGGGCGGCATCCAGCAGGTATCGTCGCGGTAGATCCGCCACGGCAGGTTCACAAACCGCTTTTGCTGGGCCCGCGTTTCGACCGGCCGAACCACCACATCCGCCACGTCGCCCATCCTCTCTGCTGGAATGCCCTGGCCTGCCACTCACCGGAACCCCTCTCGTAAGGGGTCGCTCGAGTGGGTCGGAACCCGTGATTTGGCAACCACTTCCGACCAGGAAACGGCCATCTTCACGGGCGGGGAGGGGCCTCGTCAACGCCGGCCAAATTTCAGTCGGCCAAAGTCAACCCGCGTTTTTTGCCGAACTAGTATTGCCCGCAGCCCCTTTGCAGCGGGGATTTTCCGCATCTCCGGCCTGAAGAGCCCATGACCACCACGCCCATCCAGTCGCCTGCGTCTCGAGTCGTCGACTGCGTCGTCACCGGCGCCACGGGCCTCGTGGGCAACAACGTGGTGCGATTGCTCGCCCAGCGGGGCAAGAGCGTGCGGGCGGTCGTCCGCTCGGCGGGCCGGGAGTTCGCCGGCCTCCACGTGCAGACCGCCAAGGCGCCGCTCCACGACGAGCGGGCGCTGCAGGAGGCGATCGACGGCGCGTCGTTCGTCGTCCACTCGGCGGCGATGGTGCACTGCGGCTGGCGGCACCGCGACGAGATGCATGCCGTGAACGTCGAGGGCACGCGGCACGTCGCCCGGGCCGCCCGTCGGGCCGGCGCGCGGCTCGTGCATGTCTCGAGCGTCGATGCGGTGGGGCTGCGTTCGGACGGCGCCCCGGCCGACGAAGCCACGCCCCCCGGGGGCATGCCCGAGTGCCCCTATGTGGTCACGAAGCGTGAGGCGGAGGCCGTCATCCAGGAAGAGATCGGCCGCGGCCTCGATGCCGTGATCGTGAACCCCGTCTACATGATCGGCCCGTGGGATTGGAAGCCGTCGAGCGGTCGGATGCTGCTCGAGGTGGGCTCGGGCAAGGGGCTCTTCGCTCCCCCCGGGGCCAACGACTTCGTCGACGTCCGAGACGTGGCCGAGGGCATCCTCTCGGCGCTGACGAAGGGCCGCACCGGCCGCCGCTACATTCTCGGCGGCCACACGCTCTCCTACCTCGACGCCTGGCGAATCTTCGCCCGCGCCGCCGGGCGGATGCAGCCGCTGGGCATCGCGCCCCGACCGATCGTGCGAACCGCCGGCTGGGTGGGGGATGTCGCAAGCCTCTTCACCCGCCGCGAGTTGCCGGTGAATTCGGCCGCCGTGACGATGTCGATGCTGCCGCACAACTTCTCCTGCGCCCGCGCCCAGGCCGAACTCGGCTATGCTTACCGACCGTTTGAATCGACCGTGGGCGACGCCTGGACCTGGTTTCTCGACCACGGCTTCGCCCGTCCTGTCCGCGAGCGCACCGTGCTCGCGCGGTAGCGCCATGCCGCACATCCTCGTCGTCGAGGACGAAGAACACCTCGCCATCGGCATCAAGTTCAACCTCGAAGCCGAGGGCTTCCGGGTGACGACGGCCGGCGACGGCCAATCGGCGCTCGCGCAACTCGCCGCGAGCACGCCCCCGGTGGATCTCGTGGTGCTCGACCTCATGCTGCCCGGCATGAGCGGCTATGCCGTCTGCGAGGCGATCCGCGGGCAGGGCAACGACGTGCCGATCGTCATGCTCACGGCCCGCACGCTCGTGGAGGACCGGATCCGCGGGTTCGACGCCGGCACCGACGTCTACCTGCAGAAGCCGTTCGATCTCGAGGAGCTGATTTCGATCGTCCGCAACCTGCTCGCGAGGCGCTCCCGCACCGGCCGCGCCGCCACCGAGAACGGCGGCGCCGTCCGCAGCGCCGCCTGCCACTTCGGCGCCGCCGAGGTGAACTTCGACACCTGGGAGGCCAGCTTCCAGGGCAAGCCGGTCAAGCTCACGAACCTCGAGATGAAACTCCTGCGCTATCTCGTGGAGCACGAGGGCGTGGTCGTCTCGCGGGAGGAATTGCTCACGAAGGTCTGGGGCATGGCCCGCCCGCCGGCCACCCGCACGGTCGACACCTTCATGCTCAACCTGCGGAAATACTTCGAGGAAGACCCCTCGAAGCCGGTGCACTTCCTCTCCGTCCGCGGCATGGGCTACCGCTTCGTCCGGTAGGGTAGGCTTCAGCCTGCCCCGAAGTAGGCTTCAGCCTGCCCCGAAGTAGGCTTCAGCCTGCCCCGAAGACCGCTTGCTCCGCAAGCGGATCGGGAACCGCTTGCGGAGCAAGCGGTCTACCGGCCCAACAGCGCGGCCGCGGCACGGCCCGGATCGGGGCTCTTCAGCAGCGACTCGCCCACGAGCATCGCGCCGATGCCGGCGGCCTTGAGCCGTTCGACGTCGGCCCGCGTCTTGATGCCGCTCTCCGCCACGAGCACGACCTCGCTGGGCACCCGTTCCCGCAGGCGGAGCACATGGTCGAGATCGGTGGTCATGGTCTTGAGATTCCGGTTGTTCACGCCCACGAGCGTGGCCCCGAGATCGAGCACCCGCGGTAGATTCTCCTCGTCGTGCAGTTCCACGAGCGGCGTCATGCCGAGATCGATGATCTCACGGTAGAGGCTGCGCAGGTGGCAGTCGTCGAGGCACTCGGCGATCAGGAGCACCGCGTCGGCCCCGTGGGCCCGGGCCTCGATCACCTGGTAGCGATCGACGATGAATTCCTTCCGCAGCACCGGCAGCGGCACGGCGATCCGCGCAGCCTCCAAGTCGATGAGGCTGCCACCGAAATCCCAGCCGTCGGTGAGCACGGAAAGCGCCGCGGCCCCGGCCGCCTCGTAGCCGCGGACGACCTCCTCGACCGTCGCCCCGGGCCGGATCTCACCGGCCGAGGGGCTCTTGCGCTTGAACTCGGCGATCAGATTGACGCCCCCGGGCCGCGACACGGCGCCGAAAAAATCCCGCACGGCCGACGCCGCCGCGAGCCTGCCCTCGAGCGCGGCGGTCGGCACGCGCTCCCGCGCGATCGCCACCTCCTTCCGCTTCCGCTCCACGATCTTTTCGAGAATCGATGTCATGCGAGACGTTATATCAAGGCAAGAGGTCGTCGCGCTAACTCTTGCGTCAACTCGCCCAATCCGGCGGGCCTGTCATGCCCTGGCGCGTAGTCTTGGTCGAGTGCCAACCACCCGCATTCGGAGCCGGCGGCAGGCATGCTCGAATCCGGTCGTGTTGAGAGTACGAATCTCGTGGGTTTTGATCAGGAACCAATAGTCCTCAACGACTCCCTTCTTCTGCGCGTGCCCACCGAC
>JBIIOM010000279.1:0-3401 GCA_044336925.1 Pirellulales bacterium
CTCCTCCACCATGCCCTTCGCAGCCCGGCCCACGGCCTTCATCGTCAGGGCACAGAACACGAACGTGCTCATCGCGCCGATGAAGAGGCCCACGAGCACCTTTGGATTCATGAGCGTGACGTCGTAGTGCCGCATGTAGTCGGCCATCCGGGCCCGCTTCACCGCCACGATCCGGCCGGCGCTCTCGAGTTCCTCAAGCGCGGCACCGGCGGGGGCGTTTTCCACGAGCACGCGGCTGCCGAGCTTCGCGAAATCGGGGATCGCCTTCTTGTCGAGCACCATCCACGTGGTGTTTTTGTCAGGCTCGGTGCCGAGTTGCACGGCGACGCCGTTGGCGAGTTTCACCCACTGGCCGGCGGTGAGCTGCGTCCGCTTCCCGCCGACGTTGAGGTACTGATCGGGTGTGCCCTCGATGTTTTCGGCCACCGACTGGCCCCAGCGGTCGAAGCCGATCCGCACCTCCTCGATGTAGGCGGCGAGCAGGGCGAGGGCCGTCAGGGCGGCCGATCCGATCGCGAAGCCCTTGCCGGTCGCGGCCGTCGTGTTGCCAAGCGCGTCGAGCGCGTCGGTCCGCTCGCGAACCACCTCGGCGAGCCCGGCCATCTGCGCGTTGCCGCCGGCGTTGTCGGCGATCGGGCCATAGGCGTCGGTCGCCAGCGTGATGCCGAGCGTTGAGAGCATGCCCACGGCGGCGATGCCCACGCCGTAGAGACCGAGCGCGAAGGCATTCGGATCCGTGAAGTCGAAGCGGTTGGCGAAGCCGAAGGAAAGCAGCGTGGCCACGCCGGTGATCAGCACCGGAGCCCACGTCGAGAGCATGCCCTCGGCGATGCCGCCGATGATGATCGTGGCGGGGCCGGTGAGGGCCTGGTCGGCCAGCAGTTTGGTGGGCTCATACTCGTTGCTCGTGGAGTATTCCGTCCACTTGCCGATGAGCCAGCCGGCCACGAGACCGACGATGACGGAGATCGCAACGCCCAGGTGGCTCCAGCCCATCAACAGGAAGGTAACGACGAAAGTCGCGCCGATGATGGCGAGCGTCGAGAAATTGATCCCTTGGGCGAGCGCGGCCAGGAGCGCCTTCTGCGAGGCATCCTCCTTCGTCCGCACCTGCCAGATGCCCCAGATGGAGAGCAGAGTGCCCACGGCGGCGATCGCCATCGGCAGGAAGAGCGCGGCCATCTGCATGTCGTAGTTGCCGGGGAAGGCGGCCACGCCGAGGGCCGCCGTGGCGAGGATGCTGCCGCAATAGCTCTCGTAGAGGTCGGCGCCCATGCCGGCCACGTCGCCCACGTTGTCGCCCACATTGTCGGCGATCGTGGCGGGATTGCGGGCGTCGTCCTCGGGAATGCCGTGCTCGACCTTGCCGACGAGGTCGGCGCCGACGTCGGCCGCCTTCGTGAAGATGCCGCCGCCCACGCGGGCGAAGAGGGCCTGGGAACTCGCCCCCATGCCGAAGCAGAGCATCGTCACCGTGATCTCCTCGAGGGAGAGCGGCTTGAAGCCGAACATCGGCACGAGCCAGTAGAGGATCGCGAACCAGAGCATGATGTCGAGCAGGCCGAGGCCCACGACCGTGAGCCCCATGACGGCACCCGAACGGAAGGCGACCTGGAGGCCCTCGTTGAGCGACCGCTCCGCGCCCGCGGCCGTGCGGTTGCTCGCCAGCGTCGCCGTCTTCATGCCGAACCAGCCGGCGAGACCGGAGAAGAGGCCGCCCGAGAGAAACGCGAACGGCACCCAGGGGCTCTGCACCTTGAGCGCGAAGGCGAGGATCAAGAGCAGCAGGAAGATGACGAGGAAGAACCCGGCCACCACCTTGTATTGCTGTTTGAGATAGGCGTCGGCGCCGGTCCGCACGTAGCCGGCGATGTCGATCATCTTCTGCGAGCCGGCGGGCTGCGCTTCCATCCACTTGAAAAACTGCCAGGCCTGCAGGAGCGCGAGCACCGAGCCGCCGAGCCCGACGAGCCACCAGAAACCGTAGGGGCCGAGGAACCAGCGCATTTCAGCGGCGGCTTCCTCGGAGGCCCATGCCGTGTTTGCGGCAAGGATGGGAAGGGAGGCAAAGGCGATGGTGGCGATGCGGGCGAACTTCACGTTTCAGAGGCTCCGGCATGTGGTGGGCGGAGAAGCGGAGCCTCCCAAAGAAGCCCCGCCGGAACGCGAATGCTAAACACGCGGAAATTGGCCTGTCAAACCGCCGTGGCGATTCCCCGCAGCCAAGAGCCATTCAGGCCGCTGATGGAAATCGGTCAGCGGCGCGGCCAACGCATCAGCCGGCCACGACGGGCATTTTTCCGATCGAATGGTAGGTGAAGCCGCGGGCCCGCATCTCGGACGGCACGTAGAGATTCCGGCCGTCGAAGATCGTCCGCGACTTCATCCGGCGGGCGATCTCGTCGAAGTCGGGCCGGCGGAAATCCCCCCATTCGGTGACGATCGCCAGGCAGTCGGCGCCGTCGAGGGCGTCCATCGGCCGGGGCGCGTAGGCGAGCCGGTCTCCATAGTGGGCCCGCACGTTCTCCATCGCCTCCGGATCGAAGACGGTCACGCTCGCCCCGCCGGCGAGCAGCCGCTCGATCAGGTCGAGCGCGGGGGCGTCGCGAATGTCGTCCGTCCGCGGCTTGAAGGCCAGCCCCCAGATGGCGATCTTTCGGCCGCGGAGATCTCCCCCGAAGTGGGCGGCGATCTTCTCGCCGAGGACGTGCTTCTGCGCGAGGTTCGTCTCGTGAACGGCGGCGAGCACCCGCGGCGCGACGCCCTTGTCGCGGGCCATGGCGGAGAGCGCCTGCACGTCCTTCGGGAAACAGCTGCCGCCATAGCCCACGCCGGGAAAGAGGAAGGCGAAGCCGATCCGACTGTCGTGGCCGATGCCGCGGCGCACGTCGTCGATGTCGGCCTCCATCCGCTCGCAGAGATTCGCCACCTCGTTGATGAAGCTGATCTTCGTCGCCAAGAGGGCGTTGGCGACGTACTTCGTCATCTCGGAGCTTTCGGGCGACATCGCGAGGAACGGGTTTTCGGTCCGCAGAAACGGGAGATAGAGGCTGCGAAGCACCTCGACGACCTCCGGGCTCCGCGCCCCCACCACCACCCGATCGGGCTTTTGGAAATCCTCGATCGCGGCCCCCTCCTTGAGAAACTCCGGGTTGCTCGCGACGCGGCAGGCACGGCCCGTCCGCTCGAGGAGCCGCTTCTCGATGCCGGCGCAGGTGCCGACCGGCACCGTGCTCTTCGTCACGACGACGGCCTGCGGAGGCAGATGGGGAGCGATCGAGTCGATCACTTTCCAGAGCGCCGAGAGGTCGGCCGAGCCATCCGCCGCGGGCGGCGTGCCTACGGCCAGGAAAACGACCTCGGCGTTCTGGATCGCCGCCGGTGCATCGGTCGTGAATTTC
>JBIIOM010000005.1:0-34512 GCA_044336925.1 Pirellulales bacterium
GATCCGCTGAAAATGGATACGACCTAATAACTATAGGCGCCGAGCGCCTCGACGATCTTCGGCGTATCGACCTTGGCGAGCACGCCCGTGCCGCGAAGCTCGCGCTTCCGCTTGGCGGTGAGCCGGACCTGCAGGTGGCTCGTGCCGGCGCGGCGGTGCTTCACCTTGCCGCGGGCGGTGATCCGGAAACGCTTTTTGACGCCCTTGTGGGTCTTCTGCTTCGGCACGGGAAACTCCTTGCTTTCGTTCGCTTGAGCGATGGGAAATATTACTTGGGCGACAGCGTGCACACCAGCCGGCGGCCCATTTGCTGCGGCGGGGACTCGACTTTCCCCACCGGATCGAGTTGTTCGAGGATGTTTTTCATGACCCGCTGCCCCTCGTCGATGTGGGCGAGCTCACGGCCGCGAAACACGACCGACACGATCACCTTGTCCTTGTGCTGCAGGAACCCCTTGGCCTGGTTCACCTTGAACTCGATGTCGTGCTCGCCGGTCTTCGGCCGCAGGCGGATCTCCTTGATCTTCGTGTGATGGACGTGGGTCTTATGCTGCTTCTTCTTCTGCTGATACTTGAACTTGCCGAAGTCCATGATTCGGCAGACCGGCGGCTTCTCGTTGGGCGCCACCTCCACCAGATCCAGCCCCGACTCCCGCGCGATGGAGAGAGCCTCCTCGGTCGGGATGATGCCGAGCTGCCCGCCTTCGGCGGAAATGACCCGGATCGGCGTGATGCGGATCTGCTCGTTGATGCGATGCTGTTTCTCGATGGCTCGCGACTCCGGTCTCGGTGTGGTTCACCGCCGGGGATGGGCCGTCGCAGTCTTGGCACCTGCCGCCAGGGGCATCTGCCAACAGTGCATCACCTCCCGGAGGCGCCCGGGCGGCTGCCGAGCACATCGGCGCCGCTGTTTCCCGGGGAAAGCCCCACAATATTCCAGCCACCGGGGGGAGGCGTCAAGGCAGCGCGGTTTTCTCTGGCAGCCGGGCCTCGCGAACGCCCGCCGGTTCGAGCCGCAGCCCCTGCACGAGGGCCCGGTCGGCATCGCCGAATCGCTTGAGAAGCGACGCCTCGAACATGAACGTCACCCCCGCCCTGCGGCCTTCGCCGTCGGAGACCACATAGTGGATCCAGTGGAAGGGCAGCCCTTCGGCGGTGCCGGACGAGGCGACCCGCACGAGCGTGAGCCGGCCGCCGGTTTCCACATCCGCCTGCTCGTCCCGCGTGGCCTCGCCAAACCTGGCGAACTGGCCGGCGAGCGACTTCTCCACGTCGCGCTTCACCTCGTCGACCGAGGGCGTGACGTCGGCGGCGGCCCGGGGCAGCGCCGTGATCGAGCACTGGGCCACGAGCGCCCCATGATCGACGAGCCGCAAGACGAGCCCGTTCGCCCCGTCCTCGACGGTCCGCCAGCGGGCGTCGTAGACGAGGTCGTAACGGCCATCGCCGTCGCGATGCCACACGACCCCGGGCTTTCCTTCGCCGCGGCGACGCGTCGTCGCAACCGACTCTTCCTGCGGGACCGCTGCCTCTTCGCCGGTGACGGTCGCGCGGTCGAGATCGAGCCTCGCCTCGACTTCGAATCCGGGCGCCACGTGGCTCGCCTGGCGGCGCTCGCGGAGCACCACCTCGACGCCCGCGACCCGCCCTTCGATCACGTGGCGCTCTTCCTCCTCGCGAGCCGGCGCCGTGAACGAGCCTTCGACCACGACGTGCGTGGGCACGCCGTCGATCGCGCCATCGATGATGCCGGCGAGCGAGACCTTCGCCGTGCCGTCGGCGGCCTCGACGAGCTTCGCCTCGATCGAGCCGGTCTCGACGGTGTCGATGGCGAGCAATCCGGCGGTCACATCCCCCGAAATCTGCCAGGCGTCGCCGACCGCGACAGGGCTCTTGGGCAGCAGCTCGTCGAGCAAAACGGAGTCGAACGGCGTCTCGAGAAGCTCGGCCTCGTCGCGGGTGAGAAACGCTTCTCTGAGGAATGGCACCGGCGTGGTGCCGAGACGGGCGACGGCGAGCGTGCGGGCATCGGCGGAAAGCTCCGCACGGGCCGACTGGCCATCCACCGTCACCTCGGCGGCAGCCTCGTCATAACGGCGGATCACGGCGGCCTTGGCCCCGTCCTGGCCTTCCGGCGGCGCCATCTCGAGAAATTCGAATTCGGCCGCCACGGTGATCGGCTGGCGGATCGGCTCGGCGTCGCCGCCCGCGGGGGCGAAGATCTCGCCCGAGACGTCGAGCTTCGTCCGCACCCGCTGGGCAGCGGCGTCACCGGGAGAACCGGCCGCCGGCGTGCCAGCCACCACCACAGCCGCGTAGGCCGCCACACAGACCAAGCCCCAGACGCGCACAGCCATGTCTCGATTCTCCGGAAGTGTCCGGAGTTAGTTCGACAGGGGGGCTTCGCCCGGGGCAGAGACCAAGTGTCTACCGTTAAAAACCTCCTATTTTACTGAGACTCTTTCGCTTTGACTGGCCTTTCCTGAGAGAATCGGATCGCCGCCAACGAGACGCAACTCTCTGGCAGACCGGGGATTGCGGCTGCGGAGGGGCCTGCCGGCCAAGCCGCCGGCGGAAAAAAGACTCAAGACCGAGCCGTTCGGCGCGAACCAGCTTTTGGCTCGGTGCGTATAACTCTCACGTTCCAAGGACGAGCAAGGCTGGGCCAGGAGGTCCCTCCTCGAACGCGGACGGATGTTTCAGCGACAGGTCTACTCACGCCGGCAACGGATCGCCGGCAATGGAGAAATATCATGCGTTCCAACGTTTCCGGCTTCGATCATCCCGCGGACGATGCCTCGCTTCGCCTCTTCGCGGAGGAGCAGGGGGGCGCCGTCTCCGGCGCCGACGAGGTTCTCTCGATCGAGGATCTCGCCAAGCAATTCAACGTCTCCACCAAGACGATCTCGCGGTGGCGTGAGCACGGGCTCGTCGCCCAGCGCTACGAAGTCGGCGGCCGCAAGCGGGTCGGCTTTCTCAAGAGCGCGGTCGAACGGTTCGTCACCTCGAATCCCATGCGGATCGAACGCGGCGCCCGCTTCAGCCAGCTCACCGAAGAAGAGCACGATCGCATCATCGCCTGGGCCCGACGGCTCGCAGCGGCTGGCGCCAGTCCGGCCGACGTGCACCGGCGGATCGCCGCGCGGCTGAACCGCAGCGTCGAGACCATCCGCTACACGATCAAGCAGCACGACCAAGACCACCCCGAGGCGGCGATCTTCGCCGCCGACGAGGGGAAGCTTCGGCCCGAGACCTGCAGCCGCATCTACCAGTTCTACGCGCAGGGCGAGCCGGTCGATTCGATCGCGAAGCGCTACCGCCGCTCGAAGGCGAGCATCTACCGCGTGATCCTTTCGCAGCGGGCCGAGCACATCATGCAGCTGCCGCTCGACTACATCCCCAACGCGCTCTTCAGCCGCAAGAGCGCCGAGAAGGTGGTCGACCAGCCCTTCCCCGGCCTCGACGAGCCCACGAAGAAGGTCCGCCGCCCCTCCGGCCTGCCCGCCTACCTGGCGAGCCTCTACGAGGTGCCGCTGCTCACTCGGGAGCAGGAGGTGTGGCTCTTCAGGAAGTTCAACTTCCTGAAGCACCAGGCTTCCGAGCTCCGCAAGCAGCTCAACCTGGAGCGGCCGAGCACCCGGCTCATGGACCAGATCGAGAAGCTCTACGAGGAGATCGTGGGGCTGAAGAACCGCCTCGTGCGGTCCAACCTGCGGCTCGTGGTTTCGATCGCGAAGCGGCGGGTGGCCCCCGGTGACAGCTTCTTCGACCTCGTGAGCGACGGCAACATGTCGCTGATCCGTGCGGTCGAGAAGTTCGACTACTCGCGGGGCAACAAGTTCAGCACCTATGCGTCGTGGGCGATCATGAAGAATTTCGCCCGCACGATTCCCGACGAGCATCGCCGGCGCGACCGCTTCCGTGCGGCCGACATGGACCTGCTGCAGTCCGCAGCCGACCGGCGGGCCGACGAGTATCAGCAGCGGATGGCGGAAGGCGACCGGCTCAAGCAGGTGGGCAAGTTCCTCGACCGTCTCGACTCGCGGGAGCAGACGATCATCATCCGCCGCTATGGCCTCGACCACGAGCACGAGCCGCAGACGCTGAAGGAAGTCGGCACGGCGCTCGGGGTCACGAAGGAGCGGGTTCGCCAGATCGAGGCCAAGGCCCTCGAGAAGCTCCGCGAAGCCGCCGCCGCCGAAGCCGTCCTCCCCGAACTCGAAGAGTAGGACAGGCTTCAGCCTGTCTGGTAGGGCAGGCTTCAGCCTGTCTAGGAAAGGCCCTGTCGCCTGTCCTACGACTACGGGAGGCCTCGGGCGACCCGTGCCCCGGGAGCCGGCGTATGCTGACAAGCGCACGGAAGCCCGCAGCGCCAGCAAGGTCCATCCGCCCTCCACTCCAACCAACGACTCTCCCACCCGACCCGCGAGAAAATCGCCAACTCTCCTCGCTCGCGCGTCGGGCTTCCGTATCGCCCGTATCGCCCGTATCGCCCGAAGCCTCCCCGTTCTGCAGGACGGGTTTCAGCCTGGCATACTAGACAGGCTGAAGCCTGTCCTACGCAAGCGCTGCCCCGGCGCGGGCGAGGGCCTCGTCGACCCGCGCTGCGTCGCGATCCTCGGCCACGAGACGCACGATCGGCTCGGTGTTGCTCGACCGCACGAGCAGCCAGCCGCCGGGCCAGTCGAGACGCAGGCCGTCGAGGCGGTCGGGCTTCGCCTCCGGAAAGGCCTTCTCGATCCGCACGAGGGCCTCGGCCAGTGCCGGGCCGCGGATCTCCGGGGAGAGGTCGACCTTCGTCTTCTTCATGACGAGTTGCGGCAGTGCCCGTGCGAGCGAGTCGATGCTCGTGAGCGTGGGGCCCGCGCACATCCGCTCGAGCACGAGTGCCATCGCCACGAAGCTGTCGCGGACGAACACCACGCGCGGATCGATCACGCCGCCGTTCCCCTCGCCGCCGAGCACGGCGCCGGTCTCGATCATCTTCTCGACGACGTTGGCCTCGCCGACCGCCGACACGTGGCAGGGCACGCCGTGGCGGGCGGCGATCGCGGCCGCCATGCCGCTCGTCGAGCAGTTCACGACGATCGGGCCCGGCCGCTTCGCGAGCACGGCGTCGACGGCGAGCGCGAGCGTCGCCTCCTCGCCGATGGAGCGGCCCTCGGCCGTGGCGATCGCGAGCCGGTCGGCATCGGGATCCTGAAAAAAGCCCACATCGGCGTGCTGTTGTGCGATCCGCGGCAGCCAGGCCGCCAGATTTTCGGCGGTCGGCTCGGGCGTGTGCTCGAACTGCCCGTCGGGCTCGCCCCCCTCGATCACGACGTCGCAGCCGAGATGCTCGAGCAGCGGTCGGGCCACGCGGCTGCCCGCGCCGTGGCCGCAATCGAGCCAGACCCGCGGCCGGTGGCGGCGGATCGCTGCCACATCGACGATGCCGGCCACGAGCTTCACGTGCGCCGGCGTTCCGTCGACCTCGCGGACGGCTCCCTCAGCCAGGGCCAAGGGCTGCGCGGCCTCGTGACCGCCCAGCGCCTCGAATCGGGAGAGCACCTTCCGGCCGGCCGCGGCGGAGAGCACGCGACCCGCCCGGGAGAAGAGCTTCATGCCGTTGTAAGCCGCCGGGTTGTGGCTCGCTGAAATCTGGATGCCGCCGGCGGCCGAGTGCTCGTGGACGACGATGCCAACGGTCGGGGTCGCCGCGACGCCGCAGTCGATCACGTCGCGGCCCACGCCCGTGAGGTAATCGCGGATCGCCGCAAGCAGAAGCGGGCCCGACTCGCGGCCGTCGCGGCCGAGCACGATCGGCCCCGGCGGGATGGTCTCGGCGAAGGCAGCGGCATAGCGGACGGCGACTTCCGGCATGAGGCTCTGCCCCACGATGCCGCGCAATCCCGACACGGTCACGATCAATGTGTCTGCCATGAGAGCCGCAGAGTATAAAACCGCCCTGGGAATCCGCCCACCTCGCATCCCGATTGGAGTTTTGCCGATGCCTTCGCCCGCCCCCGAAACCGCCCGTCGCCTCGACGCCATCGCCGCGGCCCGTGCCGCCGGCTCGATCACCGATCACTCGGCCACCACGATGCAGGCCTGGCTGACGGAGCCGCGGTATGCGGAGTTTGCGGCCGAACTGGCGGCGCTCATCGATCAGGGGCGGTGGAAGGAGCTCGACGACGTCTATTGGACGGTGATTCCGTTCGGCACCGGCGGCCGCCGCGGCACGATGTTTCCGGTCGGCTCCAATGCCATCAACGACCGTACGATCGGCGAGAGCGCGCAGGGCCTGGCTGATTACGTGCGGACGGTGATGAAGCCGGGGGAGACTCCCACCTGCGCGATCGCCTACGACACGCGGCATCGCTCCGAACATTTTGCCAAGCTCTGCGCGGAGGTGCTGTTGGCGGCGGGCTTCAAGGTCTTTTTCCTGCGTGGCTTCCGCAGCACGCCGGAGCTTTCCTACGCGGTGCGCCACACCGGCGCCACGTGCGGGATCATGGTCACGGCCAGTCACAATCCGCCGAGCGACAATGCCGTGAAGGTCTATTGGGCGGGGGGTGTGCAGGTGCTCCCGCCGCACGACAAGGGAATCATCGACCGCGTGATGACGGTCGACGCGGTCCGCCGCGAGCCGTTCGATGCGGGCGTGAAGAGCGGCCGCGTGCAGTTCGTCGAAGGGGAGATCGACCCGGCATTCGTGGCCGCGGTGCTCAGACAAGCCACGCCGGGCCCGCGCGACGTGTCCATTCTCTATACGCCGCTGCACGGCGTGGGCGCGAGCGCCGTGGTGCCGGTGCTCGCAGGGGCCGGCTTCGCGAAGCTGCGGCTCTACGGCCCGCAGTCAGAGCCGGATGGCGACTTCCCCAACGTGCCGGGGCACGTGGCCAACCCTGAAAACCCGGCCGTCCTCACCGGGCCGATCGACGAGGCGATGGCCCGCGGCGACGACCTCGTGATGGCGAGCGATCCCGACTGCGATCGCCTCGGCGCCGCCGCACCGCTCACGGCGAAGCCGGCCGCCGAGTGGAAGACGTTCACCGGCAACCAGATCGCCGCGCTGCTCGCCGACTGGGTGCTCACGAGCCGCAAGGCCCGCGGCGTCCTCGCGGCCACCGACCACGTGATCACGACGCTCGTGACCACCGGCCTGATCCGGCGGATCGCCGCGGCTTTCCGCGTGACGACGGTCGACACGCTGCAGGTGGGCTTCAAGTGGATCGGCCAGGCGATCGACCAGACGGGGCCGGAGCACTTCGTCTTCGGCTGCGAGGAATCGCACGGCTATCTGGCCGGCACGCACGTTCGCGACAAGGACGCGAGCGTCGCGGCGCTCCTGCTCGCCGAGCTCACCGCCAGCCTGAAGGCCGCGGGCAAGACGCTGCACGAAAAGCTCGACGAACTCTTTTGCGCGCACGGCTGCCACCTCGAGCGCCAGGTGGCGATCACGCTGCCGGGCGCCAGCGGCATGGATCGCATGAAAGAGATCATGGCGGCGCTGCGGTCGAAGCCGCCGGCGAAGCTCGGCGGCCTCGAGGTCGTCCGCACCCGCGATTACGGCAGCCTCACGACATCCACTCCGGGCACGACTCCCGTCGCGTTCACAGGCGCCAAGGGCGACCTCGTGATCTTCGATCTGGCGGGCCTGCCCGACGCCGGCTCGGGGTCCCCCGGCCGTTTCCCGGCGCTTGGCAACGCGGTGGCGGCCCGCCCCTCGGGCACGGAGCCGAAGATCAAGTTCTATCTGTTCACAGCCGCGCCCCCATGCAGCTGCGCAGAATTACCGCAGGTGAAGGCCTCCCTCACCGCCCGCCTCGACGCCCTCGAAAAAGACCTGCGGTCGCTCGCGGGCGTGTAGATAAAAAGGTGTCAGGACTCTTTTCCGGCCCATACGGGCTCTGTTCGTAAACAGCGTGGGCCGGAAAAGAGTCCTGACACCTTTTTGTCGCCCTACAATGCGCCCGTGGAAGCCACCCCCGACAACACCTCCGAAACCACGCCCGCCGACACCGATGCCGTGGCGGCCGCCCGCGATCGCTCGCTCGCGGCGGAGAAGGTGAAGTCGTTCCCGCAGACGCCCGGCGTGTATCTCATGAAGGATGCCGCCGGCCGCGTCATCTACGTCGGCAAGGCGAAGAACCTCCGGGCCCGGGCGGGGAGCTACTTTCTCAAGGCGGCGGAACAGGATCGGCGGACGGCCGACCTCGTCCGCGAGATCCGCGACATCGACTTCCTCGAGGCGGAGAGCGAGGTCGACGCGCTCCTGCTCGAGAGCCGGCTCGTCAAGGACGTGCAGCCGCGGTTCAACTCCGACCTCAAGGACGACAAGACGTTTCCCTACCTGCAGATCACGACCCACGAAGACTATCCGCGGGTGGAGTTCACGCGGACGCCGAGATCCAAGGGGGTGAAGCTCTACGGGCCGTTCACGAGCGCGGGATCGCTTCGCGGCGCGATCGTCGTCCTGCAGCGGATCTTCAAGTTTCGCACCTGCACCCTCGACATCGACGCCGACGACGAACAGTGGCGGTGGTTTCGCCCCTGCCTGCTCGCCTCGATCGACCAGTGCACCGCGCCGTGCAACCTGCGGATCTCGAAGGATGATTACCGCAAGGACATCAACCGGCTGAAGACGTTTCTCGAAGGGGGCAAGAAGCGGCTCCTCGAGGAGATGCGGCAGGACATGCTGGCGGCCTCGGTGAAGCTCGAGTTCGAGAAGGCGGCGCGGCTGCGCGACGAGATCCGCCTCCTGGAGACGCTCGACCAGCGGGGCGACCTCGAGGAAAACGTCCAGCCCGAGGTGTTTCTCGTCGATCCCAAGAAGGGGCTCGCCGGCCTGGAGAAGGTGCTGGGGCTGGCGAAGCCGCCGCGGGTGATCGAGGGCGTCGACATCGCGCACCTCCACGGCAACGAGACGGTGGCCAGCCTCGTGCAGTTCATCGACGGGCTCCCCTTCAAGCCGGGCTACAAGCGGTATCGGATCAAGTCGGTCGACGGCATCGACGACTTCAAGAGCATCCACGAAGTGGTATCGCGGCGGTTCTCGCGTCTCATCCGCGAGGGGGCGTCGCTCCCCGACATCTTCCTGGTCGATGGCGGCAAGGGGCAGCTCTCGGCGGCGCTCGACGCCGTCGAGTCGCTCGGCATCGAGCCGCCGTGCATGATCTCGCTGGCCAAGCGCGAGGAAGAGATCTTCCTGCCGGGGCAGGGCGAGCCGCTGCGGCTCTCGCGCGACTCCTATTCCCTGCGGCTGCTTGAATACGTCCGCGACGAGGCCCACCGCTTCGCGCAGCACTACCACCACCTGCTCCGCGGCAAACGCACGTTCGAGGAGTAGGACGGGCTTTAGCCTGTCATCCGTAGACCGCTTGCTCCGCAAGCGGGTCTGGATCCGCTTGCGGAGCAAGCGGTCTACATGGCAAGCGGTCAACGTCGGAGCAAGCGGTCTACCTGCCGCCGCACGGGCTCAGCGGTTGTGCATGTCGCACGACACGCCGCCGGCGGCCGGCACGTAGCAGGCCCGGGCGTAGTCCATCACCATGCGGTGCGAACTGAACCGCCAGGCCAGCGAGCTGATCGAGTTCTTCATCATCCGGATCCACTCGCGCGGCAGGCCGTCGGCGTCGCGGTCGTAGAAGGTGGGGATCACCTCCTCCTCGAGCACCTTGTAGAGCGCCTCCGCATCGCGGCGGTCGGTGATCTCGTCGTTCGCGTGCGTCTCGCCGCGGCCGATCGCGAAGCCGTTGCGGCCGTCGAAGGCCTCGGCCCACCAGCCGTCGAGGATCGAGCAGTTGAGGCCGCCGTTGAGCACCACCTTCTGCCCGCTCGTGCCCGAGGCCTCGAGCGGCCGCCGGGGATTGTTGAGCCAGACGTCGACGCCTTGGATGAGGTGCCGGCAGACGTTGATGTCGTAATCCTCGACGAAGACGATGCGGCCGCCCACCCGTGGGTCGTGCCGCAGGTTGGCGATCTTGCGGATGAGCGCCTTGCCCGGCTCGTCGGCCGGATGGGCCTTGCCGGCGAAGATGATCTGGATCGGCCGCTCCTTGTCGGTGACGAGCGGAACGAGTCGCTCGATGTCGCCGAGCACGAGGTCGGCCCGCTTGTAGGTGGCGAACCGCCGCGCGAAGCCGATCGTGAGGATGTTGGGATCGAGGACCGTCCGCGCCATTTCCACCGCTTCGTCGCACTCACCGCGCCGGCGGCACTGCCGGCTCACGCGCCGGCGGACGAACTGCAGGAGCAGATTCTTGAGGGCGTAGTGCGTTTCCCAGAGCTCGCCGGGATCGCATTCGTAAATCTTCTGCCAGACGTCGGACTCGCCGATGCGGCGGAACCAGTTGGCCGGAAAGATCCGATCGTAGAGCTGCAGCATCTGCCAGGAGAGCCAGCTTGGCACATGCACGCCGTTGGTGATGTGGCCGATCGGCACCTCCTCTTCGACCCGGTAGGGCCAGAGGGGCGACCACATGCGGCGGCTGACATGGCCATGGAGGGCGCTCACGGCGTTCGCCCGCCGCGACATCTTGAGTCCGAGCACCGTCATGCAGAACGGTTCCTCGTGGTTGTGGGGCTCCACGCGGCCGAGGCTCATGAGGTGATCGTGCGAGATGCCCAGCGCGTCGCGCATCGGCCCGAGGTGCTCTTCCATGAGCGTGCTGTCGAAGCGGTCGTGGCCGGCGGGCACGGGCGTGTGGGTCGTGAAGACCGTCTGCCGGGCCACCTTGCGCACTGCGTCGTTGAAGTCGAAACCGTCGCGGTGCATCCGCACGCGGACGGCCTCGAGCGCCGCGAAGACGGAGTGCCCTTCGTTGAGGTGATACACGCCCGGAACGATCCCCATCGCGCGGATCGCCCTGACGCCGCCGATGCCGAGCACGACCTCCTGGCGGATGCGCGTCCGCGTGTCGCCGCCATAGAGCCGGCTCGTGAGTTCGCGATCCTCGGGCGTGTTGCCCTCGACGTCGCAATCGAGCAGGTAGAGGCTCACGCGGCCCACCGCCATCTTCCAGACCTTGGCGAGGATCGGGCCCGAACGCGTGTCCACCTGCACGACGAGCGGCTTGCCCTCGGCGTCGATGGCCGGCTCGATCGGCAGCGCCTCGACCCGCGACTGCAGGTATTCCTCGTGCTGGTAGCCGTCGATGTCGAGCTGTTGCTTGAAGTAGCCCTGGTCGTAGAAGAGGCCGACGGCGATGAGCGGGATACCGAGACCGCTGGCGCTCTTGATGTGATCGCCCGAGAGCACGCCGAGGCCGCCGGAATAGATCGGCACCGACTCGTGGATCCCGAACTCCGCCGAGAAATAGACGACGGGCTTCGATCCGAGAACACCGGCGTTGACGTCGCTCCAGGTCTTGCCGGCTGCAAGATACTCCTTGAGCCGGCGGTAGGCCTGGTTGATCCGGCTGTAGAGGACGAGCTCCGCCGCCCGGGCCTCGAGCCGCTCGGGGGTGAACTCGGCCAACAGCGCGATCGGATTGTGGTCGAGCTGCCGCCACCGGATCGGGTCGAGTTCGCGGAAGAGGTTCGTCACCTCCGGATGCCAGCTCCACCAGAGGTTGCGGGCCAGCGCCATGCACTTGTCGTAGAGATTTTGCGGCGAGAGCTCGTCCAGCCGCGGGGGCGAGAGCTGGACGGTTTGCGGTGAACTGTTCCTGGCAGGGGCGCGGCGGGAGGTCTCTTCGGCATGGCTCATGGCTATTGCTCCGGACGGGGCGTGGAGATGGTGGGAGAAAACCTGCCAGAAGGATCGGGAGTATACCGTCAAGTCGGCAACGCATCGACCCCGCGAAACATCGGGCGCATAATCTCCCACACTGGTCCGCTCCGCGAACGCGTTTCGCCCCCGTAGACCGCTTCGTCCCGAAGCGGATCTTCTCAACCGCTCGCCCACCACTCGTGCCCCACCCCGCCCCCGAGCAACGTTCCCCCGCGCTCTACGACGCGATCGGCGGGCTGGCGGAAGCGACCCACCGCGACGGCCCCCGGCGGAGTGGGGCGTTTTCGCTGCTCGCACAGTCGGGCGTGCTGGCCGCCTTCATCCCCGCCGACTGCCGCGGCACCGAGGCCGACGAGTCGGCAATCATCGAGTCGCTCGTGGCGATCGCCGAACGCTGCCTCACGACGGCGCTCGCGCTGACGCAATGGGCGAGCGCCTGCCGGATCATCGCGGCCGGCCCGCCCGAGGTCCGCGCCGCCTGGCTGCCCGCGCTCGCCCGCGGCGAGTCGTTCACCACCGTCGGGATCTCGCACCTCTCCACGAGCAGGCGCCACCTCGCCGCGCCCGCGCTCGCGGCCCGTCTCGATACCGATGGCTGGCGGCTCGACGGAGCATGCCCCTGGGTGACCGGCGCCGATGCCTGCGAATCGATCGTGACGGGCGCGGCCAGCGCCACCGGCGAACAACTCTTCTTCATCGTGCCGACCGACGCCGCCGGCCTCTCGATCGCGCCGCCGCTCGACATGCTCGCTCTCTCGGGCAGCCGCACGTCGAGCGTGGCATTCGACGGCGTGCGACCGGCGGCCGTGATCGCCCCGTCCGGCGGCGGCGTGCGGACCGGCGGCCTGGCGACGACCGCGCTCGCGCTCGGCAGCACCCGCGCATCGCTGGCCGTCCTCGACGCCGAGGCGGCGAACAGGCCCGGCCTCGCCCCGGTCGCCGATCGCTTGCGGGCGGAGCTGGTCGACCTGGCGGCGCAGCTCCACTCGGCCGCCGCCGCCGGCATCGCCCCCGAAGCACGCGACCGGCTCCGCGGCGATGCGAACAGCCTCGTCGTCCGCACCGCGCAGGCCGCGCTCACCGCCTCCAAGGGAGCAGGCTTCGTGGCCGGCCACCCGGCCGAGCGACTCGTCCGCGAGTCGCTCTTCTTCCTCGTCTGGAGCTGCCCGCAAACCGTCGCCGACGCCATGCTCTGCGACCTCGCGGGCGAGTAGACCGCTTCGTCCCCCGTAGACCGCTTCGTCCCGAAGCGGATCCCCTGCAGATCCGCTTGCGGAGCAAGCGGTCTACTTGCGGCGTTCTACTTGAACCATTCCACCGGGTTTTTTCGCGAAATTGGCCTTGCCACGCGGGCGGGGCCGCGAAAAAATCCCCGCCCCATGGATGCCCCCCGCTCAATCGTCGTCGTGAAGTTGTCCGCCATCGGCGACGTGCTGCATGGCGTGCCGGCGGCCGTTGCCCTCAAGCGGGCGTTCCCGCGGGCCACGATCGGCTGGGTGGTCGAGGGCCGCGCCGGCGACGTCCTCGCCGGGCACCCCGCGATCGACCATCTCTTCCGGCTGCCGCGCGGCTGGCTCAAGTCGCCCCGCACCGTGCTCTCCCTGCGCCGGCAAATGCGCGACTTCGCGCCCGACGCCACGATCGACCTGCAAGGTCTCTTCAAGAGCGGCGTCGCCACCTGGCTTTCCGGCGCCCGCGTGCGGGCCGGCCATGCGAGGCCTGAATCCCGCGAGCAGGCCTGGCGTTTTTACACGCACCGCGTCGTGACGACCGCGGCCCACGTCCTCGACCGCAATTGTGAGTTGCTCGCGCCACTCGGCGTGCGCGAGCCGTCGCCGGCCTTCGACATGCCGCGCTGGCCGGTCAGCCGCGCGCGGATGCAGCAGTGGTTCACCGCGCAGCGATTCGCCGCGGCCCCCGCGCTGATCAATCCCGGCGCCGGCTGGCCCTCGAAGCTCTGGCCCGCCGAACGCTTCGCCGAGGTGGCCGTTGAACTGCACCGGCGGCACGGCATCCGGTCGGTCGTCGCGTGGGGAGGCGGCAAGGAGCGGGCGATCGCCGAGCAGATCGCCGCACGCGCCGGCCGCGCCGCCATCCTCGCCCCCGACACCACGCTCACCGACCTCGGCGAGCTCTGCCGGCTCGTGCGGGTCTTCATCTCGAGCGACACCGGCCCGCTGCACCTCGCCGCCGCCGTCGGCACGCCCTGCGTCGGGCTCTTCGGCCCGGTGCCCGCGAAGCGCAACGGCCCCTATGGCCCGCTCCACCGTGTGGTCGAGCCGCCCTCGTCGCTCCGCCCGCCGTGGCACGACCGCAAGACCGACACGGTCGCGATGGCCGCGATCGACGTGGCGAGCGTGGTCGCCGCCGCTGACGAATTGCTCGCGCGGCCGACCGCAGAGGCGGCGTAGGACAGGCCTCCGTGCCTGTCGCTGACGGAAGCCCGCAGCGCAAGCAAGGTCCATCCGCCGTCCACTCGATCCAATGTCACACCCGCCCGCCCCGCCGGAACTTTCCCAACTCCCCTCGCTTGCGCGTCGGGCTTCCGTGGCAACCGTCCGCAACCCGATTGGCAATGCTCAACGAGCCTTTCGCACGCGTGACAGGCTGAAGCCTGTCCTACTGGCCGAGCAACTGCTTGAACTCGGCCTCGTCGATCACGCGCACGCCGAGCTTCTGTGCCTTCTCGAGCTTGCTGCCCGCCTCGGCGCCGGCGACCACGTAGTCGGTCTTCTTCGACACGCTTCCCGACGCGCGCCCCCCTGCCTTGCGGATCGCCTCCTCGGCCCCCTGCCGTGAGAAGCCCTCGAGCGTGCCGGTGACGACGAGTGTCTTGCCGGTGAGCGGGCCCTCCGCGATCCGCTCCTCCGCCGGCAGTTCGAGCATCACTCCCGCGGCGGCCAAGCCGCGAATCACGCGGCGGCCATAGTCGCCCGCCAGCCAGGCGTGGACGCTCTCCGCGATCACGTCCCCGATCTCGTGCACATCGCCAAGCGCTTCGGCCGTGGCCTCCTGCAGCTTTTCGATCGACGGAAACTGCTGCGCGAGCAGCGCCGCCACCCGCGGGCCCACGTGGCGGATGCCGAGCGCGTTGAGCACGCGGGCGAGGCCGCGGCCCTTGCTGGCCTCGATCTGCTCGACGAGGCTCTGCGCCGATTTTTTGCCCATCCGCTCGAGCGGCTCGAGCTGGTCCACCGTGAGCGAGTAAAGATCGGCGTAGTCTTTCACCAGGCCGGTGGCCACGAGCTGCTCGACGAGCTTGTCGCCGAGGCCTTCGATGTCCATCGCGCCGCGCGACGCGAAAAACTTCAGCCGTTCGCGGCACCGCGCGGGGCAATCGACGTTGGGGCAGCGGATGTAGACGCCTTCGGTATCCTTCACGAGCGCCGTGCCGCACTCGGGGCATTCCGTCGGCGGCGTCCAGGGCTTGTGGTGGTGCTTCCGCAGGTGCTTCTCCACGCGGACGACGTGCGGGATCACCTTGCCCGCCTTCTCGACGACGAGCACGTCGCCCACGCGGATGTCCTTGCGGGCCACTTCGTCGGCGTTGTGGAGGCTCGCGCGGCTGACCGTCGTGCCGGCAAGCTCCACCGGCTCGAGGTCGGCGACGGGCGTGACGGTGCCGCCGCGGCCCACCTGCACGCGGATGCCGGCGAGTTTCGTGGTGGCCTCGAACTTTTCGAACTTCCAGGCGATCGCCCACCGCGGGCTCTTCGCCGTCGTGCCGAGCCGCTTCTGCTGGTCGAAGCGATCCACCTTCACCACGAAGCCGTCCACCTCGAAGTCGAGCGAGTGGAGTTCTTCGATCAATTCGGTTCCGTGCTCGACGAGGGCGTCGATCGAGTCGAACGTCTTCGTCCGCGGCGCTATCGGCAGCCCGGCATGCTGCGCCCAGTCCAATAGCTCCGATTGCGACGTCGCCCCGAGGCCCGTCGCATCGCCGACGCCGTGGCAGAGGAAGCGGAGCGGCCGCGCGGCGCACTCCCGCGGGTCGAGCAGGCGGATGCTGCCGGCGGCGACGTTTCGCGTGTTGGCGAACGGGGCGAGCCCCTTCGCCGCCTGCTCCTCGTTGAGGGCCACGAGGTCGGAATTCGTCATGTAGACCTCGCCGCGGATCTCGACGAGCGCCGGCGGCTTCTCCAATTCGAGCCGCAGCGGCACACCGTGGATCGTCCGCACGTTGTGGGTGATGTCGTCCCCCACCACGCCGTTGCCGCGGGTCGCCGCGAGCGCGAGCAGGCCGTGCGCGAACGTCAGCGACACGGCCACGCCGTCGATCTTGAGCTCCAGCACCCAGCGGATCGGCTCCTTCGCATGCCCTTCGCCGTGCAGGAGTTTCTCGACGCGGCGGCCCCAGGCGGCGAGATCGTCGGCGCTGTAGGTGTTGTCGATCGAGAGCATCGGCACGCGGTGCGTGACCGACGTGAGCTCCGGCACCGGCTCGTCGCCGATCCGCCGCGTGGGGCTGTCGGGCGTGACGAGCTCCGGATGCTTCTCCTCGAGCTGCCGCAGCTTCTCGACGAGCGCGTCGTATTCGCGGTCGGTGATCTCCGGCCGGGCATCCACGTAATAGAGCCGGTCGTGGCGGCGGATCTCGTTCCGCAGCGACTCGATCTGCCGGGCGGCCGACGCGGTCACGGCTTGCCGTTCCTGGCGTGGTATTCATCGAGCGCGACGGCGCCCACGGTCGCGATCGCGAGCACGACGAGTTGGCCCGTGAGGAGCGCCGTGCCGTGCCGATCCATCAGCTTCTCGAATGGATGGACCGCGGCCCGGGCCGTCTCTGGCCGCACGCCCCGCAGCACCGAGATGCAGTAGGCGCAGGCCGTGATCGTGAAGAGGAAGCCGACCAGGCCGAGCACGAGATAGAAGGGGTTGCGTCGCGGCTTTCGCATGGGAGCAGTATAGCCGCCATCGAGGAGCCTCAGCTGGCTGTAGCACCGGCTTCGGGGCGGCAAACGTCGCGTCGCGTGGGCCGCGGCGGCCCAATGCTCCTCGAGCGTTCGCCGACCCCTTCGCCTCCGTCAACACGATTTCCACCGTCTCGCCGCAGCATGCGGGCCGGGACTTACAGGGCCATCTCCGGCTGTGGTTTCTCCCCCTTCTCGTCTTTCACCTGCGTGAGCGTCGCCTCGGTGAGCAGGAGCGTGCCCGCCACGCTGACGGCGTTTTCGAGCGCCGTCCGCACCACCTTCGTCGGATCGACGATCCCCGCCTCGACGAGGTCACAATAGATGCCGCGGGCGGCGTCGAACCCGTGGCTGCCCGCGCCCCGCCGCAGGTCGCCCACGACCACGCCCCCGTCGTCGTGTCGCGGTCCACGACGATCCGCGCGGCCGAACCGAGATCGGCGGCCTTCACGCTGTCGAGCGTCACGCCGAGATCGGCCGAGATGAATCTGCCGCCGGTGAGGATCGCCATGTCCTGCATCAGCTCCTTGCGGCGGTCGCCGTAGCCCGGCGCCTTCACGGCCACGCAGTCGAGGATGCCCCGCAGCCGGTTCACCACGAGCGTGGCAAGCGCCTCGGCCTCGACGCTCTCGGCGATCACGACGAGCGGCCGCCGCAGCGGCACCACGCCCTCCAGAAACGGCAGAAATTCCTTGAGGCTCGCGATCTTCGCCTCGTACAGCAGCATCAGCGAATGCTCGACGACCGCCTGCTGCCGCTCCGCGTCGTTGATGAAGTAGGGGGAGAGCAGGCCGCGGTCGAACTGCATGCCGTCCACGACCTCGATCGATGTCTCCATCCCCTTCGCTTCCTCGACCGTCACCACCCCCTCGCTCCCGACGCGGTCCATCGCCTCGGCCACGAAATCACCGAGCGCCGCGTCGTTGTGGGCGGAGATCGTGGCGACCTGCGCCTTCTCCTTCCGGCTGGCGACCGGCTTCGAGAGCCCGCGGATCGTGGCCACCGCCGTCTTGAGCCCGCGGTCGAGGCCGCGCTTGATGTCGACGGCGCTGGCGCCGGCGGCGAGGTTCTTGAGACCGTCGGAGAAGATGGCGTGGGCCAGGAGCGTCGACGTGGTCGTGCCGTCGCCCACGACGTCGGCCGTCCGCTCGGCCGCCTCGCGGAGCATGTGGGCGCCGAGATTCTCCTCGGGGTCTTCGAGGTCGATCTCCTTGACGATCGTCACGCCGTCGTTGCAGACGAGCGGCGGCCCCCACGGCTTCTCGATGAGCACGCACTTGCTCTTGGGCCCGAGCGTGACGCGCACGGCGTCGGCGAGGATCGTCGCGCCGCGGAGCACCCGCTCGCGGGCCTCCGCGCGAAAAAGAATCCGCTTATGGGCCATGGCAGGGCTCCGCGAAAGGTGCGGCAGCCCTGCCGAAGCGACGCTCCATCCTACGCCGCCAGTCAAACACAGTAGACCGCTTCGTCCCGAAGCGGGTCTGGATCCGCTTGCGGAGCAAGCGGTCTACTTGCGCAAGCGGTCTCCTTCGAGGCGGTCTACAAACGCCGCTGACAGCACCACCATGGCCAGGCCCCAGTAGGGTTCGCCGGCGAGGATCCCGATGAGCGGCCAGGCGACGAGCGCTGCCGGAATGAGCAGCCGCCGCAGCGGCACGAACCAGACGCCCACGGCAAAGAGCAGTTCCCAGAGCGGGATCGCCTGCGTGACGAGGTTCGTCAGGTATTCCGACCGGGCGAATAGCCCCGTGAGGTCGATCACCCGCGAGCCGCTCCGCGTGGCCAGCCACCAGGCGGCCATGCCATTCCACCAGACGTCCCCCTTGAGCTGCGCCACCGCGGCGGCGGCGGCGATGACCGAGGCGTGCACCTGCAGAAGCCCGAGCGCGACGCGAGTTCGCACGGTGGGGGCCGGCGCGGGATGCCCCGCGCGGGCGGCGAGGAGGCGATCGATCGAGAGGGCGTCGCCGGAGCGGCCGATCGCGAGGCACCAGAGGATCACCGCGACGATGTCGTCGGCCGGGCCCACGAGCATCGGCCCGCGATGCAAAAGCGACGAGAAGAGAATGGCGGCGAGCACGGATACAACCGGCGTGGCGAGGCCGACGGTGAGCATCGCGAAGACGACCGCGCCGCCGATCCAAGCCGCACGCAGCAGGCCCGGCGAACCGGCGAGATCGAAGAGCGACACGGCCCACGGCGATCGCCAGCCGTCGAGAAGCTCGCGCGAGATGATCCCGAAGGGGCCGAACCAGGCCTCGAGGTCGGCGGCATAGCTGAGCCAGAGGGCGAGCGCGAGAGCCCCGGCGAGGATCCGCACGATCGCCAGCGGCAGTGGGTCCGCCGGCGTGAACCAGTAGCGATTCCACGTCACGCCGATCGCGTCGGCGAGTGACGGCTCGCCGTCGACCTTGGCGAACCCACTGGCGAAGGCGAAGGGATCGGCGGAAGCTCGACGAGCGTGTGGCCGCCGCGGCCGCAGCGAGAAGACTTCTGCCGTCCCTGAGCCGGCGCTGCACCATAGTCGCCAGTGGCTGAAAACTTGCGTCTCGTGCAGGCCGCTCATGGCATCGGCTCGCGGATCACGGGGGCGAGTTCTTCCTTCGGCTCGTTCTTGATCAGTTGCAGTTCGCCGGCCACGCGGCGCACCCGCGCCGCATAGGCCTGCTCGAACCGCGGCGGTGTCGCACCGGCCACGGACACCTCCGCCCGTTCGGGCCGCACCTCGCGCAGGATGCGGAGCGTGAGATCCTCGCCGCCGACGTCGTCGAAAAGCCCCGCGCCGATCGCTGCGGGAAGCAGCGCCTCGCGGTCTGGATCCTGCTCGGCGATCACTGCGGCGCGGGCGAGCCGCCGCCACCGCCGCGCCCGTTCGCCTCGCATGTCGGCCGCGGGCAGCACGAGCGGCTTCGTCGTTGCGGGCGTTCCCTGCCGCCGCACCTCGATCCGGTGGTCGGCGTCATCAGGCAGGCCATACGTGAGCTTCGTGTCGTAGCCGAGGTCGAGCCAGGGCGGCGTCATCCACGGCGAGAAGAGCCGCCCGTGAACCGTCCGCACGAGCGCCGAGGAGCCGCTCGTGGAGTTTGCCAGGATCGAAAGCGCGAGCCCCACGAAGTAAAGCCCGAGCATCACCGTGACCGCGGCCCGTACCGTCTCCGACGCCGGTGCGGCAACGGAGGGCTCGGTCGAGGAGGGTTTTTTCGGCATGGACACTGGATACAGTCGCTTCGCGTTGACATTCCCGCAAGCGGTCGATAGTTTCCAAGAGCCGTTGGGCCGAAACAGGCCCGTGCTTCCCAGCGTCACGGACACGAACAACCGCTGGGGGATTAGCTCAATTGGGAGAGCGTCTGGCTGGCAGCCAGAAGGTCAGGGGTTCGAATCCCCTATCCTCCACTCTATTCCGTGACGCACGTCATACCGTGATGCAAACGCCGAACGATCGCGGCCCCGACGGCGCCCCCCCTGAAATCGCCTGGCTCGACGGCGATCTTCTTTCGCGGGCCGATCTCAGCCTCCCGGTCGGCGATGCCGGGTTCGTGCTCGGGGCGACGGTCACGGAGCAGCTGCGAACCTTCGCCGGCCGGCTCTTCCTGCCGCATCTCCATGCGACGCGGTTTCGCGATTCGCTCGCCGTGGCCGGCATCGAGCCCGGCCCGTCCGTCGAGGCGATCTTCAAGGCGGCCGACGCGGTCGCCAGCCACAATCATGCCCTTGGCCCGCGCGGGAGCGACCTCGGCGTCGTGATCTTCGCCACGCCGGGCGACCAGCCGTCGCAGCACGAGGGCCGGCGCGGCATGCCGCGGGTGGCCGTGCATTCGTTTCCGCTGGCGTTCAAGCTCTGGGCGAAGGCCTACGACGAGGGGCTTGCGCTGCGCAGCGTCTCGATCCGGCAGGTGCCGGAGGAATCGTGGCCGCTCGCGCTCAAGTGCCGCAGCCGGATGCACTACCACCTCGCCGACCGCGAGGCCGATACGAGTGAGCGTGGCAGCCGCGCGGTGCTGTGCCATGCCGACGGCCGCGTGAGCGAGACCTCCACCGCCAACATCGCGATCGTGCGGCAAACCGCGATCCTGGCGCCGCCGCCGGCCGATGCGCTCCGCGGCGTGAGCCTCCACTACCTCGAGCAACTCGCCGAGGCGGCGGGCATCGCCTGGCGCGAGACCTCCCTGCGGGAGGCCGACCTCGCCACCGCCGACGAGATCCTCCTCACGAGCACGCCCAACTGCCTGCTCCCGGCAACGCGTTTCGACGGCCGGCCCGTGGGCAGCGGCCGGCCCGGCCCCGTGTATCGATCCCTGCTGGCTCGCTGGGGCGAAACCGTCGGTCTCGACATCGCCGCGCAAGCCCGCGCCGCGACCGGCTGAAGCGGCCCAGCCGGCTCGACCGAAAATTCTGCTGTTGCCAGCCGATTTCCTTGAAGGATAATGCCCCTCGGATGGAGGTCGTGGCAGCCGGCGGCTGCCGCGGACTCTTTCCGGAGACCGGCATCTCGACATCGTCCCACCAATCTGCCGTTCATCCGGAACATCCCGGAAGGCACGCAAGCCTTTCGTCCGACCCGTGCCGATGCACGGGTTCGCGCAGGGACCGGCTCACAGCCAAGGGCATCGCGGCATTCAACGCGTTGCCACACTTCTCGGAGGTTTTCCATGAACGCTCTTCTGGCCCAGGCATTCGCGGTCGCGGAGGGAGTCATTCCCCTCTCGGCCGACTTCACCAAGAACACACCGTTGCAGTCCATCACGCTCTATCTCTTCTTCGCCGGCACCGTGGCGATGGGGGCAGGCGCCCTCTATTTCTTCCTGATGCGCGACAACGTCGATCCGGCCTACCGCAGCGCGATGGTGGTGGCGGGCCTGGTCTGCGCGATCGCCTGCTTCCATTACTACAAGATGACGCACGTCTACCAGGAATCGGGGGGCACGTTCCCGACGGCGCTGCGGTATATCGACTGGCTCTTCACGACGCCGCTGTTGCTCGTGAAATTCCCGCTGCTTCTGCGGATGGGCGAGCGCGGGACGAAGTTCTTCGCGCAGCTGGTCTTGCTCGACATCGCGATGATCGTCACGGCCTTCATCGCCGAGACGTCGCCGGTGAATTCCGAGCGGTGGTGGACGTTCTTCCTGGTGTCGTGCGTCTGCGAGGCGCTGATCGTCGGCGTGCTCTACATGTCGCTCGGCCAGGCGATCGCCGAGGCACCGGCGCCCCTGGCGAAGGCGCTCGAGACGATGCGGCTGTTCGTTTTGATCGGCTGGGCGATCTATCCGATCGGGTTCCTCATGGCCCGCTCGGGCAACGGGGAGCTTCGCGAGATCATTTACAACGTCGCCGACGTGATCAACAAGGTGGGCTTCGGACTGGTGGCCTACCACGGCATCAAGGCGATGAGCCAAAGCCACGAATCGCGGCTGCGGCTGTAACGCATCCGGGGACGAGCCGGGGGCGGGGAAGTTTTCCCCGACCCCCGGCTTGCCCAATGTAGACCGCTTCGTCCCGAAGCGGATCTGGATCCGCTTGCGGAGCAAGCGGTCTACTTGAGCAAGCGGTCTACTTTGCTCCAAAAGGCCCCAATCGTGCGCGTCACACTCCCTTTCGAGGAGACGGTCTTTCGCAGGCTGCCGCTCGGCTGCCTGCTCGCCGCGGCGGCGGCCGGCCTGGCCTTCGGCACAGGCTGGTCGTCGCGGGCGGCCGCGGTGCCCTGGCTCGTCTCGCTCGTCGTCGTCGGACTGCCGCACGGCGCCGCCGATCTCGCGATCGCCCGGCGGCTCGGCGGCACGGCCGCGGCGGTGCGGCTCTTCGCCGGCTACATCGCGGTGATGGGCCTCGTGTTCGGCGGATTCGTGCTCTTTCCCATTCCGCTCGTCCTGCTCTTCACCGCCGTGTCGATCTGGCACTTCGGGATGGCGCATGCCGACGGACAGTCGCCGCCGATCGCCTCGGTCTGGTGGCGGCGCATGCTCGCCGCGATCGCCCGCGGGGCACCCGTGATCGGCGTGCCGATGGCCTGCTTCCCCGCCGAGACGAGCGCCGTGGTCTCCCGGCTTCTCGCGCTTTCCGCCGGTGATGCCGCGGATGTCTGGCTCGCTCCCACCGGCGTTCGAACCGCGGGCGGATGCCTCGTCGCGTCGGCAGCGGTCGCGCTGCTCCTGGAAACGATTCTGGATCGTCGGGTGCCGGGGGCCCTCCGCCGGTCGCTCGCCACGCTCGTCGATCTTGCCCCGATCGCGGTGCTCGGCGCGACCACCGATCCGCTCTTCTCGGTCGGCCTCTACTTTCTCTGCTGGCATGCCTGGCGGCATCTCTGGCTGCTCGCCCCGCTCGTGGCGGCGATTCGGCCGACCAACCCGACCGCGCTCGGGCGGGCGGTTTTGCGGCTGCATCTGGCGGCGCTGCCGCTGCTTCTGCCCACGTGGGCGGCGCTCCTCGGCGCCTGGTGGTGGCTCTCGCCGCACCACTCGCCCCGCGACTTGGCTATCCTGTCACTGGCCGTCTACCTCGTGGTGACGCCGTCGCACGACCTCCTGATCGACCTGCTCCGCGCCCGCACCGCCGCCGGACGGCGCCGCGGCGAGGCCGCAGCCGCAGACCAACGAGCCGCTCCACTGCCCCCGTCATGCGCCGCACGACTCGCCTCCTCGTCGCCCTGACCTGCGCTGCGATCGCAGTGCCGCTCGTCCCGTTTCTGCTCTTTGGCGCCCGCCTCGACCAGATCGTGGCCCGCTGGCTCGAGCCGCGGCCCGCGCCTCTCGTCCTCGCCGCGCTTGAAATCGGCGTGCTCGCCGCCGACCTGCTCCTGCCGGTGCCGTCGAGCCTGGTGGCCACGCTCGGCGGCGCGGAGCTCGGCGTCGCGGCCGGCACGGCCTGCGCCTGGCTCGGCATGACGCTCGGCAGCTGCGCCGGCTGGTGGCTCGGCCGCACGGCCGGCCGACGGGCGCTGGCCGGCCTCGAGGCCGACGAACGCGACGGCCTTGAAACCCGGCAGCGGCGGCTCGGCCCCCTGCTCATCGTGCTCACGCGGCCCGTGCCGCTCCTGGCCGAGGCGGCCACGCTCCTCGCCGGCGGCACCGGGATGCGATTTCGAGATTTCCTCGCAGCGGCCGCGCTGGGTAACCTTGCCGTCGCGCTCGCCTGGAGCATCGCCGGCAGCCTCGGTGCCGAGGCCGATTCGCTCCAGTGGGTGCTCGTCGCCTCGCTCGCGGTGCCCGTCGCCGCGGCCTGGCTGCTCACCCTCCCCGCCCGTCCCGCACGCCGCTGAGACCCACCGCCATGGACGCGATCAAGTCGATCCTCGACGTCTTCCTGCATCTCGACAGCCACCTCCACGCCGTGATCGACGCCTGGGGTCCGTGGACCTACGTCCTGCTCTTCGCGATCATCCTCTGCGAAACCGGCCTCGTGGTCACGCCGTTCCTCCCCGGCGACTCGCTCCTCTTCGCCGCCGGCGCCATGGCCGCGCTCTACCCTGAGTCGCTCGGCATCCTCACGCTCCTCGGCCTGCTCTTCGTGGCCGCCGTGCTCGGCGACACGCTCAACTACGCCATCGGCCGCTGGGTGGGGCCGCGGGCGTTTCGCGTGAACGCCTGGTTTCTCAAGCACGAGCACCTCGTGCAGACGCAGGACTTCTACGAGCGGCACGGCGGCAAGACGATCGTGCTCGCCCGGTTCATCCCGATCATCCGCACGTTCGCTCCGTTCGTGGCGGGCGTCGGCCGCATGCACTACCCGCAGTTTCTCTATTACAACGTCGTCGGCGGCCTGCTCTGGGTGCTCATCTGCACGCTGGCAGGCTACTTCTTCGGCAACGTGCCGATCGTGAAGAAAAACTTCGAGCTCGTGATCGTGGGCATCGTACTGATGTCGGTGCTGCCGGTCGCCTGGGAAATGTGGGCCGCCCGCCGCCGCAAGCGCGTAGGGTAGGCTTCAGCCTGCCACTGAAACAGGCTTCAGCCTGCCACTGAAACAGGCTTCGGCCTGTCCTACAAGAACGGGGCGGGCTTCGGGTGACCCGTACCCTGTCGCCGGCGTATGCCGACCGTTACGGAAGCCCGCAGCGCAAGCAAGGTCCATCCGCCCCCCACTCCCACCGGCGACGCTCCCACCCGACCTGCGAAAACGCGCCAACTCTCCTCGCTCGCGCGTCGGGCTTCCGCAGCGAGCGTCCGGCGAGAGGGTATGTGCAGCCCCGGGCCGGCTTGAGCGAGTTGACGCTTAATGCAGCGCCGCGACCGCACGATCGAAGATGCGGTTGAATGCGCGGCGAGTGCGGGCCGTGAGTGACTGCACGTCGGCGACGAGGCGGTCGGGGTGGTCGTAGCCGAGGAGGTGGGCGAGCTTTCGCTGTTCGGCCGGATCGGACGGGAAGTCGTGCCGATCCACGGCGTCGAGCAGTCGCAGGCGGCCCTCGATCGCCCGCAGCGTGAGATACGCCCCGCGCAGGAACGCGAATTCCTCGTCCTCGAGGTGCCCGGCCTCGTGCAGGGCCACGAGGCCGGTGAGCGTCTCGGGGGTCCGCAGCGTCGCGTTCGCACCGCCATGCACGAGCTGCAGCATCTGGGCGACGAATTCGATGTCCACCACGCCGCCGGGGCCGCGCTTCAGGTTCGTCGCCTTCGCGCCCTCCTCCATCCGCAGCCGCATCGTGCGGATCGACTCGACGTCCTCGGCGGTCCAGCGCCGCTCGTAGGCGGCCCGCTGCACGATCTGCGTCGCGAGGGCGGCCGCCGACTTCGAGCCCACCACGACGCGGGCCTTCACGAGGGCCTGCCGTTCCCAGATCGCGGCCGGGCCGTCGGCGGCGAAGTAGCGGGCGAACTCCTCGAGCGAAATGGCGGCCGGCCCGCTCCGGCCGCTCGGCCGCAGCCGCGAGTCCAGCTCGTAGAGGCGGCCCTGCGGCGTGGATGCGTTGAAGGCCTTCGTCGTGCGCTGCGCAAGCTCGCTGAAGAAGTGGGCGTTGGTCGTGCCCTCGGCCGAGCGGCGCACGCCCCGCGCCGGGAAGGTGGCGCCGTCGTGGTCGTAGAGGAAGACCACGTCCACGTCGCTCGCGTAGTTCATCTCGCGGCCGCCGAACTTCCCCATCGCCAGCACCACCGGCCCGGCCCGCATGCCGACGCTCTCCCCCACGCCCACCATCGGCTCGCCGAGCCGGCCGATGAGCCGCTTCTCCTCGTGGGCGATCACCGCCCGCAGGATCGCCTCGGGGATGGCGGAGAGGGCGGCTGTCGTCTCCACCACGTCGAACTTGCCGAGCATGTCGCGCACGCCCACGCGCAGCTGCTGCGATGCCTTGAAGGCATGGATGATCGGGCCGATCTCGATCGCGCCGCGGCAGAGGCCGGCGATGTCGGCGTCGAGTTCCTCAGGTGTCGGCGGCCGCTCCACGAGCAGGCTGTCGAGCAGTTCGTCGATCATCCCGGGATTGCCCACGAGCAGGCCGGCGAGGAACGGGCTCGAGGAGCAGAGCTTCGCGGTGAGGTCGAGCGAGGCGGGATTGAAGCTGAAGAGCTCCCAGAGCACCCCCTTGCCGCCGAGCGAATCGCTCACGGCGGCGAGGTTCACGAGCGTGGCATCGGGGTCGGGCGTCCGGCCGATCGCCGCGAGCAGCCGGGGCGCGATCGCCGCGAGGAAGTGGCGGCAGCGGCGGGTCGAAAGAAACCGCGCCTTCTCCTCGCCGAGCGAGGCGAGCGTGCGATGGGCCTGCGGGATGTCGCGAAAGCCGTGCCGCGCGAGCACGTCGCGCACGAAGTCCTCGGACGGGTCGGGATCGAGCACCAGATCCACCTCCGGCTCGGGCGCCGCATCGTCCGGAAAAGCGTCGTGGAGCAGGTGGTCGAGGATCCGCCGGTTGAGCGCGGTGGACTCGGCGAGATCCTGCCGCAGCCGATCCGCTGCGTCGGCCCCGGTGCCGTAGCCGGTGCGCACCGCAAGCCGTGCAAACTCGGCCGGCGCGTCGGGCAGCCGATGCGTCTGGCGGTCGTAGAGGATCTGCAGCCGGTGCTCCACGGTGCGAAGCAATGTATAGCTGCGTTCGAGGATCTCCCGTTCCTGGTCGGTGAGGCCACCGGTCTCCGCGAGCCGGCGGATCGCCTCGAGCGTGTTGCCGGTGCGCACCCGCGGCGTGTCGCCGCCGCTCAAGAGCTGCAGAAACTGAATCGTAAACTCGATGTCGCGGATGCCGCCGCGGCCGGTCTTCACATCGCTCGCATCGGTGCCCGCGCGGATCGCCCGGCTTTCGATCTTCCGCTTGAGGGCCTTGATGCCACTGATGTCGGCCCGCGTGAGCCAGCGGCGGTAGACCCAGGGCTGCATCTCCACCACGAGCCGGCTGCCGAGCGGCTCGTCTCCCCCGACGCACCGCGCCTTCACCCAGGCCTGCCGCTCCCAGGTGCGGCCAAACTGGTCGTAATGCTGCAGCGTCGCCTCGAAGGGGAGCACCGCCGGCCCCACGCTGCCATGCGGCCGCAGGCGGAGATCGACGCGGTAGGCGATGCCGAGGTCGGTGGGCTCGGCGATGAGGCGGACGGCCTCCTGCACGGCCCGCTCGAAAAACTCCTGGTTCGTGCAGGGCTTCGGGCCCGCCACCTTGCCATCGGCGGAATAGACGAACACAAGATCGATGTCGCTCGAATAGTTGAGCTCCGCGCCGCCGAGCTTTCCCAGCGCGAGCGCGGCGAGCGTCGCCCGAGCGCCCCCCGATTCGCGCGGGATGCCGCGCTGCGCCTCCAGCCGCGCCACGGCCGATCGCACAGCCTCCGCAACGATCACGTCGGCCACGTGCGAGATCTGCGCGACGACGGTCTCGAGCCGCTGGCCGACGACGATGTCGCCATAGGCGATCCGCAGCGTTTCGCGCCGCTTGAACCGGCGCAGCGTCCGCAGCGCGGCCTCGGGGTCGCCCGCGACGGCCATCTCGGCGCGGAGCGCGGCGGCGAGCGACTCCTTCTTCTCGGGCCGCCCCTGCCCGACGCGGATCTCCTCCCACGACTCGGGGTCGGCGATCACGAGTTCCGCGAGGTGCGGACTCGCGGAGAAGATCTTGAGCAAGGTCTCGAGCGCGACAGGATCCCGCTCGAAGAGCGTGGCGGTGGAGAGCGGACTGCGGACGGCTCCGCAAAACCGCTCCACCGCCACGAGCACGCGGTCGGGATCGCTCACGCCCGGCAAGAGCCGCCCGAGCGCCGCGGCCAGCGATGCGAGCAGGTCGAGCGTGAGGCCGTGCGCCGAGAGACCGACGAGCGACCGGTGGGCGGCTTCCGGCTCGGAGAGCCCGGCGGCCCGGCCCCAGGCGGCGGCTGCCGCCGGATCATCGAGCAGCCGCACGACCTCCGCCGGCTCGAGCGCCATCTCACACCCCCGGGCGCGGCGCAAGCGCGATCTGGTGCAGCGGGGGAATGTCTTCCAGCGGCACGGCTTCGGCAAGGCCGTCGGCCACGGTGCCGCCGAGCGACCACGCGCCGGCCGACGTGATGTCGATGTCCACGAGCCGGCCGACGAGCCGCAGCGGCGCGTCGAAGACCACGATCCGGTCGCACATCGTGCGGCCGGTGAGCTGCGCCACGCCGTCGGGGCCGGGATTCACTTCCCGCTTCTCGTCGCGGGTGGAAAGCCCCTCGACGAGCACCTGCTGGCGGGTGCCCACGAAGGACCGGTTGCCGGCGAGGCTCACCGCGCCTTGTGCCTCGAGCAGGGCCTGGTTGCGGGCCTTCTTCACGTCCTCCGGCACGTCGTCGGGCAGGCGTTCGTGGGCCTTCGTGCCGGGCCGCGGGCTGTATTTGAAGATGAAGCTGTTCTTGAAGCCGGCCGTGCGGACGAGGTCGAGCGTCGGCTGAAACTCCGCGTCGGTCTCGCCGCAGAAGCCGACGATGAAATCGCTCGTGATCGCGGCATGGGGCAGCTCCTCCCGCACCCGCGCATGCATCTCCATGTATTCGCCGATCGTGTAGCCACGCTTCATCCGCAGGAGCACGTCGTCGGAGCCGTGCTGGGCCGGCACGTGGAGATAATGGCAGACCTTCGGCAGGTCGCGGACGGCCGCGATCAGGTCGCCCGTCATGTCGCGCGGGTAGTTGGTGACGAACTTGATCCGGTCGAGCCCGTCGAGCCCGTCGAGTTGCGCGAGCAGATCCGCGAGCCGCGTCGTCTTGCCACCGTCCTGCCAGCTGTAGCTGTTGACCGTCTGGCCGATGAGCGTCACTTCGCGGCAGCCTTCGGCGACGAGCTTGCGGGTCTCGGCAAGAATCGCCTCGGGGGGCCGCGCCTGCTCCGGCCCGCGCACCCGCGGCACCACGCAAAACGCGCAAAACTTGTCGCAGCCGGTCTGGGTTCTGACGAATGCCTGGAAGGGCGTCGGCCGCATCGCGGGATCGCGGTCGGGATCGTAGCTCTCGAAGCTGCGGGCGATCGCCTCGCGGCTGGCCCCCTTCCGGTCGAGGCTCACCTCCATCTGCGGCCCGCTGCCGGCGAGGATTCCCTCGACGAGTTTCGGCACCTGGTGCAATTGCCCCGGGCCGACGACGAGATCCACCCACGGAGCCCGCGTGCGGACGAGCGACTGGTCCTTCTGCGCCATGCAGCCGAGCACGCCGACGACGAGGCCGGGCCGCCGCTCCTTGTCGAGCCGCACGCGGCCGAGCGCCGAGTAGATCTTGTCTTCGGCGTGCTGCCGCACGGAGCAGGTGTTGTAGAAGACGGCGTCGGCCTCGGTCTGCGTCTTCGCCATCTCCCAGCCTTGGCGGCGCAGCGCCGCCACCACGAGCTCGCTGTCGAGCACGTTCATCTGGCAGCCGACGGTCTCGATCCAGAGTCGCTTCGTCATGCGGGGGATTGTAATGCGTCCCCGCCGCCGAAAGTAGGACAGGCTTCAGCCTGTCTGGGTAGACCGCTTCGTCCCGAAGCGGATCCCGATCCGCTTGCGGAGCAAGCGGTCTACCGGCGGATCCCGATCCGCTTGCGGAGCAAGCGGTCTACTTTGCGAGCGGCCTAATCATCCCCCGCCGCGGCGGGCCACCGCCTGTTCGCAGACGGCGAGGATCTCGGCCGCCCGATCGGGTCCGGCTGCGAAGACCGCGACCAACGGCCGGCTCGCGGCATCGTCGGGATCGAGCCACTCGCGCGCGATCGTCGCGGCTGTCGCTTCATCCTCGGCAGCGACGGCCTCGGCCGAGCCGAGCGCCGCGGCCACGAGGTCGCCGATGCGGCTGTCGCCTTTGGCCACGGCGAGATCGCCCCCGCCCACGTGGAGCGCCACCGGCACGCCCGTCTCGATCGCCAGGTCGGCCAGGATGCCGGCATGCAGCACGAAGATCGCATCGGGATCGAAGGCGTCGACCGCCTCGGCGATCGCCTGCCGCGCCGTCTCGCGGACCGAGCCAAGCAGCCGTGGCGAGATGGCGGCGGTGGCCACGAGGAAGGCGGCGGCGGAGCCGTCGTGGATCGCCCCCAGAAAAACCCGGCTCGCGGCGGCGATGGCGTGGAGGTGGATGCCGTGGAGGCCGGGCACCTGCGCCTCGATGCTCGGCACCGACGCAGGGCCGCATGCCAGCGGCTTCACGCCGAGCTGTTCGAGCCGCTCGCGGCAGGCATGAACGCGGGTGACGGAGGGATCGCAGCAGCCGTGATCGATGAGCAGGATGCGCATGACAACTTCGGCTACAGCCAGCCGGCCCAGCGGCAGCCGATCAGGATGACGGCCATCCAGAGGGCGGCGCCCGCGTCGTCGGCCATGATACCGAGCCCCCCGGGCAGGCGCTCGAGTTGCCGGCAGGGAAAAGGTTTCGCGATGTCGAACACGCGGTGGAGCAGAAACGCCGCGGCGAGCACCGGCAGCGCCGCCGGCAGGCTCGCCCGCTCCGCCGCGGGCACGACGAGCAGCCCGAGCATCGCGGTCGCCATCTCGTCGTAATTGATCGCACCTGGATCCTCGCCGCGGCCGAGCCGCCGGGCGGCCGCCGTGCAGATCGGGATGCCGACGAGCGTGAGCGCGATCACGACTGCCGCCTCGGCCGCGGCCGAGATGCCGCTCGAGGCCAGGGCGACCGACGCCACCACGCCGAGGGCGGCCCCGAACGTGCCGGGGGCGACGGGAATTCGACCGAGGCCGCCGCAGGTGGCGACGAAGACCGCCGGATCGAACCAGGGTGTTCCGCCTGGGGGCTCGTGCTCGCTCGTGGCTGCCATGCCATCAATATCGGCCCGCGATGTGGTAAGACAAGGGGATGGAATCCCACGCTTCGCCCTCCCACGACATCGGCCGGCTCGAGCTCGTCGAATTTCCGCATCCCGCGCTGTTGCGGCGGGCGAGCCCGCTCATGAAGATCGACGACGCCGTCTGCGACGCGGTCGAGCAGATGTTCGACATCATGTACGAGGCGGGTGGCATCGGTCTGGCGGCCAACCAGGTGGGGCTGCCCTACCGGCTCTTCATCGTGAATGTCGACGCCCGCCCCGACGCCGGCGACGAGCTCGTCTTCATCAACCCCACGCTCTCCCGCCCGCGCGGCACCGCCGTGCAGGAGGAAGGGTGCTTGAGCCTGCCGGGCCTGCGGATGGATGTGCGGCGTCCGGAGAAGGTGGTGGTGGATGCCTGGTCGCTCGACGGCCAGCCGATCCGGCTCGACCTCGACGGCCTGCTCGCCCGCGTCGTGCAGCACGAATTCGATCATCTCGAAGGCAAGCTGTTCACCGATCGTTTGCCGGAGGCGGCCGCGCTCGAGGCCAGGCGTTCGCTCGACACGTTTCGCGAGGTCTTCTTCGGCCGGCAGTCGCGCGGCGAACTGCCGACGAACGACGCATTGCTCGCGCATCTCGACCGTCTCGAAGCGGCCCGGTGCACCCCCGCCTGACGGGCGCGAAGCGGCTCCCTTGGAGAGTGCACGGCGGCCATGAGTGCGAGTCCTCCCTTGAAGCTCGTCGTGATGGGCACCGGCCCCTTCGCGGTGCCGATGTTCGAGTCGCTGTGCCGGTCGCCGCATCGAGTGCTGGCGGTGATCACACGGCCCGCCCATGCGGCGCCGGGCCGCCGGCCTCCCCACAACCCCATGCGCGACGCGGCGGAGGCGGCGGGCAGTCCCGTGCTCGATCCCGAGCGGGTGAACGACGACGAGTCGGTGGCCGCGATCGAAAAGCTCGGCGCCGATCTCTTCGTCGTCTGTGACTACGGCCAGATCCTCTCGCCGCGGCTGCTCGCGGCCGCGCCGCTCGGCGGCATCAATCTGCATGGCTCGCTCCTGCCGCGGCATCGCGGGGCGGCCCCGGTGCAGTGGGCGATCCTCGAGGGGGATCCGATCACGGGCGTGAGCGTGATCCACATGACGCCCGCGCTCGATGCGGGCGCCGTGATCGTGGCCCGCGCGGCGCCGATCTATCCGGGCGACACGGCCGCCGACCTCGAGCGCCACCTGGCCGAGCTCGGCGCCGACGCCACGCTCGAGGCGATCGAGCGGCTGCAGGCGGCTGACTCACTGCGCAAGCCGGGCGAGCCGCTCGCCGTCGGCATCCCGCAAGACTCCGCGCATGCCACGAAGGCCCCGCGGCTCACGAAGGCGGACGGCGTCGTCGACTGGGCGCAGCCCGCCCACCGGCTCGAGCGGATGCGGAGAGCGCTCGAGCCCTGGCCGCGGACGGCCGCCTTCCTGCACCGCGACGGCGCGGCGGCGCTGCGGCTCGTGCTCGAAGACGTGGCCGTCGTCGACAGCCACGCGGCGGCCGCGGCCGCGCCCGGCGCGATCCTCGCGGCCGATGACGACGGCATCGTGGTTGCCTGCGGCGCGGGCACGGCGATTGCCATTCGCCGGCTCCTGCCGGAGGGCCGCCGCAGCATGACGGCCGCCGAGTTCCTCCGCGGCCACCCGATCCTCCCCGGCATGCGATTCAAGTAGGACGAAAGCCCGCAGCGCAAGCAAGGTCCATCCGCCCTCCACTCGCACAACGCCTCAACTCTCCTCGCTCGCGCGTCGGGCTTCCGTAGAATCAAGCAGCCGGTCGATCTCGCCCGCGGCGAGCGCATGCGCGAAGGCGTCGTCGTCGCGGTAGACGGCGTCGCTCGTCAACTGCACCACCCAGTTGTGCACCAGCGGCGTGATCGTCACGACGGTGCGGCCGTGCTGCTTCGCCTCCCACATCTCGATCGCCGTGCCCATCGAGGCCTCCGGCACGTAGGCCACGAGCAGGTCGAACTGGCGGCACATGTCCACGTGGCCCATGAAGACCTCGCGGGCCCGGCGCATGTCGTAGCCGATGGAAGTGGCGTGATTGGAGAAGGGGTCATAGACTTCCGCATCGGGCCAGTGCGCCTGCACGAGGTCGCGAAGGGTGTTTCGATAGGTCTGGTCGTGCACGAGCGCCGCCACGTGCGAGCCTTGCATGATCCCTGCGAGAAAGATGCGCATCAGCCATGTCCTCGAAAGCCAATTCCCGTTCCCGGGAACTCAAATCCGGAAAAGCCAGGTCCTCGTCCGTGAAAGCCCGGCCCGCGCCGGCGAAGAAGCCGAGTGTACGGCCGGTGGCGATCGAGGGGCAGGAGCCCGATCTGGCGGCCGCACGCCGCGTCGTGCTCGACCTGCTCGCCATCCGCGGCGGGTCTGGGGATGAGAAGGCCGTCGCCGATCGGATCGTGAAGTGGCTGCGCGAGGCGGGCTGTCCGAAGTCGGCGATCTCGTTCGACGAGGCCCACACGAAGACGCCGCTCGAGGGGAATGTCGGCAACCTGATCGTGAAACTGCCCGGCACGCTCCCCGGGCCGCGGCGGCTCCTGATGGCCCACATGGACACGGTGCCGGTGTGCCTCGGCGCGAAGCCCGTGGTGGCGGGCAGGTTCGTGAAGAGCGCCGACCCCACGACCGGCCTCGGCGCCGACGACCGCGCCGGCTGCGCCGTCGTGCTCTCGACCGCGCTCGAGATCCTGCGGCGCAAGTTGCCGCACCCGCCGCTGACGTTCTTCTTCGCGATCCAGGAGGAGGTGGGCCTCTGGGGCGCGCGGTTCGCGAATGCCGCCGACCTCGGCCGGCCGAGCCTGGCCTTCAACTTCGATGGCGGCGCCGTGGAGAAGGTCACCGTGGGGGCCACGGGCGGCCATCGGCTCGACATCCGGATCGAGGGCGTGCCGAGCCATGCCGGCGTGGCGCCAGAGAAGGGAGTGTCGGCGGTGGCGATCGCGTCGCTGGCGGTCGCCTCGCTCGTGAAGGATGGCTGGCACGGTCTCGTCACGAAGGAGGGCAAGCGCGGCACGAGCAACGTGGGCGTGATCCACGCGGGCTCGGCGACCAACGTCGTGGCCGATTCGGCCGCCCTCAAGGCCGAGGCCCGCGGGCACGATACCGCCTTTCGCAACAAGATCGTCAAGGCGATCGAGACGGCGTTCAAGGAGGCCGCGAAGCAGATCAAGAGCGCCGACGGCAAGAGCGGCAAGGTCACGATCGAGGGCCGCCTCGATTACGAGGCCTTCCGGCTCGCCGATGATGAGCCCTGCGTGGTGGCGGCTCGGGAGGCGGTGAAGGCGATCGGCCTCGAGCCCCGGCTCGAGATCTCCAACGGCGGCCTCGACGCCAACTGGATGGCCGCGAACGGCATCCCCACGGTCACGCTCGGCTGCGGCCAGATGGAGATCCATACCACGAAGGAGCAGCTCGACCTCGACGCCTTCGAGGCCGCCTGCCGCGTGGCACTCCGGCTGGCCACGTAGACCGCTTCGTCCCGAAGCGGATCCCCTCACGGCAGGCTAAAGCCCACCCTACTTCTCGCGGCAGGCTAAAGCCCGCCCTACTTCTCGCGGCAGGCTAAAGCCTACCCTACTGGCGAAGCGGGGAGGCGAGCGGGTCGGCTGAAGCTCGCCGAGCGTATGCGATTTCGACCTTCTGGGATTTGCAGCGCCGTAGGTCGTGCAAGGAGAAA
>JBIIOM010000006.1:0-34420 GCA_044336925.1 Pirellulales bacterium
CCCTTCGTCACGGCGTCGAGCGCCGGCTGGGCGAGTTCGTCCATCCGGATGAACCACTGGTCGGCGAGATAGGGCTCGATCGGCGTCTTCGAGCGGTCGGAGTGGGCCAGGTCGATGACGCGATCTTCCACCTGCACGAGCTGATCGGCCGCCTCGAGGTCGGCCACCACCTTCGTGCGGGCCTTGTGGATCGTGAGCCCGGCGTAGGGGCCGGCCTCCGCGTTGAGCGTGCCGTCGGGCTTGAGGATGTTGACCATCGGCAGCTTCTGCCGCAGGCCGACGTCGTAGTCGTTGGGATCGTGGGCCGGCGTGATCTTCACGCAGCCGGAGCCCATCTCCGGCTTCGCCCATTCGTCGGCCACGAGCGGAATCGCCCGGCCGAGGAGCGGGAGCTTCACCTGCCGGCCATCGCGGGCCATCGCGGCCAGCCGCTCGAGGCCGGGGAGGAGCTGCGTGCGGCGCGCGGCCAGCTCTTCGAGCGCCTTGTCGATCTCGGCGTGTTCCTTCGCCGCAGCCGCCGCCCGCTTATCGCGGAACGCCTGCTCGGCGGCATCGAGCGCGGCCGCGGGAGCGGGATGCACCGCCACGGCCGTGTCGCCGAGGAGCGTCTCGGGCCGCGTGGTCGCCACGACCACGCTCGCAGGCTCGCCCGGCCGGGGATCGATCACGTCGTAGCGGATGTGCCAGAAGTGGCCCTTCACCGTCTCGTGAAAGACCTCGTCGTCGCTCACGGCGGTCTGCAGGAAGGTGTCCCAGTTCACGAGCCGCTTGCCGCGGCGGACGAGCCCCTTCTGGAAGAGGCGGAAGAAGGCCTCGCGGACGGCGGCCGCGCACTGCTCGTCGAGCGTGAAGCGGATGCGATCCCAGTCGCAGCTCGCCCCGAGGTCGCGGAGCTGCCCGAGGATCCGCTTCTCATACTGCTCCTTCCAGGCCCAGATCCGCTCGACGAGCTTCTCGCGGCCGAGGTCGTGCCGCGAGAGTTTTTCCTCCTCGAGCAGCCGGCGCTCGACGACCGCCTGCGTGGCGATGCCGGCGTGGTCGGTGCCGGGCATCCAGAGCGTGAGGAAGCCCTGCATGCGCCGCGTGCGGACGAGCAGGTCCTGCAGCGTGTTGTTGAGGGCGTGGCCGAGGTGGAGGGCGCCGGTGACGTTCGGCGGCGGGATCACGATCGAGAAGACGTCGCGGCCCGCCTCCGGTTCGGCGTGCCAGTAACGGCCGGCGTCCCAGAGGCCGCGGCAGCGGGCCTGCGCCGCCTTGTGGTCGTATTGCTTGGGCAATTCGGGCATGCACACTCCTTGGCAACAATTCTGCGAAAGGCCGTGGCGGGCTCTTTCGGCGTTTCGCTAGAGCTCGTCTCGGCTGCGCGGCTCGACGCGCCACGGGGGCGACTCGTCGGCGGCCGCCGCGACTCTCTTCTTCGCCAGTTCGGCCTCGACCGGATCAGAGAGTTTGTCGAGAATCCGCTCATAGATCGCCGCGGCGTGGTTTTTCACGACGGCGGTGGCTGCCGCCGGCATGTCGCTCGACCGTCTCGGCGCGTCGGCGAGGGCCCACCAGTCGCCGGCCAGGGCAAACTCTTTCGCCGGATCCCCACCGCCATCCAAGAGCAGCGCAAGCTCTCGCTCGGCGAGAGAGCGCAAGGCTCCCTCGTGGCCGTCGGCCAGCGCCCGCAGGCCGCCCTGCCAGTCATCCTTCACGAAGCAAAGATACTTGCCGACGACCTCCAGCGACTTCTCGTCATCGGGCTTTTTCTCGAGCTCTGCGCGAGCAAGATCGTATTTCTGATGCAGCTTCTTGCACTCCGAAACGGCAAGCTTGAGCTGCTTGGCAGACTCCGATCTCCGCGCGACATCCCCCCCCCGCGCCGGCGGCGTTGACTGCCCCGGCCCACTCCCGTTCGCACCGAACGGACTCCGGACCGCCTTCGCCAGTGACTGCTGGTCGAGCACCGCCGCGACCTGCCCGGCGAGGCCGGCAGCCTTCGTCGCCTCCTCGAACCGCTCGGCTTCGATCGCATCAGCCGTCACCTGCACGGCGAGGTCATAGATCTCGTCATTGGCGTCTGCCGCTGTCTTCGACGCCTCGCGCAGCATGTCGAGCCTCCCCTGCAAGGCGTCGACCTCGAACATCTCAGCCCGCGCGTCGATCACGTCGATCGCCTCGCTAAAATCCCGCATCCGCACGGCTTTCTCCTCCGCCGCGACGAGCAGGGCGTATTTGCTGGCCGGCTTCGCCGACTTCCGCGCTGCCGAGAGCAGCTTCGAGAGCGTCGGCCCGAGCGCCCGCGAACCGGTGAGGTCTTCCGCATAGACCTCCTTGATGTTTTCGAGGGCCGCCGCGACGTCGGCCTCGTCGGGCACGGCGAGCCTTTTGGCCTCGGGTTCCAGAGGCTCTTTCTCCCCCTGTTCCCGCTCTTCACGCTCCGCCGGCTCCTCGCGTTCGTCCTCGGCCTTCTTTGTTTTTTGGCGCCGCTGTTCGTCCCGCTCCAAAAGATCGGCGAAGCTGCGCTCCGGCTCCGCGGTGCGCGGCTTCGACGGCCTGTCGTCTTCGAGGAGCGGGTCGCCGTCTGATTCCGTCTCTGCCGCATCGTCACTATCCGAGGCGGTAGGCTCTGGCTCTGGCTCGGGACTGGGGGCCACGTTCTCCTCGGTGGCTTTCGGCTGCTTGTCGGTTTCCTCGTGTTCGTCATGAAAGGCCGCAGCCCGCGGTTCTTCCGTGACTGCCCCGCCGGTGCGTTCCGCAGGCCGGAGCACCGCCACGGACGGCTCCGGGCTGTGGCGGGGCGACCACACCATCGCGATGAAGAACGCGGACGCAACGATCACCGCCGCCGTGAGCGCGGACGCGACTTGAAACAATGGCGTGGCCTGTACCCACCTGCCCAAAAGTCCTGGGGGCGTGACCGGTGCGGCTGGTGCCGTCGCCACGGCTGGCTGGGCGGGGGCGGCAGTTGGCTCGGATTGATCGGAAGGGCCGGCCGCCATACCCGCCGCCGTCGCCGGCATGGTCGCCGACTGCGACTCGTCGTCGATCTCGAAACGCATCCGAGTGCCGCCCAACTGGACGACGTCGCCGGCGATGAGGTCGACTTCGCCCGTGACGCGCTCGCCATTGACGAGCACGCCATTCGTGCTGCCGAGGTCGCGCAGCACGAAGGATTCGCCCACGCGGCTGATCTCCATGTGCCTGCGGGAGCAACGCTGGTCGTCGAGCACCACGTCGCACTCCTCACCCCGGCCAAACACGGTCACGACGCGGCTGAGCGGGACGGATCCGCCCGCCGGACCGCCCACCTCGAACCACAATGTCGCCTCGGGCAGATCCGCGGGCATGGCGACCACCGGCTGGCCGCGGACCGTCTCGTCGTCCACGCCCGCCACGGCGTTGTTTTGCGCATGGAAGAGGATCGTGAAGCCGCCGATCCGGATGCTCTCGCCGCCGCGGAGCGGCTTCCTGTCGACGGCCTCGCCGTCGATCAAGACCGGCTGCGCCGACTTGTGCCGCACGACCGCCCAGCCGCCGTCTGCCTGCTGCGTGAGCGCCGCATGGAGCCTGCTCACGGTCGGGTCATTGAGCTGGACCGTGCACTTCGGCGAGCGACCGATGTAGACGATCTTCCCCTCGACGCGCATGATGCGGTCCGGGCTGGTCGCATCCGCACTCTGGATGATGAGCGTCGCCATGGCTGAGGTCTCGGCGGATCGTCACTCGGACTTTCGTTCGCGGATCTTCAGGTCGCGAAACCACACCTTGTCGCCGTGATCCTGGAGACAGATCATCCCCTGCGGCGCACCGGCGAACTGCTGCCAGTCCTTGAACTTGCTGCCGGCGATCATGGCCCGCCAGGCATCCGTGCCGATCTCGGTGTCGACCACCTTCCGGCCGTTGAGCCAGTGCTCGACGTGGTTGCCCTCGATGACGATCTTGCCCGTGTTCCACTCGCCCACGGGCTTGAGTTCCTTGCCGTCGCCGGCGATCAGGCCGTAGAGGGCGGCCGCCGACGTCTTCGGGTTGCCGCCGTCTCGATGCACGCCGTCGTCGAGCACCTGGTATTCCGGGCCGCTGAAGTATGGCGCCTTGTCACCGGGTCGCACCCGGTACATCACGCCGCTGTTGGCGCCCGGGGCCACCTTCCACTGAAACTGAAACTCGAAGTTCCGAAACTCCTTCTCGGTGACGATATCGCCGCCGCCGCCCGCGCTGAGGTGGATCGCTCCGTCCTCCACCACCCACTGGCCGCCGATCGGCTTGCCCGTGTAGCTCTTCCATCCGGCGAGCGTCTTGCCGTCGAAGAGGCTCGTCCATCCAGCCTCGTCGGCGCGGGCGGAGGTGGCCAGGCAGAGGCCGCAGAAGAGCAGGGCAGCGGAGCATCGCATCATGTCACCTCGGACGGGAAAAACGGCGGGAAGGAAGTGAAACAGGCGGGTGAAACAATTCATAATTTAGCGGCATCGCACAAACTTGTCCCCCCTCCCGCGAAAACCCCGCTCAACCAAGCGGCGTGGACCACTTCGTCCTCGTAGACCGCTTCGTCCCGAAGCGGATCCAGATCCGCTTGCGGAGCAAGCGGTCTACTTGAGCAAGCGGTCTACTTGAGCAAGCGGTCTGCTTGAAGCGGTTTACTTCGACAGAAAATAGTGAAACGAGTCGGCCAGCGCGAGCCAGCTGGCCTCGATCACGTTTTCGCTCACGCCCACCGTGCCCCAGACGCTCTCGCCGTCGGTGCTCTCGATCGACACGCGGACCTTCGCCGCCGTGCCCTCCTGGGCGTTGATGACGCGGACTTTGTAGTCGAGCAGATGCATCCGCGAGAGGGCCGGGTAGGTCGATTCGAGGGCCTTGCGGATGGCGGCGTCGAGGGCGTTGACCGGGCCATCCCCCTCGGCCACCTCGTGCCGCTGCACGCCGTCCACGATCAGCTTCACGGTGGCCTCCGTCCGCACGTCCTGCCCGTCGCGGCTCTCCACGGCCACGTTGTAGCTCTGCTTCTCGAAGCGGGGCTTGAACGTGCCGGCGCAGCGATCCACGAGCAGGTCGAACGACGCCCCGGCCGCCTCGAACTGCCAGCCCTCGTTCTCGAGCCGGCAGACCTCGGCGAGCACCCGGTCGAGCAGGGCCCGGTCGTTCTTCACGTCGGGCCGCGTGACGAGCGCGGCGATGTTGGACCGCCCTGAAAGCTCGCTCACGAGGATCCGCCGCGAGTTGCCGACGGCTTCCGGCGGTATGTGTTCGTAGGATTCGGTCGCCTTCGCCACGGCGTGGACGTGCATGCCGCCCTTGTGGGCGAAGGCGCTCGCGCCGACGAACGGCTGCCCGGGGCGATACGTCATGTTCGCCGTCTCGTAGACGAACCGCGAGAGCTCCGTGAGGTGCGCCGTGCCGGAGCCGTCGCCGCCGCCGAGCACGCTGTAGCCGGGCAGCTTGAGCGCGAGGTTGGCGACGACGGAGATCAGGTCGGCGTTGCCGCACCGCTCGCCGATCCCGTTGACGGTGCCTTGCACCTGCACGGCGCCGGCCGCCACGGCGGCGAGTGAATTCGCGACGGCGAGGTCGCAGTCGTTGTGGCAGTGGATCGCGAGCGGCCGCTCGCAGCCGGCGGCCTTCAGGGCCGCCGCGGCCTCGCCGAGGATACGGGCCACTTCGTCGGGGAGCGTGCCGCCGTTGGTGTCGCAGCAGACGATCCGCGTGGCGCCGGCCTTGGCGGCGGCGACGATCGTGGCGGCGGAGTAGTCGCGGTCGAGCTTCCAGCCGTCGAAGAAGTGCTCCGCGTCGTAGAAGACCTCGCGGCCCGACTGCGAGAGATGCGCGACCGTGTCGGCGATCATCGCGAGGTTTTCCTCGCGGGAGACGCCGAGCACCTCGGCCACGTGGAAGGCCGACGTCTTGCCGACGATCGTGACCACGCTCGTGCCCGCTTCGAGGAGGGCCTTCATGCCTGGATCCTCGGCGGCCGTCATGCCGCGGCGGCGGGTCATGCCGAAGGCGCAGACCTTCGAGTGGCGAAGCGCGAGGCCGCGGGCCCGCTCGAAATACTGCGCGTCCTTGGGATTCGAGAGCGGATAGCCTCCCTCGATGAAATCGACGCCCGCCTCGTCGAGCCGCTTCGTGATCGCGAGCTTGTCTTCGAGCGAGAAGTTCACCCCTTCGCCCTGGGAGCCGTCGCGGAGCGTGGTGTCGTAGATTTCGATCGTGCGCATCCTGCTAGCCTAGTCGGAATCCGCGGGCAGAAAAGGTGTCTGGACTCTTTTGCGGCTCGACACCCCGCCGGCTTCCGCCGTGGGCTTTTGGCAACGCGGGAAAAACGCCGGCCCTTGCTACGGTTTCGCACATGCCCAAACGCCTCTTCATCGCGATCGACCTGCCGAAGCCGGCCTGCTGGCGGCTCGGCCAGCTCGTGGCCGACCCGCCGCGGGGTGTGCGACCGGTGCGGCCGGCGCAGCTGCACCTGACGCTCCACTTCCTGGGGGATGTCGAGGACGATGCGTGTGCGCTGCTCCGCCATGCCCTCGCGGGCGTTCAGGAGGAGCCGTTTTCAATCGCGATCAACGGCACGGGCGTGTTCCCGCCCCGCGGCCGGCCGAGCGTGCTCTGGGCCGGCGTGGTCGATTCGGATGCGCTCGTCGCGCTCCACGCCGCGATCGGCGGGGCGGTCGAGTCGTGCGGCCTCGAGATCGAGCGGCGACCGTACGTGCCGCACGTCACGCTCGCGCGGCTCACGCCTGCAGTGCCGCGGGCGTGGACGGCGGCCTTCCTCAACGAGACGGCGCGCCTCGTGATCGACGACATCGCCGTCGATCGCTTCCATCTTTATTGCAGCCGCAAACTCGACGGGGCGACTGAGCACTCCGTCGAGGCGACGTTTCCATTGGGAATCCAGGCGTCGGATCGGCCCGCGACGCCCGCTTGACGGAATGTGTACGGGCGTATATTCTGGAAAAGTCGCCACACAGGAGATTCACATGTCACCCGATGGCATTCGCAAACTGCTGCGGCAGCAACCGTTCAAGCCCTTTCGGCTCGTGATGTCGAGCGGCAAGGAATACGAGGTCCGCCATCCGGAGATGGCCATGCTTCTGCAGAACGACATCCTCGTAGGAGTCGATATCACCGACAACGGCATGCCGGCCGAATTCGACATCTGCCCGCTCCTGCATGTCGCCTCGATCGAGCCCTTCAATCTCCAGGACTCGAATCCGACGCCGTGACCGAAAGTTCGGAGCCACCCCATCTCGCGGGCCTGGCCTACTCGTCTTCGGCGTCGTCGTACGAGTCGTCGTCCTCGTACTCGTACTCGGCGTCGTCATCCGCGTCGTCGTCGGCATCCTCGTCCGACTCGAAGTCGGCAAACGCCTCTTCGCGATCGATCTCATCCTCGGGATCGAGCACGGCCGGGGCGGCCGCCGGCGCCGCATGCGGCTGGATCTTCAGCTTGCGGGGCGCGGGATCGGGGGGCAGGGGAGCCGAACCGCTGCGCTCGGCCCACTGTTCCATCGTGATCAAAACCTCGCGGGCCTGCGAGCCGGCGTATTGGCCGACCACGCCATCCTCCGCCATGAAATCGATGAGCCGGGCCCCGCGGCCGTAGCCCACGCCGAGCGCCCGCTGCAGGAGCGACACGCTGCCGCGGCCCTCGCGGATCACCACCTCGACGGCGGCCTCGTAGAGGTCGTCCTTGTCCTTCGGGCTGGCCCCGCCCTTGGCCGCGTCGCCCGAGGGCGCCGGCTGGAGGTTCACGAGCTCGGCGGCATACTGCGGCTCGGTCGTGCCGATCTCGGCCATCACGCGGTTGATTTCATCGTCGGAGAGGAACGTGCCCTGACCGCGGAGGATCTGGCTCGTGCCCGGCGAGAGGAAGAGCATGTCGCCGTTGCCGAGGAGCCGCTCGGCCCCCATCTCGTCGAGCACCACGCGGCTGTCGGTGCGGCTGGCCACCTGGAAGGCGATCCGCGCCGGCAGGTTGCTCTTGATGAGGCCGGTGATCACGTCCACCGTCGGCTTCTGCGTGGCGAGGATCAGATGGATGCCCACCGCCCGGCTCTTCTGGGCGAGCCGGATGATGTGGGCCTCGATCTCCTTGCCCGCCGTCATCATCATGTCGGCGATCTCGTCGGCGATCATCACGATGAAGGGCATCGTGGTGGGGATCGCGGCCGCCTCTTCCTCAGTCTCGGGCTTCATCCGCTTGAGGAGCTCCTCGCGGCCGAGCGCGTTGTATTGCGTCAGGTGGCGCACGCCCACCTTCGCGAGCAGGGCATACCGCTCCTCCATCTTGCCCACCGCCCACGCGAGGATGGCCTCCGCCTTTTTCATGTCGGTGACCACCGGATGCATGAGGTGCGGCAGCGACTTGTAGGGCGTGAGCTCGACCATCTTCGGGTCGATCATCAGCATCCGCACCTCGTCGGGCCGGCGGGTCATGAGCATCGACACGATGATCGAGTTCAAGCAGACCGACTTGCCGGTGCCGGTGCGGCCGGCGATGAGAAGATGCGGCATGCTCGCCATGTCGACCACCATCGGATTGCCCGCCACGTCCTTGCCGAGGAAGATCGGGATCTTCATCGTGCGGCTCTTGGCCTGCGTCTCCTCGATCACTTCGCGGAGGCGAACCATCTGCCGGGTGGTGTTGGGCACCTCGATGCCGACGGAGTTTTTGCCCGGGATCGGGGCCACGATGCGGACGCTCGGCACGCGGAGCGCGATGGCGAGGTCGTCGGCGAGGTTCGTGATCTTCGAGAGCCGCAGGCCCGCCTCCAGTTCGATCTCGTATTGCGAGATCACGGGGCCGGTCTCGATCTCGACCACCTTCACCTTGAAGCCAAACTCCGCGAACGTCTTCTCGAGCACGCGGGCCCGGTCGCGAACCTCCTGCTCCTGCTGTTCGCTCTCGAGGTATTCGGTCGGCAGGAGGAGATCCAGGCTCGGCAGCTCGTAATCGGCGGCCGGATCGGGCGAGAGATCGAGCAGTTCGGGCTTCTTGCGCCGCATGGCCAGCGACTTGATCGGCACCGCCGGCTCCGGCTCGGCCTCGCTCTCCGCTTCGTCGGCGAGGTCGTCGTCGGCATCCTCGACGTCCTGGGCATCCTCGGCGGCGGCCTCGAAGTCCTCCACCTCGTTGGCCGGCTTCTCGCGGCGGCGGACGCGGATCGTCGGCTCGCCCTCTTCGTCGTCACCGGCGTCGCTCTCCGCATCGCCGTCATGCGGCGCGAGCCGCGCCCGCAGGCCAGGGAAGTTCGCCAGCGGATCGGCCGCGCCGTCATCAATCGCCTCGGCCGACCGTGCAGAGAGCTTGCGGCCGAGCGAACCGGCGGTCGTCCCCACGATCGCGGCGAGGCCCGCGGCTCCGGCCGCTGCCTTGAGCAGCACCGCGTCGCAGGCCAGGAAGAGGCCGGCGGCGGTGATCGCCGTCACGATGATCGCGGCGCCGGCCGTCGCGAAGTAGGCCTCGGCAAAGAGCCGGCCCGTCGCGCCCGTGGCCCCGCCCGGCCCCCAGATCGGCCGCACGATCCAGGCCGGACAAAACATCGCCAGGAGCGTGCAGATGCCGATGGTGGCCAGCACGGCACCCACCGCGCGCAGCGGGAGATCGGGCAGCGCGCGGCGGCGCAGGAGCGCCACGTCGAGACCGGCGAGCAGGGCCACGACGAACCATGCGCCGAGGCCGAAGCTCTCCGTGAGGGCCGTTGCCACCGTCGAGCCGAGCAGGCCGCAGGCATTCGTCGCGCGGGCGTGGGGCGGAAACTCCCTCGAGGCCGGCGGGTCGGCCGGATCGAACGTGGCGAGCGCTGCGATCAGAAACGCGCAGACTGCCAGCAGCACCAGCGCCGTCAGATCGCGCACCCGGTCGCGCGGGGCGGCCTCCGGAATCTCGAGGGGGGCGGCCTTGGGGGCGCCAAAGCGGCCGGCAAAAGCACCGCGCGGCGAGATCGACGCGGGCAGAGAACGATCGACGGTTGCCATATGGGGAGTCCTTTCCATCCAAACTCTACAGGCCAATTCCGGCCGCGGCGGCGGCCAGCCGGACATCCCGCGCGGCCGATGGTTCCGGTTGTGCGGGATGAATCGACTGGGCAACACTTGGACCGGTTCCCGTAGACCGCTTGCTCCGCAAGCGGATCTGGATCCGCTTCGGGACGAAGCGGTCTACCTGATCTGGATCCGCTTCGGGACGAAGCGGTCTACCTGCTCTGGATCCGCTTGCGGAGCAAGCGGTCTACTTACAATCAATCGCATGCCCACCCACCGACACCCCAGCCAGTTTTCGCGTCAGGTCGTCGAGACCGTCGTCATCCTGCTTCTGGCGGCCGGCGTGCATGAAGCCTGGCGGGCCGGGATCGTGTCGCCTGCGGCCGTCTGCTGGATCGTGACGGCGGTGGCCCTGGCCAAAACCGCCTTCTTCTTCGTCGAAAACCTGCAGCACATTCTGCTCGCGACGTCGCACGAGATTCCCTACCACCGCTTCCTCGCGCTGATGGGCGTGAACATGGCGCAGATCACGGTCTCGTTCGCGCTCGACTTCTTCCTGCTCGAAGCGGCGGCGCCGGAGAGCTTCGCGGGGTTTGCGGCAGGGCTCGGTGAGCCGCGGATCCTCTTCGACTGCTTCTTCTACAGCCTGCTGAACTTCACCTTCTTCGGCTTCGGCGACATCACGCCGCAGTCGATCGCCGCGAAGCTCGTCACGCTGATGGAGGTGACGCTCGCCTTCTTCACCGTGATCTTCCTGCTTTCGGATTTCATCAGTTTGAAAGACTCGCTCCGCGGCGGCCGGTAGGTCGCTCGGGCGCAGCCCGTCAGGCCAGGATGCCCTTCACGATCTTCCCGTGCACGTCGGTGAGCCGATACCGGCGGCCCTGGAACTTATACGTGAGCCGCTCGTGGTCGATGCCCAGGAGGTGGAGCATCGTGGCGTGGAAGTCGTGCACGTGCACGCCGTCCTTCACGATGTTGTAGCCATACTCGCAGGTCTCGCCGTAGGTCGTGCCCGGCTTGATGCCGCCGCCCGCCATCCAGATCGTGAAGCAGCGCGGATGGTGGTCGCGGCCGAAATCCATCCCCGGCTTGTAGAGGCCCTGGCAGTAGTTCGTGCGGCCAAACTCGCCTCCCCAGACCACGAGCGTGTCGTCGAGCATGCCGCGCTGGGCGAGGTCCTGCACGAGCGCCGCCGCCGGTTGGTCGGTCTGCCGGCATTCCGACTTAATGCCCCCCTTCAGCCCGCCGTGGTGGTCCCAGTCTTGATGGTAGAGCTGGATGAACCGCACGCCCCGCTCGGCGAGCCGGCGGGCGAGCACGCAGTTGGCGGCGAACGTGCCGGGGTCGCGGGCATCGGGGCCGTAGGCGTCGAGCACGCTCGCCGGCTCGTCGGAGAAGTCGGTCACCTCCGGCACGCTCGACTGCATGCGGAAGGCCATCTCGTAATTCGCGATCCGGGCCGTAATCTCGGCGTCGGGCGTGCCGGCGAACTGGTGCTCGTGGAGCTCGCGGAGGCCGTCGAGCAACTGGCGGCGGTTGTCCGGCGACACGCCGGGCGGATTGTTGACGTAGAGCACCGGGGCGCCGCCGGAGCGAAACCGCACGGCCTGGTGCTTCGTCGGCAGAAAGCCCGCGCCCCAGAGGTGGCTCATGAGCGGCTGCCCGCCCTTGTTTTTCGTGATCAGCACGACGAACGAGGGGAGATCCTCGTGGGCGTTGCCGAGGCCGTAGTCGAGCCAGGCGCCGATGCTCGGCCGGCCAGGAATCTGATTGCCGCTCTGCATGAACGTCACGCCCGGGCCGTGGTTGATGCTCTCGGTGTGCATCGTGCGGATGAAGCAGAGCCGGTCAGCGATCTTCGCCGTGTGGGGCAGGAGCTCCGAGACCCAGGCGCCGCTGTCGCCATACTGCGAAAAGTTGAATGGCGAGCCCACGAGCGGGATCGAGCTCTGATTGCCCGACATGCCCGTGAGCCGCTGGCCACCGCGCACGCTCTCGGGCAACTGCGTGCCCGTCTTCTCCACGAGCAACGGCTTGTGGTCGTAGAGATCGAGCTGCGAGGGGCCGCCCGACTGGAAGAGGTAGATCACCCGCTTCGCCTTGGGCGGAAAGTGAAACCCGCCGAGCACGCCACCGGCACCTTCCGGCGCGGGCTCCCCGGCCGCGGCCGCCTTCGCGAGCATCTCCGCGACCGCGAAGCCGCCGAGGCCCATGCCAAACGAGCCCAGCCATTCGCGACGATTGAAAGGCATCTGCATCATCGTTTCACCACGCATCCATCGTAGTTCAGAAGCGCGTTGATCACACCCGCCGCGGCGGCCACGTCGGCGGCCGCGAGCGCTGCGTTTGGCTTCGCATCGCCCACCGCGACGAATATCGCTGCGTCTTCGGGGTGGCAGCCATACCAGTCGAGCTGCCCGGCGTGCATCCGCGCCATGATTCGCCGTTCTTCATCGTCCGGCTGCCGGGTGGTCAGCAGGTAAAACGCCCGGTCGAGCACCCGATCCACCTGACCGTCATAGTCGGCCAAGAGCCGCTCGGCGAGCACCCGGGCCGCCTCGACGAACTGCGGCCCGTTCATCAGCACGAAGGCGTGGAGCGGGGTATTGGTCGCGTCGCGTTTGGCCACGCAGACCACCCGCTTCGGCATGTCGAAGCTCTCGAGCACCGGCGCCGGCCCGGTCCGCCGCCAGAAGGTGTAGAGGCTGCGGCGGTAGAGCGCCTCGCCCGTGTCGGCCGCCGACGGTTTGAACGATTCCTGGATGTCATAGGTCTTCACGGGCGGGCCGCCGGTCTTCTCCACGAGCAGGCCGCAGGATGCGAGCGCCCCGTCGCGGATCATCTCGGCCGGCAGTCGATGCCGCGGGCCCCGCGCGAGCCAGAGATTGAGCGGGTCGTCGGCCATCGTCTTCTCGTCGGCGATGCTCCGCTGCCGGTAGGTCTTCGACATCATGATCGCCTTGACGAGCGCCTTCATGTTCCACGCCAGGCCGCCGTCGGCCACCGGATGCGAAAACTGCCAGGCGAGCAGGTCGAGCACCTCGGGATATTCCGGCCGCGTCGACTGGCTGCCGAGATCCTCCGGGCTCTTCACGAGGCCGAGGCCGAAGAGCGATTGCCAGAGCCGGTTGACCGTCACCCGCGCGAGCAGCGGGTGGTCAGGATCGACGAGCCACCGCGCGAGACCCAGACGATTCTTCGGCTGATCGGCGGGGAAGGGGGGCAGCACGTCGGGCGTGCCGGGCTCGACGGGCTCGCCCCGCTTGTCGTAGTCGCCGCGATTGAGCACGAAGGCCATCTTCGGCTGCGGCAATGCTCGCATCACCATGATCTCGAGCGGCTGCTCGGCCAATTCGTCGCGGGATCGCCGCGCCGCCTCGAGCGCCATGCGCTTCGTCGCCGCGACATCGTCGAATGCGGCGGCGAAGTAGTCGCCGAGCGGCTCCGCCGCGGTCCCGGCTGCGATCGCGCCGGGCTCGACGAGCGCGCGGATTTCGAGCAGCGAGAGGCCTCGGCCAAACACTCGGAAGTCGTCGACGAGGCCGTCCTTGAAGCCGCTGTCGCGCATCCGTTCGCCGATCGTGATGGTGTCGCCACCGCCACCGGTGATCTAACGGGTGAGGCTGTCGCGCACGATCTCCGTCGCCGCCGGGTGGCCGTTGACGAAGATCTTCAGCCCCGCGGCGCGGCCCGAGCCGTCGCTCGACACGGCCACGTGCACCCACTCGCCCACGGGCAGCGGCTCCGCGCACCGCACGCTCGCGGCATCCCCCGGCCAGAAATGCACGAGCGACCAGCGGAGATGGCCGTCGGCGATGAGCAGCTCGTAGCCCCGGCTGCCGGCATCCGTCCAGGCCTTCGAGCGGTGAAACACGACCGCCCGCTCCTTCACGTCGGGTGCCTTGAGCCAGAGCGACACCGTGAACGGATGGCTCTTGCGAAAGTTGCCGACGGGCGTGGCGACGGGATGATCGCCAGTGAGCCTGATCGCCTGGCCAAACTTTCCATCGGCGAGCGTGATTTCTTCCGGCGACGTCGCGGGCTCACGATTGCCGAGGCTGCTGGCGAACTTCCCATCATTGCCGCGGGCGTCGAACGAATAGCGGACGACCTCACCCGGGATCGTGCCGCCGGCCGCATCGAGTGCGATCGGCTTTGTGGCTTTGCCCGCGATCCAGTCGGCCACGGCCTTCCGCGCCGCCCCCTCGGCGATCGCGAGTTCGGCCGCCGCCTCGCCGCAGGCCTCGTCGGCCTGGGCCAGCGCGACTTCGGCCGCGTCGTCGAGCAATCGCAGCTTCGGCGTCGGCACGGCCTCCGTGAAAAACGAATAGAGCCCCGCCTCGTCCACGTCGTCGAAGAAGGCGAAGAACTGGTAAAATTCTTTCTGCGAGAGCGGGTCGAACTTGTGATCGTGGCAGCGGCAGCACTCGAGCGTGAGCCCGAGAAACGCCGTGCCGAACGTCGTCACGCGGTCGTTGACGGAGTTGACGCGATACTCCTCCTCCACCGAGCCGCCCTCGCATTCCTGCTGGTGGAGCCGGTTGAAGGCCGTGGCGAGCAGCTGCTCATCGGTGGCATTCGGCAACAGGTCGCCGGCCAGCTGCCAGAGCGTGAACTGGTCGTAGGGCAGGTTCTCGTTGAACGCCTTGATCACCCAGTCGCGCCACGGCCACATCGTGGGCCGCTCGCGATCGACCTGAAAGCCATAGCTGTCGGAGTAGCGGGCGAGGTCGAGCCAGTCGGCGGCCATGCGCTCGCCGTAGCGCGGGCTTGCGAGCAGGCGGTCGAGGAGTTTTCGTAGGCATCGGGGGAGGTGTCGGCGACGAACGCCTCCACGTCGGCGGGCGTCGGCGGCAAGCCGGTGATGTCGAACGCGGCGCGGCGGATGAGTGTGGCGCGATCGGCCTCCGGCTGCTGCGCGAGGCCGCGCTTCGCGAGCCTGGCCACCACCGCTTCGTCGAGCGCGGTAGTGGCGGCCGTGGCGTCGGTGGCTTCCGGCTTCACCGGCGCCACGAATGCCCAGTGCGGTTCATACTTCGCCCCCTCGGCGATCCACTGCTTGAGCAGATCGACCTGCTCCGCGGTGAGACGGCCGATCTTGGCCTCGGGGGGCGGCATCACGCTGTCGGGGTCGTCGGAGATGATCCGGGCGACCAGTTCACTCGCGGCCACGTCTTCCGGCACGATCGCGCGGGAGCCGCTTTCGAGTTCGGCCGTCGCCTGCTCGGCGGTGTCGAGCCGGAGGCCGGCCTGCCGGTTGGCGCTGTCGGGGCCGTGGCAGGCGAAGCAGTTGTCGGAGAGGATCGGCCGGATGTCGTTGTTGAACGAAATGCGGGGCCGGGGCGCGGCGGGCGCGGCCGCAGGCGCGGGGCCGGCGGTGATGCAGGCCGCTGCCGCGAGCAGATGCGGCCACGGAATTCGCTTGGCGTTCGAGAAAACCATGGGACGCAAATCCTGTCAGGAGCTACCCGCGTCGCCGATCCAGGGCGGAGGACCCGCATCGCGGACCGGCAAAGGGTCGATCGGGGGGATCTCCATTCTAAACGCGTTGCAGAATGACCGCCAAAATAGGGGTAGGGAGGCCCGGTTAGCCCGGGCCTCCCTACCGCCGAACCGTGCTGGCGGGTCTCCCGCACACGGCTCTCCGGTTGATGGTTCCCTGCGCAAGGATTGAACGGCCGCAGCGCGGGCGGCCACCAGACTGTACAGCCCGCGCTCCGCAAAGTAGGCGTTCGGCCACAACTGATGATCTCGGCCTCTGCCGCGGCCACGACGATGGTCGCGACCGCGAATGACCCCTTCCCGGTTTCCGTACCAGTGCTCATGAAAGAGTTGGGGAACAGTCCGCGTGGTGTGTCGGAGGGAGGGGCGTGGCCCCGACCGGAGACACACCACGCGACGCCGCCGAGACCGCCCCGGAGGCCGTATCGTCCAGCCCGGCAACGAAGGCCGCCGGGGTCATCCACTTCAGGCCGCCGTGCGGCCGCCTGTGGTCGTAGTCCATTCGCCACTGGTCGAGAACGACCCGAGCCTCCGGCAGGCTCAGGAACAACTCCCGGTCTAGCAACTCATCACGAAGCCTCCCGTTGAAGCTCTCCACGTAGCCGTTCTCCCACGGGCTCGCCTTCTGGATATACAGCGTGCGGACACACGCCCTCGCCAGCCACTCCTGGATTTCCTTGGCAACGAACTCCGGGCCATTATCACTCCGTAGGTGCTCAGGGGCACCACGCGCGGCGAAGAGCTCCTTCGTGTCATGATCACGTCTCGGGCCGTGAACGACCGGGCCACCTCGATCGCCAAGCACTCTCTCGTGAAAACAGTCGATCACCACGAGGATCCGCAGCTGCCTGCCGTCCTCCGTCCGCTCGGCGAGAGGCGAAAGCTCCACGCATGGTTCCGATGGGTCGCCCGGTAACGGATGCACCCGTTTGAAGTTCACCGTCCAGCCCCCGAACGCGTCCGGGCCCGTGAGAACCTGGTGCGTCCGTTCACTGCCATGCCTCGGGAAAGGCTCGACGATCTTGCGCATCACACCAAGCAGCTCACGGTCACCGTCTACCTTCCTGGGACGGTGACGCTGCGTACCTCGGTTCTGCCCGAGCACTCGACAGACCCTTCTTTCCGAGACCTTCTCATGCCCCAAGGACCGCCGGACGGATTCCACCGTCCGGCGGGCGACGCTCGGGGCACGTCAGTTGACCTACGGCACGCAAGCGTATGGGCGGGCCGCCTCCTTGAGGATCAGCATGTCCAGCGCATGGTCCGCAACCAGTTTCTTCAGCCTCGAGTTCTCCTTCTGGAGATCCTGAAGCTGCTTCGCCATCTTCGGATCCATGCCCCCGCGACCACCGCTTCGCGGCGGTGCCCGGTCCGCCGAGGGAGTACGTCTGCTGGCTGATCCCCAGCCTTCGGCAGACGTCGGGCACGTTCGCCCCCTTCCCGAGGTCCACGTCAGCCTGCCGAAGCAAGCCCACGATCTGCTCTGCACTGCGTCGCTTCTTCATCCGAGAACCCTTTCCAGCCCCAGCCGGGGCACGAGGATTCTCTCACAAGACCTGGGTCAGGATTTGGGGCGGGGGTCATTGCCGCCCGCTCGCTGCGTCACGGGTCGATGAGGTTCATCGCAAGCGTCTCCGCTGCCGCCCGCATCCGACGATCGGTGGACACGATATCCCGAATGCCCGCGAGGCGTGCTGCTGCAAGATGCATTCCATCCAGAGTTCGGATGGCGACCGGTTCAGGGGCCGAGACGCAGCGATCGAGGACGTCCCGCGCTGCCTGGACGAGGTCGGAGCCCCATGGCAGCACGATGAATCGCCCATCGTCGGCATCGCGGTCGAAAAGCACCGTCAGGTGGCTGGCAGCAGTTGGCAGAATTTCGCCGCGTATTTCCTTTTGCCGAAGTGCATATGCCATCTCGAGCCGATGCATGAAGCAAATGGCGATCGAAGGCCGGTCAGAAAGCAGCGTCCGATAGCCAACTGAGTCCGGCTCCGGCGCGTAGCACTTGAGGAGGGCTGAGGTATCCCAGTAGATCGGAGAATTCCAGGTGACCGGCATCGCTGGTCAGCCTCTCTCCGCCCGCAAGTCGTCCCAGGTCTCCTGCGGCGTACTCCTGATTTCACCGCATCGGGCAGCCTCTGCTTCCAGGGCGAGTTCGTTCACCCATGCGCGGGCATCACCGGCTGATTCGAAAGGACGCGCGACCGCAGACAACCGGGCGGCCGGCTTGCCGTGCACCGTGATGATGACTTCTTCGCCGCTCGCGGCCCGCTGGACGAGAACGCTCAAGTGCGCTTTGGCATCCCGAAGATTTGTGATCATGTAGTCACTGTAGTCTCACGGTCAATGGCCGTCAAGGCGGCCTTTTGCCGATGCGAGGGCCATCGGTCCGGGACGTGGATCGGCTCGCCCTTCACGATCGTCTGAGCGGGTTGCTCTCGCCTCCTCGCGGGCAGCTCGTCTATCCGTCGATTGAGACGTCACGGTCGTCATGCACCAGCACGAGCTCGCCCCAGTCGGTGGGCGGGCCACGAGCAGGCGACACCGGCGGCGGCTCCAGCGGTTCGCCGAGGTGTGTGAGAATCTTCCGGATCGGACCTGGACAAAGCACCTCGCGCGAGGAGGCCGAGGCGATCGCCGCCGCCGCCCGCACGGCGGTCCCACGCCGCCCCGCCGCTCCGAACGCCGCCGCCCCGAGAAGACGCCGCTCTACAAAATCGTGTCGGAGTGCCTCGAGGGCTGGCTCGAGGATCGCTCGGCCCGCGAGCAGCCCGTCGCGGGCTACGTCGAAGAGGAGTTCCGCGGCTATCTCACCTGCGGGCTGCTCTGCTTCGCATTCGCCCGCGCCCTCTGCACACAGTGCCCGCGCAGGTTCGTCGTCGCGTTCTCGTGCAAGCGCCGGGGCGTGCGCCCGTCCTGCAACGGCAGGCACATGGCGCAGACGGCCGCGCACCTCGTCGACCACGTACCCCCGCCGGTGACGAGGATTTTTCTCGATGAGGTCGAGGATTCGCGGTGTTCCACCAGCTCCGGCCGCGGGCTTCTCGCCCGCTCACCCCGCGCCGTGAAAATTCGGCCGTAAGCGGTGGCTGCCCGACTCGTGCCGCTTGAGGATCCCGACGAGCGCGCCGTCTGAATCGACCGCCGCAACCGCCGGGGCAGGGGAGCCCACGTCGATCAGCCCGCCGCGCGTTGCGAGCGCGAGCTGCTCCCCGGCGAGCGTCACGCTGCCGAGATGCGCGACGGCCGCGGCGCATGGCAGGAGCGCGTCGCGGGCCGTGTCAGTCGTGATCGCGTCGAGCGGAATCGAGCGGGCAAGCGTGAACGGCCCGACCGCCGTCCGCACGAGCGACTCCATCACGCCCTTCGTGCCGAGCGCTTCCGCCAGGTCGCGGCCGATCGCGCGGATAAAGGTGCCCGACGAGCAGACCACGTCGAGCGCCAGCCTGGGCCACTCGTAGGCCGTGATCTCGAGGCGGTCGATCCGCACCCGCTTCGGCTCGAGCACGATCTCGCGGCCCTTCCGCGCGAGCCGGTAGGCCCGCTTGCCGTCGACGTGCACGGCGGAATAGTCGCACGGCCGCTGGAGGATCTCGCCGCGAAAACCCGCGAGCGCCGCCTCGACCTCGCCACGCGTGGGCACGACCGGGCTCTCCTCGACCTCGATCGGCGTCTCGAAGTCGTCCGACGGGCTCGACCGGCCGAGCAGAAACGCCGACGAGTAGCATTTCGGCAGCTCGTGCAAATAGTCGACCAGCTTCGTCGCATGGCCGACGCAGACCACGACGACGCCGCTGGCGAGCGGATCGAGCGTGCCCGCATGCCCCACCGCCTTCATGCGCAGCGACCTGGCCACCACATCGACGACGCCGCGCGACGTCACCCCCGTCGGCTTGTCGACGGGGATCAGGCCGTTCACGGCATGGCGCAGGGCGGTGGCGGGAAGGGGCGTGGTCATGGCACGATTGTGCTACAGCGCCGCCCGGAGCATCCAGACCGAAAGAGCGGCCCGCGCCGACCAGAGGGCCGTCCGCAGCCAGTTCGACCGCACGAGCCTCGCGACCACGGCCGGCGCATGCCCATCGGCGGCCAGCTTCGCATGCAGCGGCATCTGCACGAGCGCCGTCGAGAGCCAGAGCACCGCGACCATCGCCACGCCCGCGATCGCGACGGTGAAGGGCACGCCCGGCGGCGGTCGCCAGGCAATCGCCGCGGCCGCGAGCCCCTCGACGAGCATGAACGGGATCACGACGCTCCCCGTGCGGCGCTGATTCTCGAGCGCATAACCTGCGGACGCCGGGCCGTCGGCCCGCGCGAAGAGCGGATAGTGGACCACCTGCACGAACCAGATCACGCCGCACATCGCCCCCGAGGCGATCGCCTGCGCCATGAGCAAAAGGTCGGGAAGCGTCACGGCGCCTTGCCCCTCGCAGCGTGGTCCCTCGCGGCACGGTAGAGGATCAGCCCGAACGGCACCCACCAGATCAGATCGTTGGTGGGCAACGTCACGCCGAAGGCCGGCGGCACATCCCCCTGCAGCACGCCCGCGCAATAGCCCAGCGGCCCGAAGATCTTGCCGAGGAAGCCGACGAGCACGATCGGCCAATGCCTGATCGGATCCCGCGCCGCCGCCAGATAGCCGATCCCATAGACGCCCACGATCATACCGACGCACTGCCAGATGAACGGATAATTCGGCTGCTCCATGCCCGTGAGGTCGAAGAGCCAGCGCGGAAAGAGCACCGTGAGGCCGCCCCAGGCGAGGTTGTAAATACCGGCGGCGACGAGCCAGCGCGACATCCACGCGGGGGACGATTGCTCGATCTGGCTGTTCATAATCCGCATCTCCTGAAGGCGACGACCACTCAAACCGCAGCGAACGCCGCCGAGCAACAGGCCGCAGCACCCCGGCCGCGGCTGATCTTGAGGGACCGGCAAGGGTTTTCTACCCTCCCGCCCCGGAGCCCCGCCATGCCACGATCCACTGCGCTTGCCGCCTGCGTCCTTGCATCCGCCCTCGGCTGGTCGGCCGTCCGCGGCGACGAGCCCGACGGCGAAATCGAAGGCCACCCCGCGCTCGCCCGAGCGCCCCGCGTGACGGCCACGAAGGACGGACGCCCCGGCGACGCCGTGAACGTGGCGTTCATCGGCACCGACGAGGAACTCCATCGCGTGCTCGCCACCGCCGGCTGGTATGCGGCCGACCCGATCACGCTTCGCACGTCGATTCGCATCGCCGCCGACGTCGTGCTGCGAAAGCCCTACGACCATGCGCCCGTGAGCGATCTCTACCTCTGGGGTCGCAGGCAGGACTACGCGTTCGAGCAGCCGGTGGGCGACAGCCCGAAGCAGCGGCACCACGTGCGGTTCTGGCGGTCGGTCGAACTCGACAAAAATCGCGAGCCGATCTGGCTCGGCGCCGCGACCTACGACGAGCGGGTGGAGATCAGCCGCACGACCGGCGGCATCACCCATCGCATCGCGGCCGACATCGATCGCGAGCGCAACAAACTGCTCGTCGAAACCCGTGCTGCGGGCGCGCTCGACGGCTATTACTGGGTGGACCGATTCCACCACCACCGCGAGGGCCGCAACGGCGGCGGCGATCCGTATTTCACCGACGGCCGCCTCGCCGTGGGCGTGATCGACGTCCGACGGTGAAGTAGGCCGCTTCCTCCGGAAGCGGATCTCAGACCCGCTTGAGGATCAAGCGGTCCACTACCGGATCGCAAACGCGTAGAGCTCGGCGACGTCGGCGGCCGACTTGCCCGTGAGATCCATCCGCTCGCGCAACCCGGCCGGATCGTCCACGGCCCCCGCCACGAGCCGGTCGAACTTGAGATTCACCACTGCCGCGGTGCGGTCCGCGTCGGACCGGGCGTGCCCCAGTGGAAAATCGACCATCTCGCCGCCGAGCGTGCCGAGCGCCGAGTGCTCGATCGCCACGCTCGTGGGAATGCCCTCGGGGTAGCGGTCGTCATACTCCCGACCGCCGTGCTCGATCACGATTCGCTCGATGAGCCGCTTCACCTCGGGGTCGGCGATCGCCGCGTCGGAATAATCGTCGGGCAGGAGCATCAACGACTCCCAGCCGATCGAATCGCCGCGGCTCGCGGCCGCCCGGGCCTTCAGGAGCGTCTTCACGAGAATGAAAGGAAGCGAGTGGTCGGCCGACTGCCGCGTGGTGGGCGACCGCTTCGCCGGGTCGGCGATGATCGAATAGGCGGGCTCGTAGATCCTCACGCGGATGCGGCGGATCGCACCGAGGTCGGTGGCGAGGGCAGGCCTGGCCCCGAAAAGGTCGACGAGCGACTGGAGCGCCCCGGCCGACTGGTGCTCGTAGAGCCCGAGCTTGAAATGCATCGCGTTGATCGCAAACGCGTCGCCCGCCACGCCGAGCTCGAGATCGAACGGGCTTTCGCCGTCGGGGCAGGGCTGGTTGAGGCGGTAGATCGCGAGCGGATTGCGAAAGACGTCCTGCGGGCCCACGAAGCCCGCGAGCGCCCGCCGCGCGCTCATCACGGCCACCTCCGCCGCCAGCGCCGCCGACGCCCCCTTCGAATCGGAGAGCTGGTGGCCGGCGCGGATCGCGCGGAAGGGTACGTAGTGCGCCACCGCCATTCCGATCGCCGACTCGATCTGGGCTTCGGTGCCACCGAGCGCCGCCGCGTAGGCCGCCGCGCAGGCGACGGTGCCGTGGTGCACGTGGTCGATCGCATACTTCCTGAGCGCGAAGACCTCGGCGAGCCGGCCGCGAATCTCGTCGATGAGCAGCATCACGCGGAGCGTGGCATCGCCGTCGAGGCCGGCCTCGCGGGCCGCGGCGACGGCCACGGGGTAATAATCGTTGTGGCCGAATTCGCCGGCCGTCCGCCCATTCGCCTTGTCGTAGCCGAAGTTGGTGCCGTTGGAATCCCATTCCCGCACGGCCGACGCATTCGCCACCACGGCCTTCTCGATCGCGCAGGGCTGCGCGGAGCCGAAGCAGATGCCGCCGCGCGTGCCCTTGGCCGGCGCGGTGTCAAGCGCCTCGCGGCGGAGCACCGTCGGGGCATTGGCTTTGAGCGCGATCGCCGACACGCCGCAGCCGACGCTATCGAGGTGAAACTGCCCGAGCCGGTCGAGCGTGGCCCGGCCGATCGGCCCCGGCGTGGTCAGAAAATCGATGCCATAGCGGGCGAGGCCGCGGGCCTGGTTGGTGGTTCGCGGCAGAAGCACGGTGGAATGGTTTGCAGTCATGGCGGCAGGATACACTGACGCGATGCAACGCGAGCAGATGGGCCCCTACAAACTCGGCAGCCGCCTCGGACGCGGGGGCATGGGCGCCGTCTACGAGGCCATCGACACGCACACCGGCGCGGCCGTCGCCGTGAAACTGCTCGCCGCGCACCTCGCCGACGACAGCGGCGTCCGCAAGCGGTTCAACTCCGAGATCGACACGCTCAAGGGCCTGCGGCACCCCGGCATCGTGCAATTGCTCGCGTTTGGCGAGGAGGACGATCAGCCCTATTTCGCGATGGAGCTCGTCCGCGGCAAGAGCCTCGAGCAGCTGCTGCGGTCGGGCCGACGCTTCACCTGGCAGGAGGTGATCGCGGTGGCGCTCGCCGTCACGCGGGCGCTCAAGGTGGCGCATGACCACGGCGTGATCCATCGCGACCTCAAGCCCGCCAACCTGCTCGTGCCCGGCGTCGTGTCGGCCGACGGCCCGCCCGGGGCGGGCGACTTCCAGATCACCGACGTGAAGCTCGCCGACTTCGGCATCGCGCGGCTGTTCGGCGCCACCGGCCACACCGCCCACGGCCACATCGTGGGCACGGCCGAATACATGGCGCCGGAGCAGGCCTCCGGCAAGCCGCTCGACCACCGTGCCGATCTCTATGCGCTCGGACTCGTGATGTTCGCCATGCTCGCGGGCCGGCCGCCCTTCCAGGGCAAGCAGGTGACCGACGTCATCGAAAGCCAAAGGCGGGCGGCGCCGCCGCGCATCGCCTCACTCGTGGCCGACGTGCCGCCCGCGCTCGAACAGCTCATCGACAAACTCCTTTCGAAGGATCCCGCCACGCGGCCCGCCAACGCGCTGGCCCTCGGCAGGCTGCTCTCGGCGATCGAGGCGGAGCCCCCCGCGCCATCCAAGCCCGCAACCCGGGTGGAGGCACGACCCCCGGCTGCGTCGGTCGAGTCGGTCGACCTGTTTGCCGCGACCCAGGCCCACACGCCGGCGCCCGGCGGCGCGGCGGAGCCGTTCCCCGAGACGATGCCCGACGACGGCATCATCTGGGCGCAGAAGCCGACCGCCGGCGCGGACGGCGGCATCGCCGCGACGCAGGCCTTCACCGGCAATCGCCCGCACCACACGACGCAGGCTTCCGTTCCAGGGCCGCGCGCCCAGAGCGCGGCACAGAGTGTGTCGCCGAGTTCCGGCACCGTGGTCGATCGGCCGGCTCGCAATCGCTTCACGACCGTCGAGGAGCTCGACCAGCAGGCCCATCAACGCGCCGCCCGCGACCGCAACCGGCAACGACTCTGGCAAACGCTCACCGCCGTGGTGACGGCCACCCTGCTCGGAGCGGGCGGCTACCTGCTCTTCAAGCCGCTCACCGCCGACGAGATCTACGGCCGGATCAAGCAGATCCAGGCTCAGGCCGACACGCCGGGGAGCGAGATCGATCTCCGCGACGCCCGTCCGTCGATCGAGCTCTTTCTCGCGCGGCATGGCGCAGATCCGCGGGCCGCGGAACTGAAGGCGCTCGAACAATCGCTCGATCTCGACGCGCTCGAGAAGCGGTCGCGCCGCCGCGTGCGCGGCAACCGCGCGCTCGGGCCGATCGAGCGGGATTACCGTGCCGCGATGGATCGCGAGGCGGAGAGCCCGTCGGCCTGCCGCGAGGCGCTCGAGGCGCTCTTCGCGCTGCATGCCGCGCCGGCCGCCAAGCCGGCGGATGCATCCGCGACCGCCGAGAAGACGGAAGACGACGAACTCTGGTGTGCCCTCGTCCGCCGGCAGATCGACCGGCTCGAGCCGCTGGCAGCACGCGAGCAGAAGGAAGACGCCGCGCGGACGGCGGCCATTCTCGAGCAGGCCGATGCGCTGGCCGTCCGGGCCGCGGCGCTCCCCGATCCCGCGCAGCGCGACAAGGCCCTCGCGGACCGCCGCACGCTGCTCGAGGGGCTGATCGAGCTCTACGCCAAGCGGTCGCATGCCGCGAAGGCCGTCGCCGCCGCCAAGGAAAAACTCGCCCAATAAACCCTCACAGTAGTAGATAGCTTCGGAACACTCTTCATGCCCAGCACCCACGCCCGCCCCGCGCTCGAAAAAAGCCACGCCGCCTTCGCCCGTGCCAAGGCGCTCATCCCCGGCGGCGTGAACTCCCCGGCCCGCGCCTTCGGCGGCGTCGGCGGCGAGCCGATCTTCTTCAAGACCGCCACGGGGCAGCACCTCACCGACATCGACGGCAACACCTATCTCGACTACATCGGCTCCTGGGGGCCGATGATCCTCGGCCACCGCCACCCACGGGTGATCGCGGCGATCGAGGCGGGGCTCGCCACGGGCACGAGCTACGGTGCGCCCACCGAGGCGGAGAGCCGGCTCGCTGAACTGATCATCGCGGCCGTGCCGAGCATCGAAAAGGTGCGGATGGTGAGCAGCGGCACCGAGGCGGCGATGAGCGCCGTACGGCTGGCCCGCGGGTTCACGGGCCGCGACAAGCTGATCAAGTTCGCGGGCAACTACCACGGCCACGTCGACAGCCTGCTCGTGGCCGCCGGCTCGTCGGCCGCGACGCTCGGCGTGCCCAACTCTCCCGGCATCACCGCCGGCACCGCCCGCGACACGCTCGTGCTCGAATACAACGAGCCGGAGGCGCTCGAACGCGTGTTCGCGGCGGAGGGGGATGCGATCGCGGCGGTCTTGCTCGAGCCGGTGGTGGGCAACATGGGGCTCGTCGTGCCCACGCGGGACTTTCTCGAAACGGCCCGTCGGCTCACGGCGAAGCACGGGGCGCTCCTCGTTTTCGACGAGGTGATGACCGGCTTCCGGCTCGCCTACGGCGGCGCGCAGGAGCTCCTCGGCATCACGCCCGATCTCACGACGCTCGGCAAGATCGTCGGTGGCGGTCTGCCGCTGGGCGCCTACGGCGGCCGCGCCGACGTCATGGACCACGTGCTCCCGGCGGGCAAGGTGTTTCAGGCGGGCACGCTCTCGGGCAACCCGCTCGCCGTGGCGGCGGGAACGGCGACGCTCGAGGAGCTCCGCGACCATCCGCCGTATGCCGCGCTCGACCGGCACGGCGCCAGGCTCGAGGCCGGCTTCCGCGCGGCGGCCGAGAAGGCGGGCGTGACGGCCTGGATCGCACGGCTGGGGAGCATGATGACGATGTTTTTCCAGCAGGGGACGGCGGCCGTGCCGGTCACGGGCTGGAAGACGGCGAGCCTCTCCGACACGGCCCGCTACGCCGACTTCTTTTGGAAGATGATCGACCGCGGCATCTATCTGCCCTGCAGCCAATACGAGGCGCTCTTCTTCTCGATCGCCCACACCGACGCCGACATCGACCGCACGATTCGAGCCGCCGAAGAATCGCTCCGCTGAAGCCCTTCGCCCCACGCGCATGCACGACCTCCCCGCCTCCCCGGACAACTCCATCGCTGCTCAACCTCGGATCGGTTTCGTGGGCACCGGCATCATGGGGGCGAGCATGGCCGGCCACCTGCTCGCGGCGGGCCACGAGCTGCACGTGCACAGCCGCACGCGGGACAAGGCGCTGCCGCTCGTCGAACGCGGCGGCATCTGGCACGACACGCCGGCCGATGTGGCGGCGGCGAGCGACGTGGTGATCACGATGCTCGGCCTGCCGAGCGACGTCGAGGAGGTCTACTTCGGCGGGGCAGGGGGGCGCGTCGCCGAGACCTCGCTGCTCGGCCGCTCGCGCCCGGGAACGCTCCTCATCGACATGACGACTTCGAGCCCCGCGCTCGCCGCACGGATCGCCGAGGCGGCGGCGGCCCGCGGTCTGGCCGCGATCGACGCGCCCGTGTCGGGGGGCGACGTCGGGGCCCGCAACGCCACGCTCGTGATCATGGTCGGCGGCGCTGAAGACGCCTTCGCGCGGGCCCAGCCGATCCTCGCGCGGCTCGGCTCGTCGGTCACGCGACTGGGGCCCGCGGGATCCGGGCAACGGTGCAAGCTCGCCAACCAGGTGGCGGTGGCGGTGGGCATGGTGGCCTGGTGCGAGGCGCTCGCCCATGCCCGCGCCGGCGGCCTCGATCCGGCCGCGGTGCAGCGGGTGATCGCGGGGGGCGCGGCTGGAAGTTGGGCCCTCACGAATCTCGCGCCCCGCGCCCTCGCCGGCGATTTCGCGCCGGGGTTCTTGGTTCGCCACCTGCTCAAGGACATCCGGATCGCGCGGGAGTCGGCGGCCGAGGCCGGCCTCGATCTGCCGGGGCTTGCGACGGCCGAGCGGCTCTATGAACTCGTCGCCGCCCGCGGACTTGCCGACGCGGGCACGCAGGCGCTCCTCACCATGTATGGCGGGGCGGAGAAGCGGGCGCAGAAGTAAGTCGCGTCGATCGTGCCGGGGGCTTCTTGGGCCGAGCACCAACCCGACTCTGGCCCGACCTCCGGCGGCCAGATACATTGCCCGGCGGAAACGCCGCGAAAAGCGTTGCACCGGCGGGATCCCCATGAAGGTTTCATCATGAATCGGTTCGCGCTTGCAGTGTGTGTCGCGATCGTCGCCTCCGTCGCGGGAGCCGAGCCCCCCATCGGCTTCACGCCGCTCTTCAACGGCAAGGATTTCTCCGGCTGGCAGGGGCAGACCGACGGCTACGCGGTGGTGGACGGCGAACTGCACAGCAAGCCGGGCGTCGGCGGCAACCTGCTCACGGCCGAGGAGTTTGGCGACTTCGTGCTGCGGTTCGACTTCAAGCTCACACCCGGGGCCAACAACGGCCTCGCGATCCGCGTGCCGCCGCGAGGCAACGCGGCCTTCGATGGCATCGAGCTGCAGATCCTCGACGACGGCCACCAGAAGTACAAAGACCTGCAGCCCTGGCAGGCCCACGGCTCGATCTACGGCGTGGTCGCCGCCGAGCGGGGCAAGTGCCTCGAGCCCGCGGGTGATTGGAACACCGAGGAGGTGACCGTGCAGGGCACGAAGATCAAGGTCGTCGTGAACGGCAGGACGATCCTCGACGCCGACACGGCGCCGTTCCGCGACGGCCAGGCCACGCTCGACGGCAAGCCCCACCCCGGCCTCGCCCGCACGAAGGGGCACATCGGCTTCGCCGGCCACCACGACGAAGTCCACTTCCGCAACATCAGCATCAAGCGGCTGTAGGACGAGCGGCTCGCCGAACGTGGGGCCACGCGTCATCCCACCGGCTACCGCCGGGGGCTTGTTGGGGATACCGTCTCGACCAACGACTCGATCCCGACCACGTCGATGCGCGGGGCCAACGTCGTCCGGACGTCGCCCGGGCAGACCACCGTCAAACCGTCGAGCCCGAGGTCGTCGATCGCGATCCGCATCGACCTGGTCACCTGCGGCCGCTCCGAATACTTGAATTCATAGCCGAGTCGTTTTCCGTCCCGGAGCAGCAGCAGGTCGAGTTCGGCGCCTCCCTGTGTCGCCCAAAAAAACGACTGCTTCGACGCCGTGAGCCGCAGCACCTGCTCGAGGGCGAATCCTTCCCAGGAACTGCCGACCTTCGGGTGCGCGTGAAGCTGGGCCGCCGTCTCGATGCCGAGCAAATGGTGCAGCAGCCCGGAGTCGCGCAGGTAGACCTTCGGAGACTTGACCTGTCGCTTGCCGACGTTTTCGAACCATGGCTGCAGCTGCCTCACCATGAACGTCTGGCTGAGTTCGTCGAGATAGGTCCGCACGGTCTTGTCGGAGAGCCCCAGCGAACGCCCCAGTTCCGACGCGTTCCAGAGCTGGCCGTGTGAGTGCGCGAGCATCGTCCAAAACCGTCGCATGGCCGTCGCCCCCACCCGGATGCCAAACTGCGGCAGGTCGCGCTCCAGAAACGTCCGCACGAATCCCTCCCGCCACGCCACGCTGTCTGATTCTTTCGCGGCGAGAAATGACCGGGGGAATCCGCCGCGCACCCAGAGCTTGTCGGCGGAGGGGGGCCCGGTTTCGGAGAGGTCAAAGCCGTGCAGGTCGACGTATTCGATGCGGCCGGCCAACGATTCCGCCGACCGCGACATCAATTCCGGCGACGCGCTTCCGAGGATTAGAAATCGGGCCGGATGCTTCGGGCGATCGGCCAGCACCCGGAGGATCGGAAAGAGGTCGGGCCGCGCCTGAATCTCGTCGAGCACCACCAGGCCTGAAAGGCCGCCGAGCGCCAGTTCGGGGTTTGTCAGCCGCAGCTGATCGCGGTGGGATTCGAGATCGAAATAAGAGCTGGATACTGGCGTCGCGATCTCGCGGGCCAGCGTCGATTTGCCGGCCTGCCGCGGGCCGAGCAGCCCGCAAATGGGCGACCGGGCCAATGCGGTTTGGATCGCTTTTTTAAAGGTTTTCCTGGAAATCATTCGTGCATTATCGGAACGTCCCTCCGAATTTGCAAGCATTCAGTCGGGAGGGCGAAGTCCCGCCGGCTTCCGCCGGTGCTTCTTAAGAAGCACCGCTTCGGAGCACGATCACGGTGTTGTCCGTGAGCCGCTCGCGGTTGGTCGGCGGTGACGGCGCATCAGCTCGGGCAGGTGCGCAGGGCCGCACTCGGTCACCTCGATGGATCCGTGGCGCCGCGTTGTCCACGATTGCCGATCCTCAGCCACGAGCCAGAACGCGGCCTTGGGATGGAGCGTGGCGAACGAATGCATCGCCGTCGGATCGAACCGCGACGCCCTCCATTTGCATTCGATCGCGACCGGCAACCTGCCGCGAGGCGTCCAGATGAAGTCGATCTCGTGCTTTTGCTTGTCGCGCCAATAGTGGATCTCCTCGGCCCCCGCCTCGAAGAGCAGTTCGTCGAGCACCAGATGCTCGAACAGGGGGCCTTTGTCGTCGGCTCGCAGCGAATCGATCGAGCGTGCATGGCAGACGAACCCCGTGTCGAACGCATAGACCTTCGGCATCGCCACGATTTCCCGGGTGGGATTCGTAGCGAATGGCCGCAGGACATGCACCACCCCCGTGGCCGCGAAAATGTCGAGATAGTTGGCGAGCGTCTGCCGGCTCGCCTCGCAGGCGGCTGTGAAGCTGGTCAGTTCGCACAGTCCGCCGCTCTGGGCCCAGAGCAGTTCGAGGAAGCGGAGAAACGAATAGCGCTTGCCGATCGAAAAGAGTTCGAGGATGTCGCGGGCCCAAAACGCCTCAGTCCACTCGGTGAAATCCTTCTCGGGCAGGCGGGACGCCGCGAGCTGTTCCGGCAGCCCGCCGTGCAGCAGCCGCCGCTCGGGCGAACCGATGCCGAATGCCGGCAGCTCGCGGTGGAGGACCGGCAGCAGGCGGACCGTGCGCTTGCGGCCCGCGAGCGTGTCGCGAAACCGTGCGCTGGCTCCGAGCATCGACGACCCGGTTGCCAGGACGTGCACGTCGGGGAAATGGTCGGCGGCGATTTTCAGGAGCGCGGATGGATCGGCAAGACGATGAATCTCGTCGAGCACGACCCGCCGGCCGCGATGCTGCCGCAGAAACGCCTCGGCGTCGTCGGCGTCTCTGCGGACGCTCGGCAGGTCGCAGTCGAAATAGTCGACGTCGGGAAGCGAGCGAACGAGCGTGGTCTTGCCGAGTCGACGCGGGCCGGCGAGCCATACCACCCGCCGCTCCCGCCATTCCTCCTCGATTCGGCTCCGCCACAGCGGCCGATCGATCGCGTGGAAAGCCTGTTTCATGCCATTTGCTCCTCAAACCAGAATAGCGTTTGGCATTACCACACGCAAACGTATTTGGCGAAGACGGGTCGGGCGGAAGCCCGGCGACATGTCCCACCGGCTCCCGCCGGGGGCTTTGGGGCGGGGCGTCGGTTACTCTTAACGGTCTACGGATTCGCTGCTTTCCAACCGCGTGTGTGAACAGCTTTACGGCGCCATGCTCGATGGCCGGCTGCAGCCGGGCGACCGGCTCAGCCCGTGGTTCGAGGCGATCGCGAAGGCCGACGTGCCCGCCGAGCGGCCCGCGGCAGCGTTTCGCGGGCCGTCCGTCAGCCTCAAGCAGCCCCGCCGCACCAAAAGCCCCTCGCGGAAGCGACGGGGGTGACGCGAGCCATCACCATCCGGGCATTTCATCTCGCTGCCATTGCCCAACCGCGCCGTTTGTGATCGCCACGCGGCATCCCACCGGCTCCCGCCGGGGGCATTTGAAGGTGCGACCCTGCCGCCGCGAAGTTGATATCCTACGGCCTCCATGCATCACGCGTCGCCCTCTGGATCCACGCACGAACGCGGTTCGCCCGGCATGAGCCGCATGGCCTGGCTCGTCGTCGCCCTGCTCGTGCCGGTGGCGCTCCTGAACTACCTCGACCGGCAGATGCTCGCGGCGATGAAGCCGTCGATCATGGCCGACATCCCCGACATCGCCACCCGGGCCAACTGGGGCATCGTGCTCGGGTCGTTCAAGTGGGTCTACGCGATCCTGAGCCCGCTGGGCGGCTATGTGGCCGACCGCACGAGCCGGCGGCTCGTCATCGTGGCGAGCCTCTTCGTCTGGTCGGCCGTCACGTGGATCACCGGCTCCGTCGAATCGTTCGAGGCGTTCGTCGTCGCCCGCGCGATCATGGGAATCAGCGAGGCCTTCTACATCCCGGCCGCGCTCGCGCTCATCACCGATTTCCACACCGGCTCGACGCGGTCGCGGGCGGTGGGCATCCACCAGACGGGCATCTACGCCGGCGTGATCCTCGGCGGCTTTTCCGGCTATGTGGCCGACGACCCCGCCCTCGGCTGGCGGCTGGCCTTCGCCGTCTGCGGGATCGCGGGCATCGTCTACGCCGTGCCGCTCTTCTTCCTCTTGCGCGACCCGCCGCAGGGCCGGGCGACCGGCGACGAGCCGGCGTTTGGCGCGGCCGTGGGCGAACTCCTGCGTAACCGGCAGTTTCGGCTGCTCGTGGCCGTGTTCACGCTGCCGGCGATCGCCGGGTGGGTGGTGAAGGACTGGATGCCCGACATCCTTCGCGAGAAGTTTGGCCTGGGGCAGGGGCAGGCGGGCGTATCGGCCGTGCTCTTCGTGCAGCTTGCGTCGCTCGTGGGCGTGGTCGTGGGAGGCTGGCTCGCCGACCGGCTGATGCAGTCGACCGACCGGGGACGGATCTATACCAGTGCCCTCGGCATGTCGTTTTTCCTGCCGGCGCTCGTGGGCGTGGGGCTCGCGGGCACGCTCGGCTTCGCGATCGCCTGCCTCGTGCTCTTCGGCCTCGGCTGGGGCTTCTTCGACTGCAACAACATGCCGATCCTCTGCCAGATCACGCGGCCGAGCCTGCGGGCCACCGGCTACGGGATCATGAATCTCGTGAGCATCAGCTTCGGCGGCTTCGCCGACTGGGGTTTCGGCGTGCTGCGGGATGCGGATGTCTCGCTCGCCGCGATCTTCGGCGGGTTTGCGCTGCTCGCGATTCTCTCGGTGGCGCTGGTGCTCGCGATCCGGCCGCAGGTTGGAAAGTAGGGCAGCCTTCACGTAGACCGCTTGCTCCGCAAGCGGAGCCGGATCCGCTTGCGGAGCAAGCGGTCTACTTCAGATGGAAGTCGACGACGAGCGGCAGGTGGTCGCTCGCCCGCTTCGAGAGGCTCGTTCGCACGACTCGGGCATGCCGCACGTCGATCGCCCCGCGCACGAACACCTTGTCGAGCGAACCGATGGCCAGCCAGGCCGGAAACGTGCGAAACCGCCCCGCCGGCGCGGTTACCTGCGCGAAGCCATTCGCCACGAGGGATGCGGAGGCGAGCGTGTCGCGCCAGTCGTTGAAGTCGCCCACGATCAGCGTCGGATGCGGGTCGGCGGAGCGAAAGAGCATGTGGCCGAGCAGCCGCCGCATCTGCCACTGCCGCTCCTGCTCGGCGAGCCCGAGATGCGTGTGCACGAGATGCAGCCGCCCCTCCGGCGCATCCACCACGAGCAGCTGCGCCCCGCGCGGCTTGCGCGCGTTGTGCCGCAGGCTGATCCGATGCCGGCTCGTGACCGGCCACCGCGAAAGCACGAGATTGCCATAGCCGCCATCCCCCACCGGCACGTTGGCCTGGAAGACCGAATGGCAGCGAAAGTAGCGGGAGAGCAGCCGCGGCTGATCGTCGAAGCGGCTGCGGCGGACGTGGCGATCGACCTCCTGAAGGCAGATGAGATCGGGATTCTCCGCCTCGATGCAGTCGATGATCCGCGCGAGCGAATAGCGGCGGTCGCGTCCGCCGATCCCCTTGTGAATGTTCCAGCTGAGGAGCCTCATGGCGCGCCACCCAGCTCCGACCGGCGGCGCAGGTAATGCTTCTGCACGCGAGCCACACAGGGGCGGCCGTCGGCGCTCAGGGTGGCGCAGGCGGCATCCGGGCGGGCGGCCTGCTGCACGATGGCGCGCACCCGCGTCGGCACGCCTTCCGCGAGATCGGCGTCGACGTCGTCCACTGTGAGCCCGTGGCAGGCGCAGAGCGGGCCGTGCGGGTCTTTCGGCCAGAAGAGGCCGTGGGCGTCGGCCACCGGAATCGACCGCTCGAGCAGATCGAAGTAGGCCACGTCGCAGGCGCCGGTGCCGCAGAAATAGGCCGGCTCGCCGAGCGACTCGGCCGCCACGGGGGCCACGTGGGCCAGCAGCGTCTCGGCCGTCACGGCCGCGCCCTCGTTGCCGCACCGCGGGCAGCGCGGCGGCACCGCCGAATCGGGCTCCTTGCAAAAGGCCTTGTTCACGGAACGAACACCCTGTTCATCGAACGAGCACCTTGTTGGTCGAAACAGGATTGTACCCCGAGGCCGAGGGTATCGTAATCTTTCGCCATGCACGCCCACGATGACATCCGGATCGGCACGCTCGTGCCCGCCCACGAACGCACGGCCGACGTGATCGCCCAGCTCCTGCCGCTGGGGTTCGAGACGTTCCAGATCGCGTTTGGCAGGAGCGTGGGCGACTTCGACGTGGCGGGGCTCGCGACGGCCGTCGCCCGCACGCTCGCCGCGGCGCCAGCGACCGAGGGCGGACTGCCACCGCGCGTGAGCGCGATCGGCGTCTACGGCAATCCGCTCACGAGCCCGGAGACCATCGCCGACTGGGAGCGGCTCATCGATGCGGCCTCGCGCTTCGGCTGCGACATCGTCTCGGGGTTCGCCGGCCGCGTGCCGGGGAGGCCGGTGCCGGAATCGTATGGCCGCTTCGGCGAAGTCTTCCGCCCGCTCGCCCGGCGGGCCGAAGACAGGGGTGTGAAGCTCGCGTTTGAAAACTGCGAGAAGCGCGGCACGTGGGAGAGCGGCGACTGGAACATCGCGCACGCCCCGCGGGCCTGGGATGCCATCTTCGCCGAGGTCGAAAGCCCGGTCATCGGTCTCGAATGGGAGCCCTGCCATCAGATCGTGAGCTTCGTCGACCCGCTGCCGCAGCTGCGCCGCTACGCCCATCGCATCTGGCACATCCACGGCAAGGACGCGCAGGTCGACTGGGGCGTGATCCGCGAGCACGGTATCCGCGGCGGCGTGCAATACGTCCACCACCGCACGCCAGGCTTCGGCGACACGAACTGGACCGACCTCATCAGCACGCTCAGGATGTGCGGCTGGCGGGGCAGCATCGACATCGAAGGCTTCCACGACCCCGTCTACCGCGACGCGCTCGAGACGACGGGGCAGGTGGCGTCGCTCGAGTATTTGACGCGGTGCCGCGGCGGCCGCTTCGTGCGGAATGTGTTTTAGGCGACCGCTTGAAGTAGACCGAATAAAGTAGACCGCTTCGTCCCGAAGCGGATCCAGATCCGCTTGCGGAGCAAGCGGTCTACCTTTCCAGATCCGCTTGCGGAGCAAGCGGT
>JBIIOM010000064.1:0-11573 GCA_044336925.1 Pirellulales bacterium
TTCGCGACTCCTTCGGATCCTCGCGGAGAAACTTTCTCCGCTGACGACCTACGGCGATGCATTCCCCAGAAGGTCGAAAGTTCCTAACGCTCGTCGAACTTCAGCCGATCCCTTCGCCTTCCCGCTCGCATTTAGTGAGCCTTCTCTACAGCCTTTTGAAATACGAACTAGAATGTCCCATGTCGCGTTCGCTCCGGTAAATCACCGGCTCACGGACGGCAGAAGTCTCCTCGCGGTGGGCCGCGGCGGCCCAATGCTCGTCGAGCTTCCGCCGACCCGCTCGCCTGGCGTTACGGTGGTCTGAATATCTGTCTCGACCATGCCTGAATTCGTGTCGCGTATCTCCGTCGTCTGCTTCGCTGCGAGTTACCTCGTGGCGCTTGCCTGCGAGGCTTCGCGGCTGGTCTTCCGCTCGGGCGTGCGCGGGGCGGTGATGGTGGGCTTCGCCTCCGCAGGCCTCTTCGCCCACACGCTCTTCCTGCTCTGGCGCGCGGTCAACACGCCGGCCGTGCCGCTGTCGAGCGCCTACGACTGGTATCTGCTCGCGGCCTGGGTGCTGGCCGGCGGCTATCTCTGGCTCACGGCGTCGAACCCGAAGACGCCGTTCGGGCTCTTCATGCTGCCGATCGTGCTCGGGCTCATCGGTGCGGCGCAGCTCTCGAGCCGCGAGCCGTTTCCGCAGAGCCCGGCGATGCAGATCTGGGGCACGATCCACGGCAGCTTCAATCTCGCGGCGAGCGTGGCCGTGGCGATCGGCGCGATCGCGGCGCTGATGTGGCTCATCCAGGCGGGCCGGCTCGCCCGCAAGCAGGCGCCCGCGCAGGGCTTCCGCATGCCGAGCCTCGAGAAACTTTCGCTGACGGCGCGGCGCTCGGGCGCGATCGCGGCCTGGACGGCGGCGGCCGGATTCATCTCCGGGCTCGTGCTCAATGCCGTCAACCTCCGCCGCGGACTGCTCGAGACGGTGCCCTGGAACGATCCCGTTGTGCTGCGGATGGGCGGCCTCGTCGCCTGGCTCGTGGCGGCCGCGATCGTGTCGCGGACGGTGTCGCGGCGGCCCGATGGCGCCCGCACCACGGCCTGGCTCTCGCTCGTGAGTTTCGTGGTGCTCACGGCCTCGATCCTCTGGGGCGTTTTGGGCTCCACGCGGCACGGCGTGCCTCCGGTCGCGCCGGCTTCGGCCACAAGCGAGTCCGCCGCCGCGGGCGAGGCCTTGCCATGACGATCGCCTTCGTGGGTGGCACCCATCGCACCGTGCCCTTGCCCCTTCGGGAGCGGCTCGCCTTCTCGGCCGAGCAGGCGGCCGAGGCGCTCAGGCGTTTTCGCGCCCGCTTCCCGGGCCGTGAGTGCGTGCTCCTTTCCACGTGCAACCGCGTGGAGTTTTACGCCGCCGGCGAAAGCGATACCGCGCCGCCGCCCCGCGAGCAGCTCGTCTCGTTTCTGGCGGAATGCCGCGGGATCGATGCGAGCCTCCTGGGGCCGGTGCTTTCCGGCGAGAGCGACGAGGCGGTCGTGCGGCATCTCTTCAGCGTGGCCTCCGGCCTCGACAGCATGGTGCTCGGCGAGCCGCAGATCGTGGCGCAGGTGAAGCAGGCCTGGGCGCTCGCGCAGGAGAGCGAGACGGCCGGCCCGCTCACGGCCGGCATGTTTCAGGCGGCGCTCCGCACCGCGAAGCGCGTGGCCAGCGAGACGGCGCTCGGTCGCGAGCGGCTCTCGATCCCGAGCGTGGCCGTGGCCGACTTCGCCCGCGGCGTGTTCGAGCGATTCGACGACAAGCGGGTGTTGCTGATCGGCGCCGGCAAGATGGCCCACGAGACGCTCCGCTACCTCCGCGAGGCCGGCGCCCGCGATATCGTCGTCTTGAACCGCACGGCCGAGCGGGCCGATCGGCTCGCCGAAAGGCTCGGCGGCCGCCCCGGCACGTTTGCCGAGCTGGCCGCGGAGCTCGCCGCGGCCGATCTCATCGTGAGCACGACCGGCGCGAGCGAGCCGGTCGTGACGCTCGACATGTTTGGCGCCGCCGAGGGGTGCCGCGAGGGGCGGCCGCTCGTGGTGCTCGACCTCGCGATGCCCCGCGACTTCGACCCGCGGATCGGCGGCCGGCCCGGCGTCTGGCTCTATTCGATCGACGACCTCGGCGCGGCCTGCGAGGCCAATCGCAAGAGCCGGCAGCGGGAGATGCCCGCGGCCCTGACGATCATCGACGAGGAAACCCGCCGGTTCATGGGCGACCTCCACCACCGCTCGACGGCGCCGGTGATCGAGCAACTCCGCGCCGGCTGGACGGAGACCGGCGACGCGGAGCTCGAGCGGCTCTTCAAGCGGCTGCCCGGGCTCGACGAGTCGGCGCGGGCGGAGATCCGGCAGTCGTTCGAGCGGTATGCGGCGAAGATGCTCCACCCGCCGCTCACGTCGCTCCGCAACGAAAGCCACTCCGGCCCGCCGCACGGGCTCCTCGACGCCCTCAAGCGGCTCTTTGATTTGAAGGAGTAGTAGACCGCTTGATCCACAAGCGGATCCGCTTCCGGAGGAAGCGGTCTACGGGACAGGCACGCAGGCCTGTCCTACGAAGGGCGGAGCCCGTCAAGCAAAAATCGCCCGGATGGCGATGTTTTGCGTGTCGATAGACAGGCTGAAGCCTGTCCTACTTCGTGCAATAGGACAGCGCGAGCAGGGCGTAGCTCGTGACGAGGTTCGGGTCGCCCTCCATCCAGCGCGGGTTCTCGTTCAGCCACGAGCCGTCCGGCTGCTGGCGGGCGAGGATCGTGTCGGAGAGTTCGCTGCGCCAGGCGTGCTGCTTGCCGGCCGCGTCGGTGAACGATTCTTCGCCGAGCACGTCGAGCGCCTTCGCCGCGGTGTGGAAGTAGTAGTAGAGGCCGGCACTGCCCATGCCGGGGTTCTCGGCAAACGTGTAGTGCTTCTGCAGCCACGAGAGCGCCGCCTTCACCCGCGGGTCGTCCTTCGTGAGGCCGGCGAAGATCATGCTCTTCAAGCCCGCGTAGGTCATCGAGCCGTAGCTCCGCAAGCCGCCATTGGGCGTCTTGCCGGCCTGGCTCTCGCCGCCGGCGGCGGGCGTGTAGTAGAAGCCGCCGTCGGGGTTCTTGGCGGGGAAGGGGAGCGTGTTATTGGGCCCCTCGAGATTTTGCGTCCGCGACACGAAGACGAGCGCCCGCTGAATCGCCGGGTCGTCAGCGCCCGTGCCCACGCTCCGGAGGGCCTCGACCAAAAACGAAGTGTTTGAGAGGTCGGGGCGATTCTTCTTGCCGTAGCCCGCGCCGCCATAGGACGGATCGGACGGGCCGGGGCCCTCGCCATCGTCCCACTGCAATCCCTTCACGAACGCCTCGGCCTCCTTGATCTCCTTGTCGTAGCGGCCGTCAGTGTTGCAGGCCGCCAGCGCGAGCATCGCGATCGACGTCTCGTAGTTGGCGACGGGCGACTCGGGGGGATGGATGCCGCCGTCGGCGTTCTTGAATTTCATCAGGTAGGCGATCGCGTTCTTCACGACGGGCGCGTCGACGGGCGTGCCGCTCTTCACGAGCGCCGCCACGGCCAGCGCCGTGATCGCCGGACCGGCCTGCGACGAGAAGCTGCCGTCCTGCGCCTGCCCCTGCTCGACCAGGTATTTCGACGCCTTCTCGATCGATGCCTTGATCGCGGCCGGCTCGGCGGCCCGGCCAAGGGTCGCGAGGCAGACGATGGCGATCACGGTAGCGGAACCAAAAAACGAGCGAAGAAGCGAATGCATGGGGCACCTCCGGCGGGAAGTATACGGGGCGGGGGCGATCAAGGCAGGGAAGCCGCTCTAAGGAAGCGAAGCCGATTCGCCGCCGGCGCGGGTCGCGAGTTGGCCGAGAATTTGAACCGACGTGTCCTCCGACACGAACTGCACCGACCCGTCGGCCATGGCGACGTTCGCCCCGCCGCTGTGGAAGGCGTAGATCAACCAGCCCGATTCGTTGGTGCCGTTCACGCGGAACAATTCCGGTGGAATCGGACCCGACAAAGTACTCGTGCCGGCCGGACACCAAGCGTCTTTCTTTTCGCCAAAGCCGTGGGGGTTGTCGTTCGTCGCCCAGGCGCCCCCTTGTGCCCTCGCGCAGGCGGTGTTGCCAGCGCTGTTATCCGCGTTCGCCGGCGTGCGCACTCTCTCACGCCACACGTCCTCACGGCCGGCACATTCTGCGAGCAGGATCGTCTTCGAGAGTCCGTCGGAGATCTTGGCAAACGTGCTGCGCGGGCGGCTGACGGCTGAGTTCACCTTGGAATTCGTGCACCCGCTCCACTGTTCGGTCGGTCCCGGCAACGCGGCCGTCGGCCAGTCGGAAAGTGAAGACAAGTTCTTGAAATTCGTGCCCGTCCCGGCCACCAGGAAGTAGTCGCCGCAGGCGCCGGTCTTCCGCGGCTTGTTGGAGGCGACGGTTTCAATCTTGTCCTGGATGCGATGAGAGATGGGAGTCGAAGGACACTGCATGACGGGAAATTGCGTGCGCACCAAGGCCCGGTTGCCCGTGACAGGAGTATCGAGAACATTGGCTGTTCCTCCTGGGGGAACGGTATTGTCCTCGTTGACCCACCAATTTTTCGACGGATCGTAGGCACTCATGACCACCGTCTCCTCGAGGTAGGGCAGCACGTCGGCCGCCCAACTTCGAAAAGCCATGCCTGGCTCGCAGCCGGCCGCCTCGGGCGACATGGTGTCGGTGCCGTACCTCCGCATCAGCGGCGGCAGCATCTTGCGGGCACTCTCGTAATTGTGGAAGGCGAGCGGAAGCTGCCGCAGGTTGTTGGTGCACGACGATCGCCGCGCCGATTCACGGGCGCTTTGGACGGCGGGCAAGAGCAGCCCGACGAGCGTGCCGATGATCGCGATCACGACCAGAAGCTCGACGAGCGTGAACGCGCTGGGGTGAGTCTTCTTCATGCACGCCGTGTGGTGCATACGGCATGCCACACGGGGAATCATCGCGGCGCGCTGGTTTCAGCGGAATTTCGACCGGGGATGCGAGGGCGGGAGCGGCAGCGCGAGGGAATTTTCACCGGGCTGGGGGAAAATTCGCCGGCGGGGTCTTTCTGACAACCGCGACTGGGCAGCGCGGATGGACCTTGCTTGCGCTGCGGGCTCTCGTACGACACGGAAGCCCGACGCGCGAGCGAGGTGAGTTGGGCCTTTTCTCGCGGGGCGGGTCGCGGCTTCGCTGGTTGGAGTGGAACGCGGATGGACCTTGCTCGCGCTGCGGGCTCTCGTACGACACGGAAGCCCGACGCGCGAGCGAGGTAAGTTGGGCCTTTTCTCGCGGGGCGGGTCGGGGCTTCGCTGGTTGGAGTGGAACGCGGATGGACCTTGCTCGCGCTGCGGGCTTTCGTGGGACGGTTCAGACCGGGGCGACCGGGAGGGCGCGCGGGTAGGCGGGCACCTGAGCCGGCGGCGGGTCGCGGCCTTCCTCCAGCCGCCACTGCTCCCGCTCCTGCTCAGAGGCGTAAAACGTCAGCCAGATCGTCGCGTCTTCAGCTTCGCTGGCGCTACAGTCCCAGTGGAAGAAGTTGTCGGGCATGTCCACCCGCTTCACGGCCGCCGGCAGGATGTCGCGGCGGATCAACGAATAGAGCTCGCGGTCGGAAAGGTGGTCGGTGTATTCGAGCACCACCCGCTTGGCGAAAAGCTTCTCGATCACCTGCCAGAGCCGCTCGTGCACCTGCTCGTCGTCGAGCGTGCAGGCAGGCTGCATCGCCAGGGCCGGCTCGAACCAGCGGGCGATCGGCACCAGCGGCGCCTGCTCCCAGGCGAGCATCGACTCGAGGAACCGGTTCTCCGATTCCGTCGGCAGGAAACGGAAATCGATCTCGAAGATCGCCTCGTCGAGGTAAGGCTCGATCGCGTCACGCAGCTCGGCGTTGCGGAGCAGGCATTCGACTTCTTCAGGATCGGGATGGTGTGCCAGGGCCATGCGATGCGGTTTCCAGCGGTTCATCGGGCGCCACGCCGCCGACCCACGTCGGCTCCGCGTGTTTCCCAAGCCCGACGATACCAACGCCGGAGGCCCGTTCAACGATTTTTCAGGGGTTTTGAGGCCGTTTTTCCGGGGTCTGGCCGGCACGACCGCTACGACGTGACGAGTTTCCGCCGCCGCCCAACGCCCCCAGGATTGCCTGGATGCACAGGGGGGGCACAGGCAGGCTGGAAGCCTGCCCCACATTAGGCAGGCTGAAGCCTACCCTACTTCAGACAGGCTGAAGCCTATCCTACGGGAGTGGGGTCCAGGCGTTGAAGGTGGCGGCTTGGCCACGGTGGACGCCGGCAGCGTCGATGAGATTCCACACGATCGCCTGCTCGATGCGGAAGCGTTTGCCGCTGCGCGAGATCCGGATGCCTGCATAGTCGTCGACATAGCCGTCGCGGCGGGTCCGCTCGAGGAGCCGCGCCCGCTCGTCGCGGTGCATCGGCTCGGCCGTGAGCCGCGATGGCGTGCGGGTGAGCGTGGCGGCGTCCATCTCCCAGAGCTCGAGCGCCTTGGCGTTGCCGTAATTGAGCACCGGGTCGGCTTCAGTGCCGTGCGAGACGACGACCCGCGGCGCGTAAAAAAGCCGCTCCGCTTGCTCCGCCAGGGAACCCTCGCGCGCGATCAACTCGCGGCCGAGCAGATGCGCGAATGAATCGAGCAGGAGCGCTGCATGAGACACGCACCGCGGATCGGCCCATGGCGCTGGCTCACCGTTCGTGCTCATCTCCACCACAATTCGTGTACCTTGGGCTGCAATGAACGATCCCTCGATTCCGCCGTCGTGCGACATCCTCGTCATCGGCTCCGGCGCGGCCGGCCTCTTCGCGGCCACATGGGCAGGGCGACGGTCGCACGACGCGGGCCGCCGGCTCGCGATCGTCGCCGTCGACGGCGCCCGCAAGCTCGGCGCGAAGATTCTCGTCGCCGGCGGGGGTCGCTGCAACGTCACGCACTGGCAGGTGACGGAAGCCGACTATGCCGGCAGCACGCCGCCGGCGATCCGCAAGGTGCTCAAACGATTCACGGTGGACGACACCGTGCAGTTTTTCCGCGGGTCGGGCGTGGAGATGAAGCGCGAGGAGACCGGCAAGCTCTTTCCCGTCACCGATTCGGCCCGCACCGTCCTCGACGCGCTCGTGCGCGAGGCCCGCGCGGCCGGTGCCGCGGTCGTGCATCCGGCGCGGGTCACGGGCGTGGAGCGCGAAGCGGAGGGCTTTCGCGTCGCGATCGATGCCGGCGCGATCCAGGCGCGGCGGATCATCCTCTGCACCGGCGGCAAGTCGTTGCCGAAGTCGGGCTCCGACGGCGCCGGCTTCGCGCTGGCGACGACCCTCGGCCACTCGCTCACGGCGCCGATCGTGCCGGCGCTCGTGCCGCTCGTCCTGCCGCCGGGCCACTGGATCACCGAGTTGTCAGGGCTCACGCTTCCCGCCGAGATCATCCTGTCCGCCAAGAGCGGCAAGCGGATCTGCGCGTTCACCGGCAGCACGCTCTGCACCCACTTCGGCCTCTCCGGCCCGAGCGTCCTCGACATCAGCCGCCACTGGCTCGTGGCCCGCGACGCCGATCACACAGTCAGGCTCGCGCTCAACTGGCTGCCGGGGCTCACGGCCGACGAAGTGGAGGGGCTCTTTCTCGAGCCGCGCGGCCGCGGGGCGCTCGCGATCCTGCGCGATCACCTGCCCGACCGGCTCGCCCGCAAGCTCTGCGAACTTTCCGGCGCGCCCCCGCAGGGCGACATCCCGCGCGACCAGCGGAAAAAGCTCGTGCAGCTCGTCACGGCCACGCCGCTCGAGGTGGTGGGCGACCGCGGCTTCACGATCGCCGAGGCCACCGCCGGCGGCGTGCCGCTCGCGGAAGTGCGGCTCGAAACGATGGAAAGCCGGATCTGCCCCGGGCTGCACTTCGCCGGCGAGGTGCTCGACGTCGACGGCCGCATCGGCGGCTTCAACTTTCAGTGGGCCTGGGCGAGCGGTTTCGTGGCCGGCTCGGCCGCAGCCGCAGCCTTCGACTCGACCACCTCGTAGCGGAAGCCACCCTTCCGCAGATCGATCGTGCGGAGCCCGCGGTCCGCCGGAGCCACCGCGGGCTTGGCGGCCGGCAGCGCTTGGAGCAATCCACCGACGGCCTCGGCCACCTGCCCGACGGAGATCTCGTCGATCAATCCAGACGGGGATTGCACGATCGCCGAGCGGGTCTTCCAGGGATGCCACTTGCCCGGATCGGTCGGGCCATACAAGACGGCCGTGGGCACGCCGAACGAGGCCGCGATGTGCGGCAGGCCGGTGTCGACGCCCAGGCAGAGATCCATGCGGGAGATCAGGGCCGTCGCCTCGCGCAGCGAAAGGTCGAGCGAATGGTCGCGCACGTGGGCATCGGCCCCGGCGCCCAGGCGACCGCGGATCTCCGAGTGCAGCATGGTGTCGTCGGGGGCGCCACAGAAAAAAATCTCGCAGCCCTGCTGCTCCACGAGCCAGCGAAGGATGCAGGCCATCCGGTCGATGGGCCACTCCCGATTGACGTCGGTCGATCGGGGGGCGACGAAGACCCGCTTCCGGCCGCGGTTCACGCCGGCCAGGAGCTTCTCCACCTTCGCGACGGCCGCCGGCGCCGTCCAGTTTTCGTTGCGGCCGTCATCCACCTCGATGTCGTCGCTCCGCAGGAGATCGAGGAAGAGCTCGGCCTCGTGGCGGTCGCGGCGGAGCGCCACGGCGCGGGTGAGCAGCGGCGCCCAGCGCTTCGCCGCAAACCCGATCCGAGCCGGGATTCGAGCGAACCAGACAAGCAGGCTGCCGGCCAGCGATCGCTTGAGCACGTAGGCCCGCGTGTAGCCGCGGCTGCGGAGCCTCGCGGCGAGCGCGAGCGTGCTCTTGACCATCCGGGGGAGTTTGAAAAAGCCGCGGTGCGGCCGCTTCCAGGTGATGATCTCGTCGATGTAGGGGCAATCGGCCAGCACGTCTCGCGCGGCCGGCTCCACCAACACGTCGATCGCCGCCTCGGGAAACCGCCGCCGCAGGTTCCGCAGGAAGGGGATCGCGAGCACCGTGTCGCCGATGAAGCGATTGCGGACGACGAGGATGCGTTCCGTGCCGGCTGGCGGGCTGAGCTGAACCATGCGTGCGGCGGACCGATGGCCCGCCCCTCGGGCTAGCGGGCGAATCCGACGAAGAAGCTGAAGAGCTGCTGGCTGTCGTACGGGGCGTAGGCGACCGGGAAGGCGAAGTCGAGCGCGATCGGCGCCGGGCCCATCGCCGGCAGCGTGATGCGGAGGCCGAAACCGGGCGCGACACGCATCTGATTGATCGCCACGTTCGACTCGACGGTGCCGAAGTCGGTGAAGACCACGCCGCGGAGCGTGTCGTCGGCGGTGATCGGGAAGAGATACTCGATCGTGTTGAGCCACTGGAACGGACCGCCGATGATGGCGCCGTCCTGACGCGGGCTCGCCCCGCGGAAGGCGAAGCCGCGGATCGTGTTGTAGCCACCCGCGAAGAAGTTGTCGTAGGCGGGCGTGTCGGGCCCCGACATGCCGAGCACCGAGCCGATCGAGAGCACGTGGCGGCCGGAGCCGTCGGGCCGCTCGTTGAGCAGGAAGTATTGCCGCCCTTCGAGGATGCCGCGCGGGTATTGGAAGGTGCCGATCACCTGCTCGAACTCGAAGCTCGCGAGGTGGCCCTGCGTGGGCAGGAACGGGCTGTCGCGGGTGTCGTGGATGATGCCGCCGCTGAAGCCGTAGACGGCGTTGGTGCCGAGCATGTTTTGGATCGCGGGCGCCAAGACGCGCGGGTTGAAGACGTCCACGCTCTCGCCGCGGAAGCCGGTGTTCACCGAGAGATCCGGGGCGAAGGCAAACTGGTATCCCAGCCCGATGCGGCCGCCCGTGCGGGCCTCGGCCCAGTCGTAGAAGTAGCGGGTGTAGTAGGAGGCGCTCGTGGAGAGTCCGATCCGCGTGTCGAAGAGGTAGGGCTCCTGGAAGGTCGCCGTGTAGCGCTGCAGCTGCGTGCCGGGCGCCGCCTCGAGCCGGAACCGCTGGCCGGCCCCGCGGAAGGCGGTGCCGTTGCGGATGTCGTCCCAGCTCCGCGGCAGCCGGGTGATGTCGAAATTCTGCTCGTCGATGACGATGTTGCCGACGAGGCCCGCATTCGAGTTGACGCCGGCACCGATCATGAGGCGGCCCGTCTGCGTCTCCTCGGCATCGACGTCCACGATCACGTAGGGCTCGTTGCCCGGAAAGACCTGCATCGGCTGCTCGCCGGCGAAGTTTGGCACCATGCCCGGCTGCATCATCCCGGGCGGCGCGAGACCAGGCTGCATCATGCCCGGTTGCATCATGCCCGGTTGCATCATGCCCGGTTGCATCATGCCCGGTTGCATCCCGGGGGCGACCGGCTGCTGAGCGACGTACACCGGCGGCCGCTGATAGGCCGGCTGCGGCGCGTTCATCCGCGAATAGTCCACCGCCTCGGGGCCGGTCGGCGCGAGTGGCGCGCCACCCCATCCCTGCGCGGGCACCGCCTGCTGCGGCATGGGCTGCGGGCTCTGGCCACGCCAGACGGGGCCGTTGGCGATGGAGGTCGCGCGGGGCGGGGCCGGAGCCGGGGCCGGAGCGGCGGCGGGTTCATCGCTCAGTTGCCCCTCGAGCATCAGATCGATGACGGCGTCGTCGGCTGTTTCGGGATCGGGGCTCTGGCCGCGGAAGCCGGGGCGGCCGGGCTCGCGGGCGATCTGCTCGTTGCTGTCCGCGGCGTTGTCCGGCTTGCTGAAGACGATCCGCGGCCCCTCTCCCTTGGCGGCGTCGGCGAGGAAGAGGCTGCTGGCCTTGAGCCGCCGCTCGTCATCCCGCAGCTTGCGGATGTCGAGGATGTCGCCCGGCCGCAGCGAAAGGCGATTCAAGACGGTGCTGTGCTTCGTGTGCGGATGCTCGCCACGGATCCGCACGTTGATCTTGCCCACGCGGTAGCGCTGCCCCTCGGCCACGTTGTAGACGAGATCGAGCTGGCCGGGCTCCTCGAGAAACCGCGGGTCGGCCTTGATGTCGGCGAAGACGAAGCCGCGGCCGCCGTAGATGTCGCGGATCAGGCCGAGGTCGGCATCCATCTTGGACTGGTTGAAGTGCTCACCGCTCTTGAGCTTGAGATCGCGCCCCAGAAACTCGCTCTTGAACTTGCTGTTGCCGATGAAGGAGACGTTGCGGACGGTGTAGCGCGGGCCCTCGTTGATCACGAATGTCAGCATCGTCCAATCGCGACCGCCCCCCTGCACCACCTCGAGCTCCCGACCCACCTTCGCCTGGAAGAAGCCGAGGCTGCGGTAATAGGCGGTGAGCGCGTCGACGTCTTCGTCGATCTTCTGCCGATCGACGTCGCCACCGAGCAGCCAAAAGATGCCCGGCTTCGACTTGATCTGCGTCAGCAGCCGCGCGTCGGTGGCGATCGAGTTGCCGACGAAGTTCGTCCAGAGCGACTTCTTGCTGCGGCCCTCGTCGATCAGGAAGACGGCCCCCTTGTCGCCCGGCTTGTTGCCTTCCACCGTCGAGACCCGCGCCGCGTCGTAGCCCTTCTCGTGGTAATG
>JBIIOM010000065.1:0-11557 GCA_044336925.1 Pirellulales bacterium
TGAGGTCGGCAGCTCCGCAGGTCGTCAGCGGAGAAATTGCAGCGCGAAGGCGACTTCTGCCGCCCGGGCGAGCGGTGGCAGCAGGAGATCCGCTTCGGGACGAAGCGGTCTACTTTGTCGGGACGAAGGATCGTGGGACGAGCGAGGCCGGGTCGGCTGAAGCTCGCCGAGCGTATGCAATTTCGACCTTCTGAGGTCGGCAGCTCCGCAGGTCGTCGGCGGAGAAATTGCAGCGCGAAGGCGACTTCTGCCGCCCGGGCGAGCGGTGGCAGCAGGAGATCCGCTTCGGGACGAAGCGGTCTACCGGATGAAGCGGGTTCATTTGTAGCGCATGGAGCGCGCGATCGTGTCATTCTTCACCGCCCCGTGGACGCCGGCCCTCCCCTGCCTCGTGAGCCTGGCGGCCTATGGCCTGGCCTGGTCGCTCGCCATCGGCTGGTCGTGTGCGATCGGCCTCACCAAGGCGCGGCGCCGGCGGGGCGTTGCCACGCCCGCGCCACGTGGTGTCACGATCCTGAAAACCCTCTGCGGCGCCGACGAAGAACTCGAAAAAAACCTGCGGTCGTTTTTCGACGCCAACCACGAGCCCCTGCAGATCGTCTTCGGCGCGGCCGACCCCGGCGACCCGGCCCTGCTGCTGGCACGACGGCTCGCGAAAGACCACCCCCATCGCGACGTCGCCATCGCGTTCGGCGCCGATGCCACCGTGCCCAATCCGAAGGTGGCCCTGCTCGAGACGCTGCTGCGGCACGCGCGGCACGATGTCATTCTCTTGAGCGACAGCAACGTGCGGCTCTCCCCCGGCGACATCCCGCGGGTGCTCCCCGCCTTCGAGGATCCGCGTGTGGGGATGGTCTATCAGCCGGTCGTCGCCGTCGGCGAGCGCACGGTGCCGGCCGCCATCGAAAACCTCCACTACACGGAGTATGCCGCGTTTCTCACGATCGGCTGCCGGCTGCTCGCCGGCCAGCACACCGTCAACGCCAAGGGACAGTGGGTCCGCCGGCGCGCCCTGGCCGACATCGACGACTTCGCTCGGGTGGGTGACTGCGGGGCCGACGACTACGAACTCTCCCGGCAGGTCGCGGCGGCCGGCTGGAAGCTGCGGTGCGCCGAGACGCCGGTGCGGGTCATCCAGCGCGAGTGGTCGTGGCAGAGCCTCAGGGCCCGCAACCTCCGCCATGCCGGCCTGCGTTGGCGGATTTGCCCCGCGGCCTATCCGCTCGAACTCCTCTTCAATCCGATCCCCTGGTCGCTGCCGCTCCTCGCCGCGGGCCGGCGCGACCTCGCATTCGTCGCCGCCGCCGTCATCGCGGCGAAGATGCTGCTCGAGATCTCCGCCGCCCGGCTGCTGCGGGGCGTGCGGCTCGCGCCGCGGTTCGCCGCGACGATTCCCCTCAAGGACCTCTTCATTTTCGGCTGCTGGTTCGTGGCGGTCTTCGCACCCACGGCGCAGTGGCGCGGCCGCTCCTACCGGCTCAAGCCCGGCGGCCGGATCGAGCCCGTCGCCCCCCTCCCGGCCGCCGAGCCGGGGCTTGTCCGCCGCGCCGCCTGAGCGATCCGTCTACAATGCGGCAATGCCTTCGAGACGCCTGCCCGCCATCATCGCCCTGCTCGCCCTTGCGGCTTCCGAGGCCACGGCCGCCGAACCGCTGCGAGTGGGCATGGAGCTTTCCTATCCGCCCTTCGAGATGACCGACCCGCAGGGGCGGCCCACGGGCGTGAGCGTGCGGCTGGCGGAGGCGCTCGCGAAGCATCTCGGGCGTCCGCTCGTGATCGAAAACGTCGCCTTTGACGGCCTCATCCCCGCGCTCAAGACCGGCCGGATCGACTGCATCATCTCGTCGCTGACGGCCACGCCGGAACGCTCGAAGTCGATCGCTTTCTCGGAGCCCTACCTGCGCACCGGCCTCGCGCTCCTCGTCGGCTCACGGTCGCCCGTGCAGTCGGCCGCCGATCTCGACGTGAAGGGCCGGGTGATCGCGGTCAAGAAGGGGACGACCGGCCACCACTATGCCACGACCACGCTCAAGCAGGCCCGCACGCTCGTGCTCGACAAGGAAAACACCGCCGTGCTGGAGGTCGTGCAGGGGAAGGCCGACGCCTTCATCTACGACTCGCTCTCCGTCTACCAAAACCACAAGCGCCACGCCGACACCACCCGTGCGATCCTCGAGCCCTTTCGCGAGGAGACCTGGGCCATCGGCCTGCGGCAGGGGGACGAGCCGCTGCGCGGCCAGGTGAACGAATTCCTGAAGGCGTTTCGCGCAGGGGGCGGCTTCGAGCGGCTCGGCGACGAGTTCCTGCCGGAGGAGAAGCGGGCCTTCCGGGAGCGGGGCATTCCGTTTTATTTCTGAAGCATGTCGCGCCGCCTCGCCCACATCCTCGTCGCCGCCGCCTTCGCCGCGCTCGTGGCCCTGGCGTTTTCCCGCGTGAACTATGCCTGGAATTGGTCGGCGGTCTGGGAGTATCGCGATAAATTCATCCAGGGCTGGCTGACCACGGTGGCGCTCAGCCTCGCCGCGCTCGTTGCGAGCACGGCGATCGGCGCGGTGGCGGCGGTCTGCCTCCAATCGAGGAACGTGCTCGTCGAAGCCGTCGGCCGCGTCTACGTGGAGTTGATCCGCGGCACGCCGCTGCTCGTGCAGCTGCTGATCGGCTTCTACGTGATCGCCAACGCGGTCGGGCTCGAGAACCGGTTCGTGGTGGGCGTGCTCGTTCTCTCGCTCTTCAGCGGCGCCTACATGGCGGAGATCTTTCGGGGCGGCCTTGCGGCGATCCCGCAGACGCAGCGGGATTCGGCCCGGGCCATCGGCCTCACGCCCTGGCAGTCGCTGCGGCTGGTGATCCTGCCGCAGGCCGTGCGGCTCGTGCTGCCGGCGGTGGCGGGGCAGCTCGTCTCGCTCGTCAAGGATTCGTCGCTGCTTTCCGTGATCGCGATCTCCGAGTTCACGCTCAACGCGCAGGAGGTGAATGCGGTCACCTACTCCACGCTCGAGAGCTTCCTGCCGCTGGCCGCCGGCTACCTCATACTGACGCTGCCGCTCTCGGCGCTCTCGCGGTGGCTCGAGGAACGGTTTCGCTATGAAGCTTGAGATCGCCGACCTGACGCAGCGGTTCGGGGCCACGACGGTGCTCGACCGGCTCTCGCTCTCCACCGGCGACATCCAATCGCTCGTGCTCGTCGGACCGTCCGGCGGCGGCAAATCGACGCTGCTGCGAATCCTCGCCGGGCTCGACCTGCCCGTGGCGGGCAGCGTGGCTTTCGACGGAGCGCTCCTGCCGCGCGACGAGGAGGCCCTCCGCCGCTACCGATGCACCGTCGGCACGGTCTTTCAGGCCTACAACCTCTTCCCGCACCTCTCGGCCCTCGACAATCTCCTCCTGCCGCTCGTCCACGTGCACGGGCTCTCCCGACAGGCGGCGCTCGAACGCGTGCGCGAGCCCTTGGAGCGGTTCCACCTCTCGTCCCACGCCCACAAGCGGCCCGCCGAGCTTTCCGGCGGGCAGAAGCAGCGGATCGCGATCCTGCGGGCGCTCGTCGTGCAGCCGCGACGGATCTTCCTCGACGAGCCCACCTCGGCCCTCGATCCCGAGATGACGGCCGAGGTGCTCGAGATGATCGGTGAGCTCAAGGCCCTCGGCTCGCAATTCGTGCTCGTCACCCACGAGATGGGCTTCGCGCGGCGGGTGGCCGACGAGGTGGCCTTCATCGGCGAGGGTCGGACGCTCGCGCACGGCGCCGCCGGCTTCATGTTCGACCATTGCCCGGAGCCCAGGGTCCGCGGCTTTTTCGACCGAATCGTCGCCTGAAAGGATTCGCATGCAAGATCGCACGCATGAAACCGAGGCCGCCGCGAACGCCTTCCTCGGCGCGCTCGTCGCCGACGCCGTCGCGATGCCCGTCCATTGGTATTACAACCAGCAGGCGCTCCTCCGCGACTATCCCGAGTTTGCCACGCAGGCACTCGCCGGCTACGTCGCACCAAAAAACCCGCACGCCGACAGCATCCTCTGGCGGTCGAGCTACACGCCGGCGAACGAGAAGGGGGACATCCTCCGCGAGCAGGCACGGTATTGGGGGCAGCGCGGCATCCATTACCACCAGTTTCTCGCGGCGGGGGAGAACACGCTGAACTACCAGCTCGCGACCGAACTCGCCGGGCTCGTGCGCGGCGACCGCGACTACGATCCCGAGCGCTGGCTCGACCGCTACGTGGCCTTCATGCTCACGCCGGGGCGGCACCGCGACACCTACGTCGAGGAATACCACCGCCACTTCTTCACGAACTTCGCCGCCGGCCGCAAGCCGATCAACTGCGGCGTCCGCGACGTGCACATCGGCGGGCTCGTGCCGGTGCCGGCGCTCGTGGCGGCCCTCGGCCCCCGCCACCCCGATCTGCGGCGGATCGTGCGGCTGCACGTGGGTCTCACGCACAAGGACGACGAGGTGCTCGAGGCCGCCGACGCCCTCACGCGGATGCTCGTGCGGATCTGCACCGGCGACGACCTGCGGACGACGATCCTCGAGGAGGGCCGCGACTGGATCTCGCCGGCGAAAGTCCGCGAGTGGGAGCGGCACCCCGACCATGCGGTGGTCGGCGGCATGCTCTCCTCGGCCTGCTACATCCCGGATGCATTTCCGGCGGCGCTCTTTCTGGCCTGGCGGCATGCGGGGGATTTCGCGGCGGGCGTCTGTGCCAATGCCCGCTGCGGCGGCGACAACTGCCACCGCGGGGCGGTCGTCGGCTCGCTCCTCGGGGCGGCCGCGCCGATCCCCGACCGGTTCGTGGCCGGCCTCGCGAGCCGTGATAGAGTTGAGGGTCTCTTTCCCCACCGTTTCCCGGATTCCCCCGCATGAACCCCACCGCCACCGAGGCCCGCCGCGGCCACGAAGCCGCGCCCTTCGCGAGCCTTTCCCGGCCGCTCACCCCCACGAAGACGGTGCTGCTCTCGGGGACCGACGCCGAGGCCAAGCGGGAGGAGATCCGCCGCTACTTCCACCAGACCTGCGAGATCTACGAACGGCTCTTCGCCCTGATCAAGGACGATGCCTCGTATTACGAGCGGCACGAACCGCTCCGCCACCCGCTGATCTTCTACTGCGCCCACCCCGCGGTCTTTTACGTCAACAAACTGATCGCGGGCCGCTTCATCTCCGAGCGGCTCGACCCCCGGATCGAGGCGATGATGGCGGTCGGCGTGGACGAGATGTCGTGGGACGATCTCAACACGGCGCACTACGACTGGCCGGGCGTCGATGCCGTCCGCCGCTACCGCGCCGCCATGCGGAAGCAGGTCGATGAGTTCATCGTGTCGATGCCGCTCGAGCTCCCCATCCGGCAGGACTCTCCCGCCTGGATCATCCTGATGGGGATCGAGCACGAGCGGATCCACCTCGAGACGTCGTCCGTCATCATGCGGCAGATGCCGCTCGACGAACTGCGGCACGGCGCGGAGCTTACGCCCGAGGAGCGGAAGCTCTGGGGCTCCTGCCCGACACACGCCGCCCCCCCCGCCAACGACTGGCTGCCGGTCGCGGCCCGCACGATCCACCTCGGCAAGGCCGCCGACGACCAGACCTACGGCTGGGACAACGAATACGGCGTCGAGGAGGTGCGGCTGCCTTCCTTCCGCGCCGGCCGCCGGCTCGTCTCCAATGCCGAGTTCCTCGAATTCGTCGCCGACGGCGGCTACCGCGACGAATCGTTCTGGACCGAGGAGGGCCGCGGCTGGCTGCACTACACGCGGGCGGAGCACCCGAAGTTTTGGTTTCGGCGCGGCGACGGCCATGTCCAGCGCAACCTGCTCGAGGAGATCCGGCTGCCGCTCGACTGGCCCGTGGAGGTCAACTGCCTGGAGGCGGAGGCCTATTGCAACTGGCTGGCCTCTCGCGTCGGGGAGAACGTGCGGCTGCCGACGGAGGCCCAGTGGTATGCGATCCGCGACGCCGCCCTCGGCGACGCTGCCGACACCGACCAGCCTCATTGGAAAACCGCGCCGGGCAACATCAATCTCGAGCATTACGCGACGAGCGCGCCGGTCGGCATGTTTCCGCAGGGGGAATTCTGCGACGTGGTGGGCAATGTCTGGCAGTGGACGCGCACGCCGATCATGCCCTTCAAGGGCTTCGAGGTGCATCCGCTCTACGACGATTTCTCGGTGCCCACGTTCGACGGCCGCCACAACCTCATCAAGGGCGGCTCCTGGATCTCGACCGGCAACGAGGCGCTCAAGAGCGCCCGCTACGCATTTCGCCGCCATTTCTTCCAGCACGCCGGTTTCCGCACGGTCATCGACGAGCCGGGCGGTGAAGCCGCCACGGAGGGCTCGCGACTCTACGAGACCGACCAGCTCGTCACGCAATACCTCGAATTTCACTATTTTGATACCGCTTCCGGTTGGCGTGACGCCGCGTCCGGCGCGAGGGCCGCCCTCCCGCTCGACGTACCGAATTTCCCCCGGGCCTGCGTCGAGGCGACGATGCGGCACGTGCCGGACGACCGCCGGCGGAAGTGCCTCGACATCGGCTGCTCGGTCGGCCGGTCGGCGTTCGAATTCGCCCGGTTCTTCGCGCACGTCGACGCGATCGACTTCTCGGCCCGGTTCATCCAGTCGGGCGTGCGGCTGCAGCAGGGCGACGAGGTGCTCTACGAGGTGCCGGTGGAGGGAGAGCTCACCGTGGGCCGCGCGATCTCGCTCGAACGGCTCGGGCTCGCGAGCGTGGGCGGGCGCGTGAGCTTCATGCAGGGGGATGCCTGCAACCTGAAGGCCCTCTATACGGATTACGACCTCGTCTTTGCCGGCAATCTCATCGATCGGCTCTACGACCCGGCGCTCTTTCTCGCGGGGATCGCGCCACGGGTGCTGCCGGGTGGGCTGCTCGTGATCACGAGCCCCTACACCTGGCTCGAGGAATACACGCCGAAACAGAAATGGCTCGGGGGCAAGCGCGAGCACGGCGAGCCCCTCACGACGCTTGCGGGACTTCGGCGCGGCCTCGAACCTGGCTTTTCACTCGTGCATCGGGAAGACATCCCGTTCGTAATCCGTGAGACCGCGCGGAAGCACCAACACACGATCGCCGAGATGACGGTCTGGCGGCGGGCCTGACGGCTGGTTGCTTTTGGGATAGACTTCGCTGCCCGCCAGGAGCACCGTCACATGTCTTCCGCGCAATTCGATCCCTGCCGGCAGTGGCTCGGCATCGACGCCGTCGAACTCGGCGACCCGCGCCGCGTGCTCGGCATTCTGCCTGCGGAGGCGGATCCGCTCGTCGTCCTGCGGGCGGCCGACGCCCGCCTCAAACTCCTCCGTGGCATCGCCCCCGGCCCGTTCGACATGGCCAGGAACGCGCTCATCAAGCGCGTGGAGGAGTCCCGCGAAGCGGTGCTCGCACAAATCGCGGCCGCGCCGACGCTGCCGGTGCCCGTCGGCACCGCGTTCACGATGCCGCCGTCCCCGGCCACCGCTGGCGCGGCTCAAACGCCCCGGAATTCCATCATTCCCTCGGAGCCATCTGTCCCAGCGACAAGTCCCCCCTGGGCAGAGCCTTCTTCCCGCGATGGCGAGGATCGAGTCTTTGTGACCGTGAAGAAGCGGCCCGTCTACCGAAAGCAATCAAATGCCGGCATGATTTTCCTCATGTTCGGAGCCCTCGTCGCGGCTACAGGCGGTCTCTTCTGGTACCAGAAAGACCGCCAGCCCTTCAAAAACCTGTTGTCTCAGTTGGGGATTGGCACGACTGAACCCGCCAGCACAAATAAAGATGAAGCGTCCGCGAAGCCGCTGGTGTGGCCCAAGCCTGCGCAAGAGACGATCGCTGCAATAGTTGTCGATTCACCGCCCGCGGATGCCGGCGTTTCCACCGTCCCGGAGCACCAGGCTGCGGAACCGTCTTCTCCTGTCGATGAGCCGTCACCGCTGGAAATCGCCGACACGGCAAACACGGATAGCGCCGACAGTGAGGCGATCGATCGTTTGCTGAAAAAGTCGCTGGCTGCGTTGCAGGAACAGCGATTCGACGATGCCGACCGAACCCTCGTGCAGGCCGGCGAAGAGGCCGGCATCGCCCCCTCCCACGGCCGCCTGGCTCACTGGCAGGCGCTCGCGAACTGTGCCAGGGGATTCGCTGATTATCGAAACCAGGCCTTGGATGCAGCGGATTCTGCACGGGAATACGAGATCGACGGAAAGCGACTGGCCGTCGTGGAGATCGACGACGAGAAAATCGTTTATCGCTTTGCTGGGAAAAACAAAACACTCCCGCGATCTAGAATCCCGGACAAGCTCCTATTGGCAATTCTGAAGGGATGGTTGAACCGGAAGCCGGCCAACCAGCTCCACCTTGGCGCTTACCATGCCACGAAGCCGAAGCCCGATCTCGAGAAGGCTCGCGAGGCCTGGCTACTGGCGGAGCGGGGCGGCGCCGATGCCTCCGAACTCCTGCCCCTGCTCGACGATCCGGTGCTCGTGAAGGCGGCCGGCGGCGGTCAATAAGCCCGCTCGAGCACGGCCTCGAGCATGGCCGCGGAGAGTTCCACGGGATTGCCGCGCATGCTCGTGCCACCGGAGTTTTCGGCGAGCCAGCGGAGGCGGGCCCGCTCCAGCCCCACCTCGGAGAGCCGCCGCGGCAGCCCGGCGTCGATGCACAGCCGGGTGATCCGTGCGACGAAGGCCGTCGCGGCGGCCAGGTCGTCGGCCGATGCATCCGCATCGATCGCCCGCTCGAGGATCGCGAAGTCACCCCGCGCGGCCTCCGCGTTCACCGCGAGGGCCACCGGCAGCATCAATCCGCAGGCCACGCCGTGCGGCGTCGCGCATTCCACGCCGAGTGCCGCCGCCACGCCATGCGCCATGCCGAGCCCCGAATTCGCAAGCGCCATGCCCGACACGAGCGCCGCATGGCTCAGGCTCGCCCGCGCCTCGATGTCCGTCGGATCGCGGAGCACGCGCGGCAGCGCCTCCACCGCCCGCGGCAGGCTCTCGAGCACGAGCGCCCGCGGCAGCGGCTTTTTGAACCGGCAGACGAATGCCTCGATCAGTTGCGTGATGCAGTCGATGCCCGAGGCGGCCGTCTGGCCGCGGTCGCAAGACAGGGTGAGCTCCGGATCGACGAGCGCCGCCCGTGGCACCATCATCGGGCTGCGCATGCTCTTCTTGAATCGTCGGCGCGGGCAGGAGATCACCGCATTGCGCGTCGCCTCCGCGCCGGTGCCCGCGGTCGTCGGCACCGCCACGAACGGCAACGGCCAGTGGCTGATCGTGCGGCCGCTGCCCACGCCCTCGAGGTGATCGACGACGAGGGCATCGAGCACTTCCGGCGAGTGCGAACCCGGGGGCAGGTGGCCGGCGTTCGTGGCGAGCGCGGCAACCGCCTTCGCGAGGTCGATCGCCGCGCCGCCCCCGACGGCGACGACCACGGCGGTTTCGCGGCCCGCGACCGGCAGACCGGCGAGCGCCGTCGCCACCTGGTCGACCGTCGGCTCACCGGCCGACTCGGCCACCAGCCGCCAGGGAATGCCAGCCGCGGAGAGGCTCCGCTCGATGGCCTGTCGGGCCGGCGAGCGGAGGAGGCTGCGCCCGCCCCCCACCAGCCAGGCCTGCCGACCGTGCAGGGCCACCAGCTCGCCAAGCTCGGCGACACGGCCCGCGCCGAAGCGAACGAGCGGCGGGCAGGCGAAGTCATACCGGGCGAGATCGGCGTCGGCGTTCATGGAATTCGATCTCTCGGTATTCTGTGTGGACGATCGGCCCGCAACGGCATCGGTACCTTTCCACGCCGCGACCGCCGACGCAAGCCACCCAGCGACGATTCCCCATGCCAAACGCGATCGAGATTCCCCTCTGCCCCGGCCCCGTTCACGGCTCGATTCGCCCACCGGGCTCGAAGAGCATCACCAACCGGGCCGTGATCTGCGCGGCGCTGGCCCGCGGCACGAGCCGGCTCTCGGGGGTGCTCGACAGCCAGGACACCCGCGTGATGGCCGCGGGACTGGCGGCCCTCGGCATCCCCATCGAGTCCGATTGGCAGGCCGGCACGATGCGCGTGGCCGGCTGCGGCGGCCATGTTCCGGCGGCCGAGGCGACGATCGACTGCGCCGCCAGCGGCACGACGATCCGCTTTCTGTCCGCCGTCTGCGGGCTCGGCCACGGCACGTACCGGCTCGACGGCACCCCTCGGATGCGCAAGCGGCCGATCGGCGACCTCGTCGAGGCGCTGAAGGAACTCGGAGTGGAGGCCGTGGCGGAGAGTCCCGGTGGCTGCCCGCCGGTGGTGATCCGCTCCCGCGGGCTCGCCGGCGGCCACGCGCGGGTGCGGGGCGACACATCGAGCCAATTCGCGAGCGGACTGGCGCTCGCGGCCCCCTGCACCGACCGCGGCATGCGGATCGAATTCGAAGGTCGTCTCGTGTCGCTCCCCTACCTGGAGATGACGCGGCGCGTGATGGCATCCTTCGGCGCCGCCTGCGAGCCGACCGACACGGGCGGCTGGCAGATTGCCCCCTCGGGCTACACGGCGAGTGACTATCCAATCGAGCCCGACGCCTCGGCCGCCAGTTACTTCTTCGCCGCCGCCGCGATCACCGGGGGCCGCGTGCGGGTGGAAGGGCTCTCGCGGCGGAGCATGCAGGGGGATGTCGATCTCTGCGACGTGCTCGAGCAGATGGGCTGCAGCGTCGCCTGGGAAGACGACGGCGCCGGCGCGATCACCGTCAGTGGCCGCGCCGCCCGGGGCGTCGACATCGACATGAATGCGATCAGCGACACCGTGCCGACGCTCGCCGTCGTGGCGCTCTTCGCCGCCGGCCCCACGACGATCCGCAACGTGGCGCACATCCGCGACAAGGAGACCGACCGGATCGGCGACCTCGCCTGCGAACTCCGCAAGCTCGGCGCCACCGTGGATGAGTTCCACGACGGGCTCACGATTCACCCCACTCCTCTTCATGGTGCGACCCTCGACACCTACGACGACCACCGCATGGCGATGAGTCTGGCGTTGGCCGGACTGCTGGTGCCGGGCGTGCGGATCAACGACCCCGCCTGCGTCGGGAAGACGTTCCCCGACTACTGGCAGCGGCTCGCGACGATCGCCACGCTCGACACGTCGAACTGGGCAAAGTAGACCGCTTCGACAGTAGACCGCTTCGTCCCGAAGCGGATCTGGATCCGCTTCCGAAGGAAGCGGTCTACCGTAGCGGCCTACCAGCCGGCTTCCTCGTCGCGGTCGGTCGATGCGGCTTTCTGCAGCATCCACTCGGCCCGCTCGATCAGCTCGTCGACCATGCTGTCGGGCACACGCTCCGCCGACGGTGGCGCCGATCCCATCGAGGGATCGACGGCCACGAATCCTCCACGGCAGTGCTGGCAATACACCCGCTTGCCCAACAGCGTCACCCGGATGCGCAGCGTTCGACCGCACACCGGTCAGCCCTGATGAAAATAGACTGGAGAGTTCATGACATAACCCCTTCCCGAGGAGGCGACGGGCATGACCGCCGCTCGTCCGACCGGGTTGAAAGTTTATGGCGGAGCCCCTCCTCCGGCAATTCCA
>JBIIOM010000280.1:0-3370 GCA_044336925.1 Pirellulales bacterium
GCCAACGGGAGTTTCCTTTGGCCGCCCCCGCGCCGGTGCCACACGTAAGGCGGATGCGCTCTAGCTTCACGAAAAACATCGCCATCCAGGCGATTTTTTCTTGGCGAGCTCCGCTCGCTGGTACTCACCCAACCCCCTCCGGGCCTGGCGCGGAAAGTAGGACAGGCCTCCGTGCCTGTCATCGACAGGCGGAGACGCCCGTCCTACTCGGGCAGCGCTTGCGCGCGCGGCAGCGCTGCGACCGCTTCCGGTGGCAGCGAGAGCAGCTGTGCCGTCGGCAGGGCCCCGTGAGATGGAGGCGCGTCCGTCTCGGGCTCGGGCGTGAACGACGGCGCCGAGCGCGGCACGCGCGTCTTCGCCTGGCAGACGGGGCAGTGCACCCGCTTGCCGGCGAAGACGTCTTTCACCTTCACGCGGTGCCCGTTTGGGCAATACACCACGATTCCCATGCGACGTTCCGCTTGTCGAACTTGCCGTTTTCGCCAGGCCGTCTTACGCTTTGCTCATCATGCCACGCCGAGACAAGCCCCAGCCAGAGGAAGACGCGGAAGAGCGTCGCGGCCCCGTTGAAATCGCCCTCGTCGGCGACCTGACCGACAACGAGGCCGACATGACCGACCGCCTGCTCGGCGTCGAGCCCGGCGGCGAGTGCACGATCTACTTCGACTCCCCCGGCGGCAGCCCCTACTGCGCCATGTCGCTCGTCACGCTCATGCGGCTCCGCGGCATCCGCGCCACCGGCATCGTAACGGGCGAATGCTCGTCGGCGGCGCTCTGGCCATTTGCCACCTGCACGCGGCGGATCGTCACGCCTTACAGCGTCTTCCTCTTCCACCCGATGAAGTGGCAGAGCGAGGAGCACATCGGCATCACCGAGGCGGCGGAATGGTCGCGGCACTTCGCCGAGCTCGAACGCGAGATGGACGTGCTGCTCGGCGATCTCTTCGGCACGTCGGCCGAGCTCATCGCCCAGTGGATCAAGACCCACCGCTACGTCACGGGCCGCGAAATGGTGAAGGCCGGCCTCGCCGAGATGGCCTCGCTGCAGCCGATGCCCGAATTGCTGCCGGTTGAAACGGGCTGATGGCGGTCTGGTAGACTCGGGCGGCTCTGTTTTCGCCGTCCCTCTCCACCGGAGTTTCGCCATGCGATTCCCCTCCAGTTTTGGTTCTGGCTTTGGTTCGTTTGGTGCGATCGTCTGCCTCGTCGTCGGAGCGTTTTGTTCGGCTGCCGCGCGGGAAGCCGCAGCACAGGCCGCCGTGGCGGAAGACACCCGCGCCTTCACGATCGCCTCCGGCGGCTATTCGCTCGAGGCACCCACGGGCTGGAAGCGGGTGCCGCCGAAGTCGGGCATCGTGGAGACGGAGTTTGCGATTCCGCCGGAAGCCGGCGACGAGCAGCCCGGCCGCATGACCGTGATGGGCGCCGGCGGGAGCGTGCAGGCCAACGTCGATCGCTGGTATGGCCAGTTCGCGCAGCCCGATGGCAGCGACACCAAGGGCAAGGCCACCACGAAGACGCTCAAGCTCGCCGGCTGCAGCGTGACGCTCGTGGACGTGGGCGGCACGTACAAAGACATGCCGGGCGGCCCGTTCGCCGGCGGCAAGTCGATCGATCGCCCCAATTACCGGATGCTCGCCGCGATCGTCGAGACGCCGGGGAAGGGCAGCTACTTCCTCAAGTTTTACGGGCCGGCGGCCACCGTCGCGAAGCACGCAGACGGCTTCCGCACGATGGTCGAGGGGCTCGTCGCCGCCAAGTGACGGACTGAAGACCCGCCGCATGAAGACCTGACCGTATGAAGATCCAGGAATTTCTCGAGCATCACGGCATCGCCGGCAATCCTTTTGCCGAGGAGGATGCGCAGAACGACACCGTCTTCAAGCGCACCTGCCTCGAGACGACGTTTCATCCGTCGTGGGACAAGATCTACGGCGATCCCTCCGATCCGAGCACGTCGATCGTGTTTGGCGAGAAGGGGGCCGGCAAGACGGCGCTCAAGCTGCAGATGGTGCGGCAGTTCGACCGCCACAACGCGGCCGCGGCCGACCGCCGCACGTTCGTCGTGCTCTACGACGACTTCAATCCCTTCCTCGACCGGTTCGTGAGCCGCGTCGGGCCGAATCGTCCGGTGGACAAGGTCCTCGGCCAGTGGAAGCTCTGGGATCACATGGACGCGATCCTTTCGCTCGCCGTGACCCAGTTCGTGACGGAGGTGAACGACCCGGCCAACCGCCGCTCCGCCGCGAAGCTCACGCCGCCGCAGGCCCGCGATCTCGCGCTCCTCGCCGCCTGCTACGACCAGTCGACCGGCGAGACGTTTCCCTCCCGTTGGCGACGGCTGCGAAGCCGCACCGGCTACTCGGCCTGGCTCGCCCTCTGGCCGCTCATCCTCGGCCTCCTGGCGACGGCTGCGTTTGCCGCCGCCGTCGCGCTCGGCATCGCCCGCGGCACCACTGGCTGGCTCACGGCCTGGTGGCCGTGGCTCCTGCTCGCCGCGGCGTGGGGGCCGTGGGGCGTGCGCCGGGCGAAGGCGTTCTGGACGGCGATCCGGATCGTCCGCAGCATGCGGACGGGCAACCGCACCGTCGGCCAGCTCGCCAGGGCGCTGGCCCGGATGCCGGAGGTGGATCTCGCCGGCCAGCCGCTGCCGCTCCACGCCCGCAGCGACGACCGCTACGAACTGCTCGCGAAGTTTCAGGGCCTCCTCGCGGCGCTGGGCTATGCGGGGATGGTCGTGATCGTCGACCGCCTCGACGAGCCGCATCTCATCAATGGCTCGGCCGACCGCATGAAGCAGGTGATCTGGCCGATGCTCGACAACAAGTTTCTCAAGTCGCCGGGCATGGGGTTCAAGCTCCTCCTCCCGGTCGAGCTCTACCGCTTCATCGAGCGGGAGGACGAGCCATTCAACCAGCGGGCCCGGCTCGACAAGCAAAACCTCGTGCCGTCGCTCGAGTGGTCGGGAGAGACGCTCTATGACATCGCCTCGACGCGGGTGAAGGCGGCGAGCGTGGGCACGCCGCCAGCCACGCTCGCGCAGCTCTTCGAGCCGGAGGTCGATCAGCGGCGGCTGCTCGACGGCCTCCGCAGCCTCCGCGTGCCGCGGCAGCTCTTCAAGTTTCTCTACCGGCTGCTCGTGGCCCACTGCCACGCCCACACCGGTGAGCAGCCCGTCTACCGGATTCCGCTCGAACGCTTCGAGACGGTGCTCGCCGTCTTCCGCCGCGACCAAGACGCCTTCGATCGCGGCCTCGCGCCGCGTTGAGATAAAGTAGACCGCTTCGTCCCGAAGCGGATCCAGATCCGCGTGCGGAGCAAGCGGTCTACTTTAGAAGCGGTCTACTTGAAGCGGTTTTTTTGAGAATCC
>JBIIOM010000281.1:0-3363 GCA_044336925.1 Pirellulales bacterium
TATGTCGCCAAGGTCGAGGGCAAGATCGCCGTCGACGACATCGTCTATCCGAAGGCCAGCGAGCGGGCCGGCGAGATCATCGTCGATGCCGGCTGCAAGATCACGCACGACCAGGCGGAGCTCATCTGCACCTCGGGCCTCAAGGCCGTCGAGCTGATGCAGGAGCAGAAGGTGCCGCTCATCGTCAACAGCCTGCGGGAAGACGCCGACGAATCGAAGCGCCGCACCGCGGTGGCCCCCAGCCATGAAGATGCCCTCATCCGCATCTACCAGCGACTGCGGCCGGGCAACCCGCCCGCGCTCGACAAGGCGAAGGCCCTCTTCGACGAGAAGTTCAAAGACACCAACCGCTATCGGCTCGGCCGCGTGGGCCGCTTCCGCATCAACCGCAAGCTCGGCCTCGCCGTGCCCGAGACGGAGATGACGCTGCGGGCCGACGACCTGATCGCCGCCATTCGCTACATGCTGCAGCTGAGCGAGGGCGAAGGAGAGGTCGAGGTGGACGACATCGACCACCTGGGCAACCGCCGCCTGCGCACGATCGACGAGCTCGCCAGCGACGAGCTCCGCAAGGGCTTCCTCAAGCTCCGCCGCACCGTGCAGGAGCGGATGGGCCTCAAGGACGTCACCGACATGTCGCCGCGGTCGCTCATCAATCCGAAGAGCATCTCGGCGGCCATCGAATATTTCTTCGGCCGCGGCGAGCTTTCGCAGGTGGTCGATCAGACCAACCCCCTCTCGATGCTCACCCACGAGCGCCGGCTTTCGGCGCTCGGCCCGGGCGGCCTCAATCGGAAGCGGGCCGGTTTCGAGGTGCGCGACGTTCACATCTCGCACTACGGCCGCATCTGCCCGATCGAGACGCCGGAAGGCACGAACATCGGCCTCATCTCGAGCCTCGCGATCTACTCGGGCGTGGATTCCTACGGCTTCCTCGTCACGCCCTACCGCAAGGTTTCCAAGGGCAAGCTCACCGACGACGTCGTCTGGCTGCGGGCCGATGAGGAGCACGAGGCGCACCTCGCCCCGGCCGACGCGACCGTGGTCGACGGCAAGCTGCAGGGGGAGACGATCATCGCCCGCTATCGCGGCGACTTCGTGCTCGTGCCCGCCGAAAGCATCGAATACATCGACGTGGCGCCGAGCCAGATGGTGGGCGTCTCCGCCGGCCTCATCCCCTTCCTCGAGCACGACGATGCCAATCGCGCGCTCATGGGCTCCAACATGCAGCGGCAGGCCGTGCCGCTTTTGATCACCGAGCCGCCGATCGTGGCCACGGGCATGGAGCGCGACGTGGCGGTGAACTCCGGCCTCATCGTGCGGGCCGCGAAGAAGGGCGCCGTGACCTACGTCGACGCCGAGCGGATCGAAGTGACCGCGTCGAACGGCGTGGTCGATGCCTACCCGCTGCGGAAATACGTCGGCCTGAACGAGCGGACCTGCCAAAACCAGAAGCCGATCGTGCAGCTCGGCCAGAAGGTCGAGAAGGGCGACGTGCTCGCCGACGGAGCCGCCACCTACAAGGGCGAGCTGGCCCTCGGCCGCAACGTGCTCGTGGGCTTCATGGCCTGGGACGGCTTCAACTTCGAAGACGCGATCATCATCAGCGAGGAGCTGGTGGAAGACGACGTCTACACCTCGATCCACATCGAGGAATACGACATCGAGATCCGCGACACGAAGCTCGGCCGCGAGGAATTCACCCGCGACATCCCCAACGTGGGCGAGCGGGCGCTGCACAACCTCGATGAATCGGGCATCGTGAAGATCGGCACGTATGTGCGCCCCGGCGACATCCTCGTCGGCAAGGTCTCGCCCAAGAGCAAGACGGAGCTCACGCCCGAAGAGAAGCTCCTCCACGCGATCTTCGGCCGCGCCGGCGAAGACGTGAAGAACGACTCCCTCGAGGTGCCGTCGGGCGTCGAAGGCATCGTCATCGCCACGGAGAAGTTCTCGCGGCAGATGAGCCTCTCCGAGGACGAGCGACGTGAATTCCAGAAGCAGCTGAAGGAGGCGGAGAGCCAGGGCAATCTGCGGATCGCCGAGACCTTCGCCGCCATGGTCGCCGAGATCGAGAAGGTGCTCCAGAAGCCGCTCCCGGCGGCCGACGGCAGCCCGCTCGTGCGGAACCAGGATCACAAGGTGGTGGCCGAGCGTGCCGTCGCCTTCAAGCTCGACGATCTCGACATCCGCTCCCCCGAGCGGAAGACCGCCGTCGAAAAGCTTTACAAGACGATGTGGCCCTCCGTGGAGGAGTCGATCGACGCCAAGGAGCGGCGGATCAACAGCATGAAGCGCGGCGACGAGCTCCGGCCCGGCGTCTTGCAGATGGTGAAGGTCTACGTCGCCGCCAAGCGCGTGATCTCGGTCGGCGACAAGATGGCCGGCCGCCACGGCAACAAGGGTGTGATCGCGAAGATCCTGCCCAAGGAAGACATGCCCTTCCTCGCCGACGGCACCCCGGTGCAGATCCTGCTCAACCCGCTCGGCGTGCCGAGCCGCATGAACGTGGGGCAGATCCTCGAGACGCACCTCGGCTGGGCTGGCAAGCTGCTCGGCTTCCAGGCGATCACTCCGGTGTTCGACGGGGCCAGCGAAGAAGACATCAACAAGATGCTCGACGACGCGGGCCTGCCGCGGCACGGCAAGGCGCAGCTGTTCGACGGCCGCACGGGCGAGCCGCTCGAGCAGGAGACGACGGTGGGCTACATCTACATGCTGAAGCTCCATCACCTCGTCGACGACAAGGTCCATGCCCGGTCCACCGGCCCCTACTCGCTCATCACTCAGCAGCCGCTCGGCGGCAAGGCTCGCTTCGGCGGCCAGCGGTTCGGCGAGATGGAAGTCTGGGCGCTCGAGGCCTACGGCGCGGCCTACATCCTCCAGGAGCTCCTCACCGTGAAGAGCGACGACGTGGAGGGGCGCACGAAGATCTACGAGAGCATGGTGAAGGGTGAAAACACGCTCGAGGCCGGCACCCCGGCGAGCTTCGACGTGCTCACCAACGAAATCCGCGGTTTGGCTTTGAACATGTCGCTCGAAAAGCGACACCTTTGAGAGTGAACGTCGGTTGAAGTGGCCCGCTCGGGGCGGCAGAAGTCGAGTCGCGGTGGGCCGCGGCGGCCCAATGCTCCTCGAGCTTCAGCCGACCCCGAGCTACCCAGGCTGGAAGAATCAAGAGATCGCATAACGGCACTGACTGACTTACAGGAGATGACACGTGAGCATCGGCGAATCCACCTACGATCGCGTCAATGACTACTCGGCCGTGAAGATCAGTCTCGCGCGGCCGCACGACATTCGCAGCTGGTCGTTCGGCGAGGTGAAGAAGCCCGAGACGATCAACTACCGCACCTACCGTCC
>JBIIOM010000282.1:0-3359 GCA_044336925.1 Pirellulales bacterium
CGGCCCGTTTCACCCGCACGTCGCGGCCGTCGGCGGCGAACGCCTTCACCTCGCCTGCCGTGGGAGGCAGGCCGGTGAGGTCGAGCGTCACGCGGCGCAGGAATTCGGTGTCGGAGCAGAGCGGCGCCGGCTCGATCTGCATCGCCCGCCACTTCGCGGCTACGAGGTCGTCGATCGGGCCCCACGACTCCGGCTTCTGCCACTGGAAGCCCGTGCGGTCGCCCATCACGGTGAGCGTGACGGCGGCATAGGAGCCCTCGTAGCGGACGAGGATTGGCGCCTCGCCGCGGCGGATCGCGGTGACGAGGCCAGTGGGGTCGGCCGTGGCCACCTCCGTGTTGCCGCTCTCGAGAAACGCCAGCCGCGTGACGTCGCGGGACGTGCCGTCGGCGTAGGTCGCCACCACGCGGAACTGCTGCCGCCGGTCGGGCAGGTCGATCACGGCGACGGGCGGGCTGACGGCGATCTTGACGACCCGCGGCGTGGCCATGTCGAGCCTCGCCCCTTCCTCGATCCAGCGTCGCACGAGCTGATAGTGGGGGTCCTCGGGCTTCGCGAGCAGGCCGCCCTGGTGCGGCACCGTCGCCGACGCCTTCAGGAGCATCAGGCTATCGTCGGGGCTCGCGAGGTTGACGCGGCGGCTGCCGTGGTCGTCGGTGAAGGCCCGCAGGTCGAACACGGGGTCGTATCCCCGCAGCGAGAGCTTGAAGCCGTTTTTCCCCTTGGCCGCCCCGTGGCAGGTGCCCTGGTTGCAGCCCATCTTCGCGAGCACGGGATTCACGTCGCGGACGAAGTCGACATGGGGCAGTCGGCCCGTTCCCTCCACCCGCAGGTTCACGGTCGCGGAGACGGCCGCCGCCTCCACCCCGTGGCTCACCCGCAGCCTGGTCGAGCCGTCGGCCAGCGGTCGCACGATCCCGCCCGGCCCGATCGACACGAGCGTCATCCCGTCGCCATCGGCCGAGAACGTGACGCTCCTCGTGAGGTCGATCCGTCGGCCGTCGGCGAGGCGGCCGGTGACGAGCACTTGCGTGGCCGCGAATGGTCCTTCGAGCACGATCTCCGAAGGCTCGATCTCGATCGCCGTGATGCCCGCCGGCGGAGCCGGATCGGGCTCGAGCGACGCCTCGGCCGGCCAGGGGAGCGGCGGCTTGTGTGCGGCCGCGGCCGTGGCATCGAGCCGGGCCACGGGAAACCTCCGCTTCAGGGCCCCGTTGGCGTCGTACCACCGCACGATGCCGTCGCCGCCGGCGACCGCCACCTCGCCCGACTGCGGATGGAAGGCGACCGCGTAGAGCGCGGTCTCCGGCACCTCCACCTTCGAAAGCAGCTTCGTCGAGGCGTCGCGAAACTCGTCGAATGCCTTCCAGTCGGCTTCGCTCCGCTGGCTCCCCTTGGTGCGACTCTCGCCCGGCACCTTCGCCATGATGTCGAGGATCGGCTTGGGCACGTCGGCCTCGAGGCCGTAGCTGGCCACGACCAGTTCGCCGTGGCCGTCGAGGCCGCCGACCGCCGCCACCCGCTTGCCATCGGGGGAGAACCGCAGGCCGAACACGCGGCCCTGGAGCGGATGGAGCGGGAAGATGAGGTTGGCATCGTCGCCGATCACCCGCTTGGCGTGGCGGTGGATCCGGTAGGCCCGCGGCGTGCCGTCGGCCCCGGCGGCCACCACGTGCTCGAGCACGGGATGCCGGTCGACCGCCATGAGGCCGCCACGGAGGGCTCCGGGCGTGATCGAGGTGATGTTGTCGATGAACCGCTGCGTGGCCAGTTCCGTGAGCTTCACGCTCATGTCGCGGCCGAGCGAGATGACATGGTCGCCCTTCGGGGAAAACACGGTGTCGAGCACCCAGTCTTCATGGGCGCCCTGGAAGAGCACCTGCCGGCCGGTGGCCGCGTCGATCGCGCGGATCGAATTGTCGGTGCAGCCGAACGAGACCAGCTTGCCGTCGGGGGACCACGCGCCGCCGTAGACCGTGTCGAACGAGACCGGGTGCGAGAGCGCAAGCGACCCGTCGGCGACGTTCCAGATCTGCACCTCGCCCATCCGGGCGGGATTGCCGCCGGTGACGGCCAGCCGCGTTCCGTCGGGAGAGAACCGCACCCGCTCGACCCGTTCCGCGAGCCCCACAAGCCGAAGTTTCGGCGGCGGCGCCGCCCCCGCGGCCTGGTTCGCCACCGCCGCGACGTCGAACACGAGCACTTCGTGGAAGCCCGAGACCGCAATGAGCGAGCCGTCGGGGGAGAAATCGAGCGACGTCACCACCGGCTGCCGCGCGTAGACAGGCGGATGCTCGGCGTCGACCTTCTGGCCGGCGCTCGCGGGCGTGTCGTCCTGAGCGCCCTCGGCGATCCAGCGGGTGACGAGGTCGATATCGGCCTGCGCCAGCGGCTTCCCGTCCTTAGGCATCTCCGCATGGCCGGAGGCGTCGGGGGTGATCTGCGAGACGAGCACGCTGTCGGCGGGCTTCCCCGGCACGATGCCCGCGGAGCCGGAGTCTCCGGCGGCGAGCATCCGCCGAACTTCCGTCATCGCGTAGCCCCCCTCCGCCTTGGCCGGCTGGTGGCAGCCCTGGCAGTGGGCCTGGAAGATCGGCCGCACCTGGCGAAAGTAGCTCACCGGTCCGGAAGCCGGATCGGCTGCGACGGTCCTCGCTGCCGGAGCGAAGAGGAACGCGGCCGCGATCAACGCCAGACTCAGGAAATTGGAGAGCCGCATGAACGCACCTCGTGCAATACTAGGTGCCAAGCGGGTGCAGACCGTGGTTCGGCAGCAGTTTTTCGGCCACTTCTTAGGGTTTTGCATATCATTCTCCGGTGTCGCCGTCAAACCCGCCGCAATCCCGAAACCCGCACGCAGCGAGACGGTCTCACCAGGGGAGTCGTGATATGCTGACGAACATAAGGAAGGATAGTCCGGCCAATGGCACTTCTGCGACCATGTTCACAGGCATTTTCGAGCTGATGGGCGGCTGGTGAGGCTGAAGGATAGCCCGGCCAATGGCACTTCCGCCACCATTGCCCGACGGATGAGCGGCTCGTGAGCGGGTTGCTCTCGCCTCCTGAGGCAGCTCCGGCCCGAAAAGCGGCTCCCTGGACGGGCCCCCTTCCCCCCCCTGAAGTGGCGTTTTTCTCGCGTCGGCGCGGAGTCTCTCCGAGTCCGGTGGCCTCGGGGCTTTGTCGTGACCTGGGGTCCGGCACCGATCAGAGGCTGTGGATGTCGATCGCGGGGAGCTCGTCTATCTGTCCCTGGAAGCCATCACGGTCGTCGTGGACCTGCACGAGCTCGCCCCAGTCGGTCGGCGGCCCGCGAGCGGGAGAGATGGGCGGCGGTTCGAGCGGTTCGCCAAGATGCGTGA
>JBIIOM010000007.1:0-34344 GCA_044336925.1 Pirellulales bacterium
CGTCATTTGGGGTGACGACGTCGGCTTCACCAATCTCAGCATCTACAGCCGCGGCGTGATGGGCTATCGCACGCCGAACATCGATCGCATTGCGAAAGAAGGTGTGTTGTTCACTGATCACTATGCGCATCCCTCCTGCACCGCTGGTCGGGCGGCGTTCGTCACCGGGATGTATCCAATCCGCACGGGCTTAACGGCGGTAGGCATGGTCGGAGGACCGGTGGGCATGCAGCCTCAGGACGCCACGCTCGCCGAGGTGCTCAAGACGCGAGGCTACGCCACTGGACAGTTTGGCAAGAACCACCTTGGCGATCGGAACGAGCATCTGCCGACCATCCACGGATTCGACGAGTTCTTCGGCAACCTCTACCACCTGAACACCGAGGAGGAGCCGGAAGACGAGGATTACCCGACCGATCCGGAGTTCAAGAAACGGCACGGGCCACGGGGAGTGCTCCACACCTGGGCAACCGATACGGCGGACGAAACTGTCGATCCTCGATTCGGAAAGATCGGCAAGCAGCGGATCGTCGATACGGGGCCTTTGACCCGCAAGCGGATGGAGACCGTCGACGAGGAACTCGTCAACGAAGGCACTTTGTTCATGAAGAAGGCTCAGGCGGCACGCAAGCCATTCTTCGTGTGGTTTGCGACCACGCGGATGCACACCTTCACGCGGGTGCCCGAGCAGTATCGCGACAAAGTCAAGCGGCACACGAGCTACCACGACGACTACGGCGCGGGCGTGATCCAGCACGACGAGCACGTGGGCATGGTCTTGAAACAGCTCGACGAGATGGGCATCGCCGACAACACGATCGTCATCTACTCGACGGACAATGGCGTCGAGCACTCCACGTATCCGCACGGCGGCACAACACCGTTTCGCTCGGAAAAGATGACGACGTGGGAAGGCGGGGTGCGGGTTCCGATGCTGGTCCGCTGGCCGGGCAGGATTCCCGCGGGATCAGAACTCAACGGCATCCAGAGCCACGAGGACGTATTCACGACGTTGTCGGCCGCCGCCGGTGTTCCCGATATCCGCGAGCGGATTAGTCGAGGTGACAAGCTCGGCACCGCCGTGGAGCACAAAAACCACATCGACGGCGTGAACAATCTCGATTACTGGTGCGGCCAGGCGGAGGAGTCGGCCAGGGACGAGTACATCTACTACGCGGAATCCCGGATCCAAGCCATCCGCATGAACCAGTGGAAGGCTCACTTCTTCACTCGCGACGGCTATTACGGCACCACGACGAAACTCGACCTTCCTTGGCTGTTCAACCTGCGACAGGATCCCTACGAGAGCTACGATCAGGCACCAGGGCCTCGGGCCACGCTCTCCCAGCAGAAGACATACCTGTTCAACGACATCATGGATCGACTGGGTCGGCACATGGCGACGCTCCAGAAGTATCCGCCGAAGCAGAAGGGGTCCAGCCTGAGCGTCGGGGAATGACGCAGACCAGTCGCGGGATCTCCGTGCGGCCTCCTGCGGCCTCCTACGGATTGCAAAGTGAGTCGCTTTTTGAGTCGCTTTCTCACCGACCCCGGTCTTTTTTCGGAGAAAACGGCGGTTGTGACGAATCCTACTCGGGGAGTTATGCCACTTCGGCACAGAGTGGCAGTCAGAGGCAGGAGGTGGCAGAACCTCCTGCCTCTCCGCGTTTCTGGAGGTTGTGGGGTGGGGCGTTAGACTGTCTTGTGTCGGTTCTGAATGGCGCCATGTTCTGGAGTCCCGCCCCTATGGCAACAGTCTCGTACCCGCACATCGACATTTCTCCCGCTGGTGTGCCGTTCATCGAAGGAACCCGCACCAGAGTCATCGAGATCGCCCTCGACCGTCTTGCCCACCACTGGGATGCGGAGGAAATCCAGCGACAACACCCCAATCTGACACTGGGTCAGATCTATGCGGCCCTCACGTATTACCACGACCACCAAGAAGCCTTCGACGCCGAGATTCGTGAGCAACTGAGCGACGTGGACAGGGTTGCTGCCCAGCAGGGTCCATCTACGATTCGAGCGAAACTCCAGGGCAAGGGGCGGCTGTGAGCCTCTCCTTCTATCTGGACCACCATGTGCCGGTGGCCATAGCTGTTGGCTTGCGGCAACGGCAGATCGACGTACTCACGGCCCAAGAGGACGGACGCGCCGATTGGGACGACGACCGGCTTCTGGAGCGGGCCTTTGAACTTGGCCGGGTCGTGTTCACCCAAGACCGGGACTTCCTCGTGCTTGCTGCCGACTGGTAGCGGCGGAATCGGGAGTTTGCCGGAATGATCTATGGTCACCAGTTGCGGGTCACCATCGGCGGTGCAGTCCACGATCTGGCACTCATCGCCACGCTGATATCGCTCGATGACATGCGGAATCGGGTCGAGTTTCTCCCGCTGTGAGCGTTGGGGCCATCGCCCACGAAATTTGGCCGGGCTGTCCTTGGGCATACTGCCAGTCTGCACCTACATGAGCAGCCCTGTCCGAACCGTAGCCGCAGATTGGTAATCTGCGGGATACGTCGCGGCTATACGTTGCATAAGCACGCGCCGACGGTCGCAGCGAGTTTCTTCGGACAGCAGGCTTCATCGGCGAAGCTTCGCCAGCGCGATACGGCGGCGTTGATCTGTTCGATGATCGGACTCGTTTCGCGGGGCTTCAGGCCGAACTGTTCGGCGAGTTTCAGGCAGTGGACCCGCAGGGGGCGGCGGCCTTCGCCGAGGACGGTGCTGGAATGCTCGCCACCGGGGCCCGGGGAATAGGTCAGGTCATACGCGGGGGCGAGCGACCATTCACCGGTCTGGTCATCGAGCGTGAACGCGAAGTTCTTGGCGTGGTCGTCGCGGTTGTGGGCTGCCACGTTGAACAGCATCAGCCGAAATGCCCGCAGCAGGTCGGCATGGTTGCGGGAGAGGGCCTGCGTCACCTTGAATACGTCGGCGTAGTCGGTCGAGGGAATGCGAAAGTTGGCGTGGATCAGATTGGCGAAGGTGTGCATGTGGATGCGGCGGTCGGCATCGGCCCGATCAAATCGCCGGACGCCGAAGAACCGGCGCACGCCCCGGCCACGACCGACCTCGAACAGCCTGGTCGGCGGCATGTCGATCCCTGCTGCCCTGGCCATCAGACTGTAGGCATACTCCACGGCACCGGCCTCGTGGCCGTCCTCCCTGGCTGAAAACTTCACGATCCAATGCTCGTAGCCATCGGGAAGGGCATCTTCACCGGAGACGATTCGGTCGCCCTGGATGCCCACGAGCACCTTGGGGCGAGCACCGCCCGGGGAGCCGCCGGCCCGCATCAGTTCCGGGAGCGCCTCAGTGGCGTCTCCCTCCACTACCGCCTCGGCGTTGCTGCCGAGGGCATCGAGGTCGACCGCCTGCGGCTCGCCGCCGGCATCATCGTGCGAAGGCGGGTGGTAGGTCAGCGCTCCCATCGTGCGTGTGCCGAGGTACGCCAGGCGATCGAGCGGTGAGATGACCGTGGGATCGATGCCGCGACGGCGGAAGTGCCGATCCATCAAAAGCAGGCCCCAGCCGTCGGGCAGGGAATCATCAAAGACGCCGAACAGAGGGCCGAAGGCGTGGTCCATGTGAACGATCAGGCCGGGCTGCGAGCGGAGCTTGAAGGGCGACAGTTCGATGCCGACGCCGAGGAACTCGGCGTCATATTCGAAGTAGATCCGTCGATCCTGCTCGGCGAGTGTGCCGACGGTCACCGTAGCACCCGCTGACCGGTGTAGACTGACCGTCAGCTTTCTCATCGCACCCCTCGCTTCCGTTTCGGGATCGAGGGGGCGGTTCGCGCGGCCAACTCTTCGATGGAAGAGGCGGGTGGAGGGGCGAGGAGGCTGGCGAAGTCATCCAGTCGCCCCAGGGCATGGGCCACTTTGAGGATCAGTTCGAGCGACGACTTGCCTGTGGCTTCGAAGCGGCGGTAGGAGGCCAGGGTCACACCGGCGCGACTGGCAAGCGTGGCCTGTGTCCAGCCCTGGCAGAGACGAACCGCCTTCGCCCGCTGGGCCAACGCCCGAGCCACGTCAGCCGGGCCGATCCATGCGGAATCGAGGGCAGAATGGGAAAGCATGCGGATGGCTTGTAAACAATAAAATAATGTCGCTAAAAAGCCGTAAAACAATAAAAACAATCATATATTAGCATTACTGAGAACGGCGGTCAAAAAGAAAGATTCGCGTCGCCGGAGGACTGTCGCCGTCATGAGCACCATCAGAACGGTAAACGCCGAAGCCACGATCCTTCGTGTCCAGGACCCGCTGTATCTTTGGTCGGTCATGTCGATCATGCGACGTCTTTCAATCGTCACCCGACGAGCTGCCCGCGATCGACATCCACTCGCTGTGAGGCCGACGCGAAAAGCCGGCTGATGCCCGGATGCGGAGAAGGTCTTCGCCGAGCGTGAAAACCGACGCTTCCGGAGCGTGCCGGGGCCTGAGAAGCGGCTGCTGTTAGAGCAGTTTTCAAAGCACCGTAGTGGCAGGCGAGGTGGTCGGCAAACGCTCGCGGAGCGTTGGGCGTATCCTCGCCCTTGCGACGCGACTTTTGCCGCCCCCGAGCCGGTGCTACACCGAAATGACATGCGCTCTGGCTCTTCTTCGCTCTTTGGGTGATCCGGCTTGGGGGGCGGTTTTTCACCGGGGGCACAGCGTGCTCGCGTTGAATCTCATGCTCGGCCCAGAGTATGGGCCCTGCCCGCCGTCGACGCGGCCAGTTCACCCATCGGGATCGTCGAGCAGTTGCTGGAGTCGCTGACGCAGCGGCTCTGGGTACCGATCGAGCCACGAAGCGTCGATCATGCCCAGCGAAAGCATGTCGAGAATGTGGACCTGGTCTTTCCGACGAAACGCGTTGAGCTTCATCCGCACGAGCGTTTCCAAAGCGACCGTCTGAAGGTCATCCGTGCGAACCCCAGGAACGATATCGGGATTGGGCTCGCCCCCCCGCTCCACCGTACCGACGAGCAGCACATGCACCGCGTCGCGGGCCGAAGCATCGGGGTGCTCGACGAACATGTCGAGACCGGAGGTGTTGCGATGATGAAACCCGGCGGCCGTCATGGCGGCCATCATCGCGGGCAGATCGACCGGGCGAACGAGAATGTCGACGTCTCGCGTGGTCCGCAGCGCGGCCTCGTCGACCTGCGCCACCCAGGCCCGCACGGCGTGGCCGCCGATCACGGCGTAGGGCACACCGGCCGCCTCGAGAATGCCCACGGTCTTTCGCAGCCGCTCATTGACTTTTTCCACTGCTCGCTCCATGCGGATCCAGAGTTCCTCGCCCCGAATCGTGAATTCAACCATGGATAATGTCCTCCGAGCCTTCGACGCAAAACAGTATAGCCGTTTGATCATCAATACCCATGTGCACTTGTGCGCTCCGATGTCGCGCGGCGTTCGTGCAACATTCTTTCTGTAAATCGCCGTTGGGTGGCTGACCGAGTCGAGCGTAGCGAGACGAGGGCGGCCACCCAACGGCGGCGCGACTTGAAGAGGTGGGCCATCGAGGTTTTCTTGGAAGTGTCTTAACCCACCAAGAAGGAACCTGCGATGACCCACCAGGATGAATGTCCGGCGATCGACGACCTCACGGCCCTGCTCATCGAGCACGGTCCGGCTGCCATGGCCTCCGCCCTCGCCACACTCATGAATCACGCGATGCAGATCGAGCGAGAGCAGGTGCTCGAGGCCGAGCCTCGTAGCGTAGGCGACCGTCAAGGCTACGCCAACGGATTCAAGCCGAAGACCCTCAAGACCCGAGTCGGCCAGGTGGATCTGCGGATTCCCCAGACCCGTGGCTACCACGACGAGAATGGGCGGCCGTTCTCTCCCAGGTCCCTGGTGCCAGTTCCACCTTGTGCGAAACGCGATGGCCCACGCACCCAGGGTCGCCATGCGGCCGGAGATCGCGGGCGACATCCGCCGCGTCTTCGACGCGGATGAGCCAGCCGAGGCTGAGCGGCGGCTTCGCGAGGTCGTGACCCGCCTGTTGGCTTGCGGCAACGGCCTCTTTCGCAGGAGGTCGCAAGTCGTTTTGCGGCTTGCGTCTCTCCATCGCCTACTCGATCAGTTGGAGATCGGAAAGCACCCAGGAGCGATCGAAGTAGGCCTGGGTGGGGCCGTAGAGGCGGAAGTAGCTGAACCAGCCTTTGCCCGGGAGCGTCTTGATCCAGTTGCTCGCCGGCAGGCCGGCAGGAAGCGTGGGGCCGAACGTGATGTCCACGGAGCCGTCGGCATTCGTGACAATGGCGTCTCGCGACGAACGATCCGGCGACGCGCCTGAGTTGACGAAACAGCGGGTCTCGTTGTCGTACACGGTGACAGACCAGAATTGCGCCACGGGAACATCCTTCGGAACCGTGAGGCGATAGGTCTTGCCGCCATCGAGCCAGCGGTCCCGGCTGTCCTGCGCGGCCTCGAGGTAGACCTGCCCGACGCCGACGGCGCGGCCCATCATGCCCACGGAGACGCCGACGGCTTCGTAAAACCAGCTCGTGCGCTCGTCCAATTGCGTGTGGTGCGGGGCTTCCTGATTGGTCTCCTCGAGAAACAGCGAGAGTTCCCAGTTTCTGCCGGGCCAGACCTTCGCACCTGCGAATCGTTTTCGGTAAGCGATCGCCCGGGCCATCACCTCGCCAACTTGCGCGGCATCGATGAGAAGCTGCTGCTGCCGGTCCGTCGGGCTGAACGGCCTGCCCTTTTCGATCCCCAGCGGCTGGAGCATTCCCATCATCATCCGGTCGCGCTCGTGGACCGGTTCCTCCTGGATGATCTTCGCCAGGCCTTCCCAGTAGGCGAGGCCGCGTGGTTGCTCGCCGCTCCAGGGCCGCCCCGCCGGCGCGACGTGGCGGGTCGGAGCCGGGTTGTCTCGCTGGCTGTAGGGATAGATTTTCAATCCGTCGATGAGCCGTTTGGCTCTCATCGGATCGGGATCGAGCACGCGGTGGGCAGACCAGACATTCACCGTGGGCGAACGGAAGACGGAATACCCTTCCGGCTTCATCTCCGGATCGTGGGGCCCGAGGATCAGATACCGGCCCCCCGCGCCCTTGTCGGGGCCGGTTTGGCCCGCATCGGTGATGGGACGCTGCCAGAAATCGGTGAAGCCGCCTGCCGTGGGGCCGGCGGGAACCTCGAACACCAGCGGCCCGGTTTCCGTCAGGTTGGGAAACGCCATGATGTATGGCGTCGTGGCATTGGCCGTGAGGAGGCCGAGCTTGTCCTGGAAGGTGAGGTAGTCGACATAGTCGAGCTTACCGGCGCCGAACTTGGTGAGGTGCTCGCTCTGCCATTGCTGCATCGCCATCAGCGGCAGCGCCCAGAGGTACGCCTGGCACGCCCGCTGGTAGTCGATGTCGTCGAAGATCTTGGCGACGGTGGCGTCGGTCGGATAGCCGTTCTCCAGCTCGAGCGTGCCGAGCCGGGATGCGAGTCGTTTCATGGTGAGGGCACCTTCTCGATGTCGCCGGGCTTCCAGCTTTTGTCGATGGCGGCTGCGGTCGGGCCGTAGAGTCGAAGGATGGCGAAATATCCCTTGCCAGGCACCGTCGCCAGCCAGTTGCGCTCCTTGCCGGCGGGCGCCGTGGGCCCCAGCTCGAGGTCCGTGCTGCCATCGGCGTTCTGCGCCGGTGTGTCACGCGAACCGAGCGACGGGAACGGCTGCCCGTTGGCGAGTCCCGACCCGTTTTCCGCCTCGTAGAGCGTCACCGACCAGAAGTTGGCCGCCGGGATGTCACGCGGCAGATGGAGGCGGTAGCTGCTGCCACCCGACAGGTTCGCGCCGCGACTGTCGACAAAGGCGATCATGTATTTGGCGCCGCGTCCGGGCGTCTGAGACAGCATGCCGGGGCTGACCGAGTAGTAGTTGGTAAAAAACCAGATCCGGGCGTCGAGATCGAGAAAGCCCCCGGACACCCGGCGCCACCCGAGGTCAAAAGGCCCCGCCAGATTTTCCGGGGTCGCGTCGGCCATGGGGTTGATCCACCGGCGGTCTGGATACATCCGCAGGGAACGACCGGCCACCTCTTCCTCGAAGCCGATGACGCGGCTCATCTTGTAGGCCGTCTTCGCGGCGTGATCGAGAATCGCCCGTGTCTTTGCATCGGGCGCGAAGGGCTGGCCCTTGGCGATGCCGATCGATGCCAGCATGCCGAGCGAATCGGGGTCGGCGAGGGTGGCACCCTCGCTCTCCACCAATTTCTTGAGTTCATCGAAGGCCGTCCCATCGCTGATCGGCAGCATGTTGACCGGCACACCCGAGGCATCGGGAAACTGCATCGGCCTGGCGGTTTCCCTGCCGTTGAGCGGATAGATCCTCGACTGTTCGATCAGCGCGACGGCCGTCGTCAGATTGTTCGGGTCTTGGTAGAACGCCCGCAGGAACACAAACACGGTATTGGTCGGCGAACGGTAAACAAAACAATCCTCCGGCACCGCTCCCGCGTAACCGGGTGGCAAGAGCAGAAACTTTCCGCCCTTGCCGGCGTCGGGGCCCGGCAGGCCGACGTCCCCGAAGAACTTGCCGCCATCGACCGGGATCGGCCGCTGCCAGGCATCGAGGAGGATGCCCTGTAGGTTGGGCGGAGCCTCGAACACGAGCGCGCCATCTTTACCGAGGTCAACGTAGCCCATGGCATAGATGACATCGGAGTTGGGGGTCGTCACCAGCGTCTTGGCGTCGAGACGCTTCTTCCAGACCGGCAGGACGTTGTAGCCGGCGCCGAAGACCTTTTCCGAACCGACCTTCATGCCGAGCGTGTTGATCAGCGGCAAGGCCCAGAGATACGCCTGCGTCGCCCGCTGAAACAGCAGTTCATCACGCAGGGTGTGCGCCGTCTCCGGCGTGGGCCGGTTTTCCGAGAAGGAAAGGCTGCTCAAGGCCTCGAACCGGGCGGGCTCTGCGGAGCCCGCCACACCGTGCATGAGCACGACCGTGACCGCCACGGAGATGAGCCGATGACCGCGTTTGTTTTTCATCACTGCCTCCAAGGGCCCCTGAGGATAGCCCTGTTGAAGGCACCGTGCCGCATCGAGGTGCAAAAAGGTCCTCACGGCACGCCCGTTGCGTTCAAGAAGAAGGTCGTTCCCAACGCCCTCGCAAGGCCGTCACTTGGGGATCCGCTTCCGGAGGAAGCGGTCTACGGGAGGCTGTCTAGGCGTCCCACGTCGAACCCACCGGCACCGCGGACTCCGTGCCGGCCACCGTCGCGGCCACCGTGTCGTCGTGGTAATCGACCGGGCGACCGTCCTCGGAATCGCCGTAGATCTCGTGCATGCCGGCGACCGCCGCCATGTATTCGTTGAAGTGGGCGTCCATGATCGTGATCTCCTGATCGTTGGTGAAACCGTTACGGGGATTGATACGTAACGGTCCGCGCCGGGGTTCGAAGATGCCCCCGCCCCCCATCTTGCCCGCTTGCCCTATCGGCCCGCCGCGCCCGAGGTCTCCGCAGCCGGCGACTCCACGCTCGCGAACCGTACCCGCACGTCGGGATGCGTCGTGTAAAGACGGTTGCGGCGGCCATCGTGCACGAGCATCGCGCTCGACCGCTTCGGGTGGGCGGCGTCCACGGGCAGAAGCGGATTGCCCGCATACTTCTCCCAGCGCACGAGATCGGTGCTCGTGGCGATGCAGGTCTGCCACTGGCTGCGATCGGCGACGGGGCTCGAGTGGTAGTAGGCGTAGTAGCGGCCGGCATGGCGGACGATCTGATCGATGGCGATGCCGTGGGAGTCATACGGCTCAGGGCCGCAGGCGAGCACCGGCTCGTCTTGCACGTTCGTGAACGTGCGGAGATCGCGCGACGTCGCCAGCCAGACGCCGTGATCCATGCGCTCGTAATAGAGGTGCCAGATGCCGCGCTCGAGCCAGACGGCCGGCGTGCCCCGCGGGCCGTCGGGGATCGGCGTGCCGTTCGCGAGGCGGATGTCGAGCGGCCCGCGCCGCCGCCAGCCGACGCCCTCGCGCGACGAGAGCCAGTGCGCGACGTCTCCCTCCCCCTCGGCAAACATCAGGTATCCGCCGCGGCACCGCACGACGCACATGTCTTCCACCCAGGCATCCTTCACGAGCGGGTTCGACTCGCTGCGGACCCAGTTGAGGCCGTCGCGGCTGGTGGCGAGGCCGAGCCGGCGGATCGGATCGCGGTCGGCGTTCGAGCCGGTGTACCAGAGCCGCCAGCAGCCCCCTTCCCGGACGATCCAGCCGCGCTCGCGGAGATCGCGGTCCCAGGCATCGCCGCCGCCCCCCGCGAAGAGCGGCGCGGCCGAGGGCGGGCCAAACGCCACGAGCTCCTGCGGAAACGCCGGCTGTTCGGCGCGTGGCGCCGCCACAGGCATGCAAAGCAGGCCGGCGAGTAACAGCAGAGAGCAGCCGCGCGACGTCATGCGGTCATGATACCGCCCTCGACCCTTCAATCGATCCAGCCGCGCCGCACGAGCCAGCGCTTCACGCCCTGCGTCACGAGCGCGTAAGCCAGGATCGTGACGGCCAGGAAAAGCCAGTACGCCGGCGGCAGCGGCACGAACCCGAAATGCCGGCCGAGCGGCCCGGTCGCGAGCCAGATGCCGGTGACGGCCACGGCACACGTCGTGGCCGTGACCGCGGGGCTCGCGCGGCTTTCGAGAAACGGAATCCGTTCGGTGCGGATCACGTGGATGATGAACGTCTGCGTGAGCAGCGATTCCACGAACCAGCCGGTCTGGAAGACCGCCGCCTGATCGGGCGTCGTGCAGCCGAAGACGAACATCATCACGGCGAACGTGGTGTAGTCGAAGATGGAGCTGCACGGGCCCACGAGGAGGATGAACCGCGAGATCTGCCCCATCGACCAGGGCCGCGGCCGCGCGATCAACTCGGGATCGACGTTGTCGGTCGGGATCGGCACCTGCGAGCAGTCGTAGAGCAGGTTGTTGGTGAGCAGTTGGAGCGGCGTCATCGGCACGAACGGCAGGAAGAGGCTCGCCCCCAAGACGCTCACCATGTTGCCGAAGTTCGAACTCGCGCCCATGCGGACATACTTGAGGATGTTCACGAACACCCGCCGGCCCTCGAGGATGCCGGCCTCCAAGACCCGCAGGTCTTTTTCCAGGAGGATGCAGTCGGCGCTGACCCGGGCGATGTCGACCGCCGATTCGACCGAGATGCCGACGTCGGCGGCCCGCAGCGCGGGGGCGTCGTTGATGCCGTCTCCCATGAACCCCACGACGTGCCCGGCGCGCCTGAGCGCCTCGACGATTCGCCGCTTCTGCGCCGGCGACAGCCTGGCCATCACCGTCGCCCGTTCCGCCGCGGCCGCGAGCGCCGCCTCGTCCATGCCGTCGACCTCCGTGCCCAGGAGCACCTGCTCCGTCGGGATCCCCACGGCACCGCAGATCTTGCGGCTGACGAGCTCGTTGTCGCCCGTGAGCACTTTGACCGCCACACCCCCGGCCGCGAGCGCGGCGACCGCGGCCGCCGCCGAATCCTTCGGGGGATCGAGAAACGCCACGTAGCCGCGGAGCACGAGATCGCGTTCGTCGTCGCGGGAATAGGTCGGGGAATGCCCCGGCTCGCCCGGGCCCAGATCGCGCGTGGCGATCGCCAAGACGCGAAACCCGTCCGCGCTCAGCGCCGAGAATTCGTCCGCGAGGGTGCGCGGCACGTCGTGATCCATCGGATGACGGGCTCCCTCGAGCTCGAAGGAGGTGCATCGCGCGTAGATCGCCTCGGGCGCCCCTTTGCAGACGAGCCGGTGGTCGCCACCGGGTCCCTCGACCACCACCGACATCACGCGGCGCGAGAAATCGAACGGGATCTCGTCGATCTTGTTCCAGCCGTGGGCCGCCGCGTGGTCGCGGCATTCATCGTGTTCGAGGATCGCGCGATCCATCAGGTTCCTGAGGCCGGTCTGAAAATGGCTGTTGAGCCAGGCGAGCGCGAGCACCTCGTCATCCTCTCGGAGCATGACGTCGCAGTGCCGCTCGAGGATGATCCTGTCGAGCGTGAGCGTGCCCGTCTTGTCGGCGCAGAGGATGTCCATGGCGCCGAGGTTCTGGATCGAATCGAGGTGCTTCACGATCACCCGCTTCCGCGCCATGCCGATCGCCCCCCGCGCGAGACACACCGCCACGATCATCGGCAGCATCTCCGGCGTGAGCCCCACCGCGACGGCCAGCGCGAAAAGCAGCGCGGCCGACCAGTCCCCCTTCGTGAGGCCGTTGGCGACGAGCACGAGCGGCACCATCACGGCCACGAGCCCCACCATCAGCCAGGTGAACCGTGCCATCCCGATGTCGAACGCGGTCGGCGGCTCCGGCTCCTCGAGCGAACGCGAGACGCCGCCCAGCAGCGTCCGCCGGCCCGTCGCCACCACGACCGCCTCGGCCGTGCCGCTCTCCACGCTCGTCCCCAGCCAGCAGACCGTGGCGAGCTCCAGGGGCGCCCCGCTCGCCGCCACGTCGGCGGCGATCTTCTCCACCGGAAACGACTCGCCCGTGAGCGTCGCCTGCGAGACGAAGAGATCCTTGCTCGACAGGAGCCGCAGGTCCGCGGGCACCATGTCGCCGGCCGCGAGGTGGACGATGTCGCCCGGCACGAGCTCTTCGATCGGCACGTCGACCGGCCGGCCGTCACGCAGCACGGTGGCGTGCACGCGAATCATCGTCTGCAGGTTCGCCGCCGCCGCGCTCGCATGCGACTCCTGGATGAGCCGCAGCCCCACGCCGATCGCGAGCATGACGAGCATGATCGCCGCCGACGCCGGATCGCCGGTCAGGAGCGCCGAGATGGCAAGCGCCCCCAGCAGCACGACGAGCGGATTCAACACCGCCCGCGCGACGAGCCTCACGGGCGACCATGACGCTGACTCCGCCACCGTGTTGGGGCCGTGCTCCTCGAGCCGCCGGGCCGCCTCGGCCGAGGAGAGCCCGGCCGGCGTGGTGGCCAGCTGCTCGAGGAGGCGGACGACGGGCATCTGCATGGGTGTTCTCCGGCCAACTCTACGGCCATGGACCGGGCCGGGTCCCGCGGCGAAACTTTCTTCATGACCATGCCCCCGAAGCCAACGTCGCTCACCCGGCAGCTCGTGCTCCCGGTCGTCGGGCTCCTGCTCGCGGCCGTGCTGGCTAATGTGGCGTTCGCGGCGTGGCTCGCCACCCGCCGCGCGGCCGACGCGGCCCGCCGCCAGCAGGCGCAGGTGGCCGCGGCGCTGTCATCGTCGCGGGTCGGACTCTCGATGCCGGTGCTCGACGCGCTGCACCGTCTCACCGGCAGCCACTTTCTCATCTGGAACGACGCCACCCGCGCCCGCGGGCTCTCGACGATCGCCCCCGACGCGCTCGCCGCCGTGGGCGACGACGCGATCGCGTCGGGTACACAGTCTGGATCGATCGCCATCGCAGGACGCACCTACCGCGTGGGCATCGCCAAGTCGGCCGGTGTGCGGCCCGAAACCGTGCTCGTGCTTTCGCCTCAGCGCGGCATGCTCTCGGCCGCGCTCGAGGCGGTCTGGCCCGTGCTCGCCGTCGCCGCGGCCACGCTCGCGCTGCTCGTGCCGCTCGGCCTGCGCACGACCGGCTCGCTCGCCGCGCGGATCGCCGCCGTCGAGCGGCAGGTGGGGCGGATCGCCGAGGGGGAGTTTGGGAACCAGCTCGTCGATCGCGCCGGTCGCGGGCCGGCGCCGGCCGACGAGGTGGGCCGGCTCGTCGTCGGCGTCAACCGCATGAGCGCGACGCTCGGCGAGCTGCGCGAGTCGCTCGTCGCCGGCGAACGACAACGGCTGCTCGGCCAACTCGCCGCCGGCTTCGCCCATGAGCTCCGCAACGCGATCACCGGCGCGCAGCTGGCGATCGATCTCCATCGGCGGCGCTGCCCGCTCGAGCACGGCGAGCCCTCGGCCGACGCGAGCCTCGCCGTGGCGGGGCGGCAGTTGGCGATCCTGGAGGAGGAGGTTCGCGGGCTCCTGGCGCTGGGCCGGCCCGCCGAGGCCGCCAGCAAGCCCGTCTGCGTGGACCGCCTGCTCGCCGACGTGCGCGATCTGACGGCGCCGCGGTGCGAGCATGCCGGGGTGCGGATGGAATGCGTCATTCCGACGGGGCTCACGATCGTGGGCCGCCATGATTCGCTGCGCGCGGCGCTGGTGAACCTCGCCCTGAACGGCATCGAGGCGGCCGGCCGGGGCGGCTGCGTGCGGCTCTGCGGCACGCTCGCGGAGGATCGCGTCGAACTCGCGGTCGAAGACACGGGGCCCGGGCCGGCCGAGGCGGTGCGCGGTTCGCTCGGCGAGCCCTTTACGACATCGAAGCCGGAGGGGATCGGCCTGGGGCTGACCGTGGCCCGCGCGGTCGCCGAGGAGCACGGTGGCGCGCTCGAGTGGAGCCGGCCGCACGATCACACCCGCTTTGCGATGACGCTTCCCGCGCAGAGACTGGAGGGCTCCGCCACGGGCGTGGTGGAGCCGGGCGCATCATGAACCGCATCCTTATTATCGACGACGAGCCCGCCATCGGCTGGAGCCTGCGCGAGCTGCTCACCGACGAGGGGCATGCCGTGGAAGTGGCCTCGAGCGCGGAGGCGGCGCTCGAGACCTGCGGCCGCTTCACCCCCGAGGCGATGCTGCTCGACGTCAGGCTGCCGGGCCGCGATGGACTCGCGGCGCTGCCAGACCTGCGGGCGGCCGCGCCCGGGGCGGCGATCGTGGTGATGACGGCGTTTGGCGATCTCGACACGGCCGTGCGCGCGGTCGCCGCCGGCGCCTTCGATTACCTCGTGAAGCCGTTCGACCTGGCGAGCGTGTCGCGGGTGGTCTCGCGGGCGCTCGCCGATCGCAACGCATCCGTGCCGGCTCCGGCGGCCGACGCCTCAGCGGCACGGCTCGTCGGCAGTTCAGCGGCGATGCAGGGGGTGTTCAAGCAGATCGCGGTGGCCGCCGCCACCGATCTCCCCGTCTTGATCACGGGCCAGACGGGCACCGGCAAGGAGCTCGCCGCCCGGGCGATTCATGCGCACAGCGGACGCCGCGATCGACCGCTCGTCGCCACGAGTTTGGCGGCCCTCGCGCCGAGCGTGGTCGAAAGCGAACTCTTCGGCCACGTCCGCGGCGCGTTCACCGGCGCCACGGCCGATCGCCGCGGGCTCTTCGAGCAGGCCGACGGCGGCACGCTCCTGCTCGACGAGATCGGCGAGGCGCTGCTCGAGGTGCAGGCCAAGCTCTTGCGGGTGCTCGAGGATCGCGCGGTCACGCCCGTCGGCTCGTCGACCGCGCGGCCTGTCGACGTGCGGGTGATCGCAGCCACCAATCGCGACCTCCCGGCCGCTCTGGAAGCCGGGCGGTTTCGCATCGACCTCTACCATCGGCTGCGGGTCTTCCAGATCGAGATGCCGCCGCTGGCCGCGCGGCCCGACGACCTGCCGGCGTTGGTGGACCACTTCCTCGCCGCAGCGGGGCATGGCGGGCGGCAGGCGAGCGCCGCGTTTCTGGCCGCGGTGCGGGGCCGATCATGGCCGGGAAATGTCCGCGAGCTCAGGCATGCGGTCGAATCGGCCGCCGCCATGGCCCGCGGCGGCAGCCTCGAAGCCGAGCACCTATCCCCGGCGGTGACGACGCCCCACCGCGGCGCGGCGCCACCGCTCGACGCGGACGAATGCGTGACTGCCGCGGTTCGGCAGTGGCTCGATGCGGCATGGATCGCGTCGGCCGATGCGGGCGACCTGCACGACCGGCTCGTGAAGCTGGTCGAGAAGACGCTCGCGGCCGAGGCCGTCGACCGCGCCGACGGCAACCGGACGGCCGCCGCGAAGGCCCTTGGCCTCGACCGGGCGACCCTGCGGTCGAAGCTCCAGGGGTGAAAAAGGACCGTTGCTTTCCCCGGGCGCGATCCGCCCATAGACTGCTTTGACCGTTCAGCATCTTCGGCCTTCCGGCCCCACCACCCCCACGCGGAGATTTCGATGGACATTCTCGGTGAGATTCTCAAGCAGGTGATCGAAGGTGCCGCCCAGCAGCAGGCCCCGCAGCGTCAGCAGCAGCCGCAGCAGCGTGCGCCCCAGGCTCCCCAGCAGCGCGGTCCGCAGGGCATGCCCTCGCCCGACGACCTCTCGGAAATCTTCAAGCAGATCTTCGGCGGCGGCCAGGCGCAGAAGCTCCCCGATGTGGTGAAGCAGTTCGAGGAGAAGGGGCTGCGCGACGAGGTCGATTCGTGGGTGCGCACCGGCCCGAACAAGCCGATCGATCGCCGCCAGATCGAAGACGTCTTCGGCCAGCGCGAGCTCGACGACATCGCCCAACAGCGAAACATCGATCGCGAACGGCTCGCCGAGGTGCTCAGCCGCTACATTCCGAAGATCATCGACGAGCTCACCCCGCAGGGCCAAATGCAGGGCCGCCGCTCGTAAGTAGCAAGTAGACCGCTTGCTCGAGTAGACCGCTTGCTCCGCAAGCGGATCTGGATCCGCTTGCGGAGCAAGCGGTCTACCACCATCGACACCCATCCAATCGCGATGAAGCCCAGCCCGCTCGTGCTTGCGTGCGCCGCCGTCATGATCGTTGGCCTGCCAGCGACCGGCGGCGCCGTCGCGGCGGAACGCGATTGGTCCAGCGTGCAGCTCGCCTGGCGGGACGACCCCCGGCCACCGGCCGATGCTCCCTTCGAGGGCGAGGTGCCGCGTGGCCGGCGGGAGACGCGGCGGGCTCAACGGCGGGCGGCAACGCGGCGCATGCCCCTCGATGATCTGCCGGTCCATGTCGGTGGACGCGTGGCCCCAGCCCCGCTCGATGACCGCCTCCGCTTCGATGACCGCCTCCGCTTCGTCGAGCCCATCGAGCCCATCGAGCCCTTCCAGCCCATGCAGGTGCTGGAACAGCCCGAGCGCTCGGACGAGCCCGTCGTCCATCGCGACCAGCCTTCCGTGCCAGAGCCCGACAGCCGGCAGCGGTTCGACATGCTGCTTCCGGCCGGGTGCGCCGGCGGCAGTCGCCTGCCGCTCGTCGTCTGGATTCATGGCGATACCTGGCGCGACGGCTCGAGAGCCGATTGCCCGATCCGCTGGCTTGCCGACCAAGGCTATGCCGTCGCGAGCGTGGGATACCGCCTGAGCGACGCCGCGACGTTTCCAGCGCAACTCGATGACTGCCGCGCGGCGGTCGAATCGATCGCCGGCAATGCCGCGGTCTGGGGAATCGACCGGGATCGGATCGCCGTCGTCGGCTCGGGGGGCGGCGGCCACCTGGCGGCGCTCGTCGGGCTGGCGGAAGAGAATGGCGTCGCGGCAGTCGCGGCGATCGCGGCGCCCACCCACCTGACGACGCTCGGCCCCGCGCACGATCGGCCGTCCTCGCCGGCGAGCCAACTCGTCGGCGGTCCGCTGCCGGAATTTCGCGAGGCGGCGCAGGCGGCGAGCCCGCTGGCCCATGTCTCGGCCGGCGATCCTCCCTGCCTGATCGTTCACGGCGAACACGACGAACTGGTGCCGCTCAGCCAGAGCCTCAAATTCGACGCGGCGTTACGGGCCGCCGGCGTCGAGAGCACGCTCGTCGTGCTCGAGGGCGGCAGACACAAGCCGTCGCTCGATCGCGACTCCGCTGCCGGGAAAGCCCTGCTCGAATTCCTCGATCGCATGCTCGCCCCCCATGCCGCGGAGCCACGCAGTGTCATCATCCCCGCCTCCCGCTGAGAGCCCGGAAGCCGGCGGCGGGCGCGAGGGGCTCAGCCGCCGCGAGTGGCTTGCCCGCATGGGGATTCTCGCCGGCGCCGTGCCGGTCGTCGGAGCGGTCGATGGCCTGTTCGTCACACCGCGGCGGCTTGCGACGACCGATCATGCCGTCGGGGAAGCCGCTTCCCCCGACGCACCGCGGCTTTCGCTGCTGCAGATCAGCGATCTCCACCTCAAGCAGATCGGCGGCCTCGAGGAACGCCTGCTCGAGCGGATCCATGCCCAGGCGCCGGATACAATCGTCCTCACCGGCGACGTGGTCGATCGCCGCGCGTCGCTCTGGCAGCTCGAGCTGTTTCTGCGGCAGCTGCCCCACGCCACGCGGCGGTTCGCCATCACCGGCAACTGGGAGCACTGGGCGGGGATCCCGCTCGAGTCGCTCGAGCGGCTCTATGCGGGGCATGGTGTCGAGCTGCTCGTGAATCGCTCCGTCGTGTTCGACCATCGCGGCCGCCGGGTGCGCGTCACGGGGCTCGATGACCTCGTGGCGGGCCAGCCAGACGCCGAGACCGCGCTGTCCGACGCCGAACCCTGCGCCAACCACCTGCTGCTCGCGCACTGCCCGGGGGCCCGCGACGCCCTGCCGCTCCCCGCGACACACCCCCCGACATTCATGCTCTCCGGCCACACGCATGGCGGGCAGATCGCCCCCTGCGGCGTGGCGCTCAAGCTGCCGCATGGCAGCGGCGGCTATGTCGCGGGCTGGTATCGCGGTGACGGCGTGCCGCTCTACGTGTCGCGCGGCATCGGCACGTCGCTCGTGCCGATTCGCATCGGCGCGACGCCGGAACTGGCGCAATTCGACTGGTCGCTGGCGTGAGCCTTTTGCAGGCGACCCGCACCGGACGGTCGTCAGCGGCACATCCGGCAGAGGCCGCATACCACGCCGTCTTTCCCCTGCCTGTGCAGTTGGTCCGTCGGGCCGCCGATACCTTGTGTTGTCGGCGGCGCGGCAAACAGTGCCCGAGATGGTAATCGCCCGCCGCCACTCGTTGTCTCGGCTGTTCGCTCACCCTCGCTGCTCAAAAGGTTGTCGCCACGCCATGCCAGGTCCCCGCCGCAAACCGTCGTCCGCCGTGCAGAATCCACTCGAAACCTATCTGCGCGACATCAACGACACGTCGCTCCTCTCCGCGGATGATGAGAAGCGGCTGGCGCGGGCGATCGCCACCGGCGACGCCGCCGCCCGCGATCACATGGTGCGGGCCAATCTCCGGCTCGTGGTGAACATCGCGCGGGGCTACGCCAATCGCGGCCTGCCGCTGCCCGACCTCATCGAGGAGGGCAACCTCGGCCTGCTGCGGGCCGTCGAAGGCTTCGATCCCACGATGGGAACGCGGTTCAGCACCTACGCGAGCTATTGGATCAAGCAATCGATCAAGCGGGCGCTGATCAACTCCGGCAAGACGATCCGCATCCCCGCCTACATGGTGGAGTTGCTCTCGAAGTGGCGGCGGGCCACGGCGCGGCTGATGGAGGTGCTCGGCCGCACGCCGACCCAGGAAGAGGTGGCGCGGATGCTGGGGCTCGCCCGCAAGAAGCTCCCGATCATCAAGAAGGCGATCCACGTGCACCAATCGGCCCCGCAGACCGAGCAGGCGGATGGGGGCTGGTCGCTCAGCGAGATCGTCCGCGATGAAAACACGAAGTGTCCCGCGGAGGTGCTGCTCGACGACGACACGCTGCGGCACGTGCTCGAGCGGGTCGAAGAGCTCGACGAACGGGCCTCGCGCATCCTCAAGCTGCGGTTTGGCCTGGAGGGGGGCGAGCCGATGACGCTCAAGGAGATCGGCGCCGTGCTCGGTCTCACCCGCGAGCGGGTGCGGCAGATCGAGGCGGAGACCCTCGCCCAACTCGCCGCGGAGATCGAAGGCGTGCCGCGGGCAAACATCCGGCTCAGGCGGGGTGCCTGAGCATGCCAGAGCCCGTCGATCTGAAGCGGCATATCCGCGACATCCCCGACTTCCCGAAGCCGGGCATCCTGTTTCGCGACATCACGCCCTTGTTGGCGGAGCCGCGGGCGCTGGCGGCGGCGGTCGATGGGCTCGTGGCCCCCTGGCGGCACGAGCGGCTCGACGCGATCGCGGCCGTCGAGGCCCGCGGTTTTCTCTTCGCGCCGCCGATGGCCTTGGCCCTCGGCGTGGGCGTGATCCCCGTGCGGAAGCCGGGCAAGCTCCCCGCCGACACGATCACCCACGAATACGATCTCGAATACGGCAGCGACCGGCTGGAAATGCACCGCGGCATCCTCGCGCCGGCCGCCCGGGTGCTCGTGGTGGACGACGTGCTGGCGACCGGCGGGACTGCCGGCGCCTGCGCGCGGCTCGTCGAAGCGGCCGGGGCGACGGTGGTTGGCATGGCGTTTCTGGTCGAGCTCGCCTTCCTGGGCGGCCGGGAGCGGCTCGCGCCGCACCGCGTCGAAAGCCTCCTCGTCTACGAGTAACGCGGCCACTTCCCTTCGGAAGCCCGACGCGCGAGCGAGGAGAGTTGGGGAGGTTCCCGCGGGGCGGTTGGGAGCGGGGTTGGATGGGGTGGAGCACGCATCGACCTTGCTTGCGCTGCGGGCTTTTGTGACTCTTTTGAGGCCGATTTTGCCCGGCGCGATTCCCGAACTAGGCTTGAGGGTCATCCGCTCCAGCGAGGTTTCCCCGTGAATGCCATTCCCGCACAAGTTCCGCTTCCCGTGCTCGTCGGCCTGGGCCTCATGCTCGGCCTGTTCGCGCTCACGCTGCTCCTGCTCATCGTCAACTACGGGCAGCTCTGGTTTCAGGCCTTCTGGTCGAAGGCGCCCGTCACGTTTCTCGAGCTCTTGGGCATGAGCCTGCGCAAGGTGAATGCCCGCACGATCGTGCAGGCGAAGATCATGGCCACACAGGCGGGAATCGGTCGCGACACCTCGGCTCGCCGCCTCGAGGCCCATTATCTCGCCGGCGGCGACGTGCCGCGCGTGATCCGGGCCCTGATCGCCGCCCACCGCGCCGACCTCGACCTCGACTTCGATCGCGCCTGCGCCATCGACCTGGCCGGCCGGGACGTGCTCGATGCCGTGCAGACGAGCGTCAACCCGAAGGTGATCGACTGCCCCGACAGCGCCAGCGGCAAATCGACGCTCTCGGCCGTGGCGCGAAACGGCGTGGAGCTCAAGATCCGGGCTCGCGTCACCGTCCGCACGAATCTCCAGCAGCTCATCGGCGGTGCCACGGAGGAGACGATCATCGCCCGCGTCGGCGAGGGGATCATCACGTCGATCGGTTCAGCGGAGAGCCACTTCGAGGTGATGGAGCATCCCGACACGATCTCGAAGGCCGTGCTGCAGCGCGGCCTCGACGCGCAGACCGCGTTTCAGATCGTGTCGATCGACATCGCCGACATCGAGGTGGGTGAAAACATCGGCGCCCGCCTCCAGGCCGATCAGGCCGAAGCCGACACCCGCGTCGCCCAGGCGAAGGCGGAAGAGCGACGCAGCTTCGCGATCGCCCGCGAGCAGGAGATGAAGGCGGCCACCGCCGAGAACCGCACCCGCGTGCTGCAGGCCGAGGCGCTCGTGCCCAAGGCAATGGGAGAGGCCTTCCGCGCCGGCCGACTCGGGACCGTGACGATCCCCAACGGCCAGCGGGGCTAAACATGCCGTAGCGGCCAGGCGAGTGGGTCGGCTGAAGCTCGACGAGCGTTAGGAACTTTCGACCTTCTGGGGAGTGAAGCGCCGTAGGTCGTGGAAGGAGACTGGCCAAGCCGGCCCGAGGCCGGAAGTTCTCCGCGAGGAGACTTCTGCCGCCCATGAGCCGAAGCGATGCGAAAGATGACTGAGATCCGGCCCGCAGCCGCCCTAGTTTGCCCGGTCTGCCGGCCGCCGGCCGAAAAACCAGCATGACCCGGGAATTCGGTCAAACTTTGACGGCAAGCCATGCCGATAAAGATTTCATCGGGAGGCAGTGAGGTCAGGATGACCATCGGCTGCGGACGGCCGGCACGCCCTCCCGACCAAACGATCAAGCAAGGGAGTGTGATCCATGGCTCTGCGGAAACTGCGCGTCTACACCGGGCCTGAAGCCCAATCGCTCCTCCAGGATGCGACGGCCACCAACACCGTGAAGGTGTCGCTCGGCGAGATTCTCCCGCTCTTGGCCGATGCGGTGGCGAGCAACCGCACCTGGCTCACCGATTTCGAAGCCGACGAGGTCACGATTTCGTCGGACCTCCACGACGTGCTCCAGGCCTACCGGCACTTCCGCCGCCCGGTCGCCTGACCGGCCGTCCGCGACGACGGCACTTGGACCAACCGTGCCCGGCTTTGGCAGAAACAATTGCCAAAGCCGGGCTTTTTCGCGCCCAAAACGCCGCAAAATCCCCCCCTTGCGAGTGTCACCCCGGCGGGGCATAATTTCTTCGCTGGAAGTCGGCTCGTTCGGCCCGTCGCCATCCAAGCGGCCCCCGCCCGCCGAAACCGCTCCAGACGTGAGGACTCCATCCTCGCGGTTTGCTATGGTCATTCCGGCGGTCAGATTGCCAGGGCTCTCCCAGCCTCCCCCTTGAACCGCGAACATCGATCAGTTCGCTGGATGGTCCATGCCTGCATCCGTCAACCTTGCTGATCTTGGTCGCCGCGTCCGCGCCGCGCGCATGGCCCGTCGTCTCACGCTCGACGAGGTCGTCTCCCGGGCCGATTTCACGGTGAGCTGGCTTTCCAAATTGGAGAACGGCCAGCTCGCGCCTTCGCTCGAAGGTCTCGTCAAGCTCGCCGACGTCCTCGAGTGCGGCGTCGATTCGCTCGTCGAGGGGCTCTCGGTTCCTCCGCAATATGTCGTCGTCAAGAACGGCACGGGCCGCATCGACCCGACGACGAAGGACCGCAAGCAAAGCATCGTCGTCGAGCACCTCGCCGACCAGTGGCGAAACCGCTCGATGAATCCGCTGATCCTCCACATTTCCGGCAACGGCAACCGGGGCAATCCCGACAACCACGACGGCGAGCGGTTTCTGATGGTCCTCGAGGGCGAACTCAAGCTCGAGTATGGCAATGACCTGCTCCTCCTTGGCGAAGGAGACAGCATCTACATCTACGCCGCCATTCCGCACACGCTCATGCCTGCCGGCCGTGGCACCGTGAAGGTCTTGAGCGTCGCCTACGAGCCGACCGGGCTTCGGCCATCGCACGGGCTTCACAATCACAAGCTTCCGCGGGATGGCCACGACGGCAACCACGACGGCCGACGCCGCGGGACAATCACCCGGCGGAAACGGTAAATAGACCTGTTTTTCCGTGGCGTCCGGCACGGGTTAGACTCTCGGAGGTGTTTCCCGCCTTCGCTAAGTCCTTCCCGCCTTCGCTGGTGCTTCCCGCCTTCGCTTGAGGAGCCGACCGGATGCCGTTCCCGCGCCGTGATTTTCTGCTCGATGCCGCCCTCGGTCTCACGGCGGCGGCGCTCGCCAATCTCGAGCCTTCGGCGACGGCCGCTGCCGAGTCAGCCGCTCCGCAGCCGGTCGGCCCCGGTGACAAGGTGCGGGTGGCCGTGATCGGCGTGAATGGCCAAGGGGCGGCCCATGTCGGCGAATGGCTCAACACGCCCGAGGCCGAGGTGGTGGCCGTCTGCGACATCGACCCCGGCGCTTATGTGCGCCTCTGTGAACGGCACTACAAAAACTCGCTCCGTCCGCCGGAATACGTCCCTGATATCCGCCGGCTTCTCGACCGCACCGACATCGACGCCGTCTCGATCGCCACCCCGAACCACTGGCATGCCCTGATGGCCGTCTGGGCGATGCAGTCGGGCAAGGACGTCTACGTGGAAAAGCCCTGCAGCCACAACGTGGACGAGGGCCGCGTGATCACGCAGTGGGCGCGGAAGCTCGGCCGGATGTGCCAGATGGGTGTGCAGAGCCGCAGCATGACCGGCATGCGGGAGACGCTCGACTTCGTGAAGAGCGGCAGGCTCGGGCCGGTGAAGGTGGCCCACGCGCTCTGCTTCAAGCCGCGGCCCTCCATCGGCCTCGTCGACACCCCCGCCCCGATTCCGCCGGGCCTCGACTTCGACCTCTGGGCCGGGCCGGCGCCGGCCGTCGTGCCCACGCGGAAGCGGCTGCACTACGACTGGCACTGGAACCATCTCACCGGCAACGGCGACCTCGGCAACCAGAATCCGCACGAGCTCGACAAGGCCCGGTGGGGCCTCGGCAAGCAGGAGTTTCCCAGGCGGGTGGTGAGCCTGGGCGGCCGGCTCGGCTACATCGACAATGGCGACGTCGCCAACAGCCAGGTGACGATCTTCCAGTGGGATGACGCACTCTTGGTTTCCGACGTCCGCGGCCTGCCGATCAAATCGCCAGTCACGTTCGGGCTTCCGAAGGTGGAGCCGTTCAAGGGCGCGGCCAACATCTGGTATGGCACGGAGGGCTTCGCCGTCGCGCCGAACTACACGTCCGGCGCGGCCTTCGACTACGACGGCCATCCGCTCGGCGCCTGGTCGGGCGGCACGTACCAGCAGCACTTCGCCAACTTCGTGAAGGCGATCAAGAGCCGCAACCACCGCGACCTGCATCTCGACATCGAGGACGGCCACCTCTCGAGCGCCCTGGCCCACCTGGGCAACGTGTCGTGGACGCTCGGCAAGGTCGTGAGCCCCGGCACGCGGCCGGGCCTGGCGGCCGACGACAAGCACGTCGCCGCCTCGCTCGACTCGTTCGCCGCCCACCTCGCCGAGAACGACGTCGATTTCGCGAAGACGCCGCTGAAGCTCGGCCGCGAGCTCACGCTCGACCCGAAGACGGAGAAGTCGACCGATCCCGAGGCCAACCGGCTCTTCTCCCGCGAATACCGCAAAGGCTACGAGCTGCCCCGCACGTAGTTGCATTCAAAGTAGACCACTTCCTCCGGAAGTGGATCCGGGATCCGCTTGTGGAACAAGCGGTCTACTTCAGCCTACCCATCGACAGGCTGCTTCGGCGTGTCGAGGATCAGCTGCCAAAACTCGAGGTCGAGCCAGCGGCCGAACTTGAAGCCGGCCTCGCGAACCGTGCCGCAGCAGCGGAAGCCGAGCGAACTGTGCAGCGCCACGCTCGCGACGTTCGTGGCGTCGATCCCGGCGATGATCATGTGCATGTCGCGGTCTTTGGCGGCGGCGATGAGCGCCTGGAGCAGCTGCCGGCCGACCCCCTCGCCGCGGAACCGCTCGTCGACGTAGACGGAATGCTCGACCGAATACTTGTAGGCCGCCCGCGGCCGAAACGGCCCCCAGGTGGCGAAGCCGGCGAGCACGCCTGGCTCCCACTCGATGCCGAGCACCGGGATGCCGTCGCGCTCGCGCACGGTGAGCCACTCCCGCATCGTCTCCTCGCTCCGCGGCGCGTATTCATACAGCGCCGTCGAGTGCATGATCGCGTCGTTGTAGATGGCCCGGATCGCCGGCAGGTGGGCGATCGTGCAGGCGATCACGGCGCGTTTCGGCGGGGCCGGCTTCTTGCGGGGCATATGGGCAAGTCTAGCCCGCGTTTCCCGGGCGTGCAGCCGGCGGCGGCGTGAGGAGCGATACGACGACCAGCACCAGGAAGCCCAACGGGATCGTCACGAGCCCGGGCTGGCTGAAGGGCATCGGGGCCGCCTCGCGGGCCAGCCCGTAGACCTTCTCGAAGGTGTCGGCGGAGAGCAGGATCCAGCCGAGCGACGCGACCATCCCGACGGTGACGGCCGCGACGATCCCCTGCTTCGTCGTCCGCGGCCAGAAGAGCAGCATCACCAGCGCCGGCAGGTTGGCGCTGGCGGCGATGTTGAACGCCCAGCCCACGAGAAAGCTCACGTTGAAATTCTTGAAGAGAATTCCCAGCGCCATGGCGACGATCCCGAGGCCCACCGCCGCGATCTTGCCACAGCGGACCTTCTCGTGGTCGGTCATCCGCACGCCGCACACGTTTTCGACCAGATCGTGGGCCACGGCGCCGCTGCCGGCCATGATCAGGCCGCTGACGGTGCCGAGCACCGTCGTGAACGCGATCGCCGAGATGACGGCGAAGAGCGTCGTGCTGAAGGATTTCGCGAGGAGCGGCGCGGCCATGTTGGTGTCGGTGGGGTCGAGCGCGCCGGAGGTCATCGCCCCCAGGCCGAGATACAGCGTGAGCACGTAGAAGACGCCGATCGCCGCGATGCCCACCACCGTGCTCTTTCTCGCGGCGGCGCCGTCCTTGACGGTGTAGTAGCGGATGAGAATGTGCGGCAGCGACGCGGTGCCGCAGAAGAGGGCGAGCATGAGGCTCGCGAAGTCGAGCCGGCCGGCGAGCGTGCCGCTGTTGAGCCCCTTGAAATACCCGCCCGGCTTGAGCAGGTCGGCCCCGCTGCGTTCGACGGGCGAGTAGGTGACATGCGTGCCCTCGGCGTCGGCATGCCGCTGCGCCGACCAGGTGATGATCGTCGAGTCCTCGAGGGCGGCGAGGTATTCGAGCGGCCGGAGCGGGCCGGTCGCCGTCTTCCCGGCGAAGCGGTCGGGCAGCCGCACGATCGTGCCGACCGGCCGCAGGTCGTGGTCGCGGGTCTGCGGCTTCCCGTCGACCAGCACCGTGCCGTCGGGCCGCACCGTTCTCACCTGGGGAGCGAGGTTCTCCGTGCCTGGCCGACCGGCGTTCACCTGCAATCCCCGGCCGAGAATCATCGCCGTAAGCACGCCGCAAAAGAGGACGAGCAGCGAGCCCTTGATGAACTGCACCCAGGTCGTGGAGACCATGCCCGCGGTGACGACGATCAGCGTCACCGCCACGCCCACGAGGATGACGCCGGCGGCGTGCGGCAACCCCAGGAGCGGTGTGATCAGCGACCCGGCCCCGACCATCTGCGGAATCAGGTAGAAGACGCTCACCACGAGCGTGGAGATGGCCACGGCCATCTTGATGCCGCGGCTGTTGAACTTGGCGTCGAGCGCGTCGGCGAACGTGAACCGGCCCAGCTCCTTGATCGGCTCGGCGATCACGAACAGCGCCACGATCCAGCCTGCGAGAAAGCCGATCGAATAGAGAAAGCCGTCGTAGCCCGAGAAGGCGATCATCCCGCAGATGCCGAGGAACGACGCCGCCGAAAGATAGTCGCCGGCGAAGGCGATGCCGTTGACGAACCAGTGCACCTCGCCATGGGCTGCATAGTAGGCCGCGGCCGACTGCTTCTTGCGGCCGAGCCAGAAGGAAAGCGCGAGCACGGCGGCCACGAAGCCGGCGAAGATGGCGACGGCGAGCGTGGAGGTATCGTGGAGCATGCTGGCGATTCCTGTCAGCGGCCCGCCCGGGCCACCATGTAGACGGCGGCGAGGACGAGGGCGGCCGCGATCAGGCCCATGCCGGCGGCGATCGCCAGATTCACGCCGCCGAACGGCCGCCACGAGAGCAGGTCGGGCCGCGCGAGAACGAGCCCCATGAAGCCGCCGTAGAGCAGGACGTAGATCCAGAACAGCGCGAGCCCGAGCCGGCTCTTCGTCGCGGTGTTTTCATCCGTCATGCATGCAGCCCCAAGGGAAGCCGACGAGTGTAACAGCCGCGCCTGGGGAACGTCAGTATCATGGGATTGCACCCCCCGACCCCTCTGCCGTGAACATGTCTTCCGTTTTCATCCGTCGCCGCGTCGGTCTGGCCGGCATCGTCTGCTGGGCATGGGCCGCCGTGGCAGCCTGCGCCTGCGGCCACGATGCCGTCGGCGAGCTCGAGGCACAAGCCACGATCCTCGGCACCCGCGCACCCGCGCTCGGCATTCGCGGCATCCTGCGGTTCGCCCTCGAGGCCGCCGGCCTTCGCTGGCAGCCGGAGAAGGTCGAAGAGGCACTCCGGCTGGCCCGGTCGATGCAAGACACCGCTCCCGGCAGCGAACACTTCGGCAACTACCGCTGGCGCCTTGGCGATGACGCCGTCACCGATCCGAATGCCGTCCATTTCGCAACCCAGTTATCGACGCTCCTGCGGCTGGTCCACGATGAAGCCCTCTCCCCCGCCACCCGCGATCTGCTCGACGCGATGCACCATGACGCCGCCGCCGCGCTCGACCGACATCCCGTCAAGCCGGGCTATACGAACATCTTCCTGCTGAAGATCTGGAATCATCTCGCCCTCGGGCGCCTGGGTGATTCGCACGCGCGGCGCCGCGGGGAGGACCTGTGGGCCGAGTGGCTCGGCCACGTCCGCCGCCATGCCATCACCGAATATTCGAGCCCCACCTACTGCGGCATCGATCTCGACTGCCTGGGACTGATCGCCCGGCACGCCGAGGAAGACGCGATCCGTCGGCAGGCCGAGGCGCTGCGCGGGTTTCTCTGGGCCGGCATCGCAGCCAACTGGTTCGCGCCGGCCGAACGGCTCTCGGGCGCCCATAGCCGCGACTACGACTATCTCTGCGGCCGCGGCTATCTCGACGAGCATCTGCACGAGGCGGGCTGGCTCGCGGATTGGGTCCCGAGCGAATCGGCCGGCTGGCTGCCGCAGGCCCCGCGCGAACACCTGGACGCCTTTCGCGACGAGTGCCGCTGGAATCCCCCCGCCGACCTGCGCGCGACGACCGCCGATCGAACACCGCGTTTCGTGGTGCAGCGGTTCAACGCCGAGCCGTGGGCCCGCGCCACGAATTACATCGGCCGATCGATGGCCATCGGCATCGCCGGCGAATGCCGTGGCCCGGAGGACAAGTCGCTCGCCATCCATCTTCCCGGCGGACGCCACACGCCCAACGTGACGCTCGTGGTCGACGGCCGCGACGATCCCTACGGCCGTCGCAAGGGGCCTGTCGGCCACAGGGGACAGGCGAAGGCCCATCACCTGCGAACGTTTCTCGTCTCATCGCAGCGGGGCCCGCGGATCACCGCCGCCTGGTTCTTCGACCCGTCAAAGCCATTTTTTCGCGTCGATCCCGTCGATCTCTCCTGCCTCCGCGCTCATCTCCTCATGCCCGCCGATGCGGAAGTGTGGACGGCTGGCGCCCGGCTGGCCGAGGGCGCCGCGCTTTCGGGTGACGCCACCTTCTTCGTGCGGAAAGGGAGCGTGGCCGTGGGCATCCGCTCGCTCTTGGCGGCGACCGATGGCTCCGCGCCGCGAACGTTCATGCTGCGGGCCGACGCCCCGCAACTCGGAGCCCAGCGGCTCACGGCCACGCTCGCGGAAAAGGCCCCCACGGGCCGTGGCATCGTGGTGCTCGATATCGAAGCCCGCGAAGACTGCGACGATGCCGCCTTCTCGGCCTTCCGTATGGAGTTCGCCGCCCGCCGGGTGTCGGCGACGCTGGCGGGCGACCGCCTCGTGGTGGAAGGGTCGCTGCCGCTGGCGGCCAACCTGGCGACGCTCCACCGCGAGGCTTACGAGCCCGCACTGTCGCCGGCGGATCTGCTCGTCGTCGAAGGCCAGGAGGTCGGCAGACCGCTGTTGCCTCCAGAGTGACGGCCAGCAGAATGAAGGCCAGTTCGCTTGCCTTTCGTCGGCCGCTTGCAAACACTTCCTCCAGGACCGCCCTGCCGCGTGGCGGGGCCCCGGCAGCGGAACGCCTCTCACCCACCGTGCGGGAGGCTCTCATGGCGTCGATTTTCCTGGGCAATCCGGCGTCGATCGCCCCGGTGTCGCTCGAGACGGTGCGGTCGCTGCTCGAGCCGCAGCCTGCCCCCTGCCTGTCGCTCTACATGCCGACGCACCGCACGGTGCCGGACAATCTCGTCGACCAGCCCACCTACCGGCATCTCATCGACGCGCTCGCGATGGGGCTGTCGGTTTCCCAGCCGACTCGGGAGATCGACCGGCTCATCGAACCGCTGCACGCCATCGAAGACAACGGCCGGTTTTGGCAGCACACCCGCGACGGCCTCGCGGTGCTCGCCGCCGACGGCATCGCGCGGATCTTCCTCCTGCCGATGCCCGTCAAGCCGCTCGCACTCGTCACGTCGCGATTCCACACGATGCCGCTGGTGCGGATCGCCGCCTCCGTCGAGCGGTTCAACGTGCTCACACTCACCAGCCGCGCGGCGCATGTGTACGAGGGGCAGGTGACGGAGGGCCGGGCCGCGGGCGGTCCGGCCGGACGCGTCGACCCCGTGCCGCTCCACGGCATTCCCGGCACGGAGTCCACCGGCGGCGAACTCGACCGCGGCGCGGTGGTGGACGAGGAGACCTATCAGCCCCACCGCGTGCAGCGCGGCATGGGGCCGGGCGGCCGCGGATTCACGAGCGTGATCCACGGCGGCACCGGCTCGAAGCAAGACGACGTCGATGCCGACACCGAGATTTTTTTCCGGCACGTCGACGAGGTGGTGCATGAACAGGTCTCGAAGCACTCCGGTTTGCCGCTGGTGCTCGTCGCCCTGCCGCGGCTGGCGGCGGTGTTTCGCGGGCTCTCGAAGAACCGACTGCTCTTGGACGCGTATGTCGATCGCGACGCGCACCTGTTGCCGGAAGAGTCGATCGCGCCGCTCGTGGCGCCAATCTTCGCCGCCGCCCGCGACAAACGGATCCGGCGCGAATTGCATCTCTTCGAGCAGGCCCGCGACCACGACCTGGGCTCGGGAGACCTTTCCGACATCGCCCGCGCGGCCGTGGCCGGCCGGGTGGCGACGCTGCTCATCGAGAAGGACCGCTTCGAGACGGGGCGGCTCGACCGCCAGACCGGCGCGATCGTCACCGACGGCGAGGCGGCCGGAGACGCCTCGCGCTCGGGCGACCGCCCTGCCCTGCGGCAGGAAGATCTCTTCGGCGCCGTCGCCGAGACCGTCCTGCTCCACGGGGGCGGCATCCTCGCGCTCGATCGGATCGCGATGCCGACCGAAACCGGCGTGGCGGCGGTGTATCGCTACTGACTACACGGAAACCGCGGCATCCATGCCCGCGGTTTCCTTGCCCGCCATCCGGCGGGAAGAAACCCGGCCCTCCAGGCCTAGTGTGTCGAGTAGGACAGGCTTCAGCCTGTCAAAGTAGACCGCTTCGTCCCGAAGCGGATCCCGATCCGCTTGCGGAGCAAGCGGTCTACTTTGCAAGCGGTCTACTTGGCTTGTGGTAGTCTGCTCCCGCTCGAGCGCTTCCACCCTATGGCCTTACCTCCCCAGCCCGATCCCCTCTTCACGGCCGGCCCCGACCGCCGCGGCACCGGCTCCGAGAAGTGGGATCGCTGGGCTGGCCGCGACGTTTTGCCGCTCTGGGTGGCCGACATGGATTTCCGCGCACCGGAGGAGGTGCTCGACGCGATCCGCACGCGGGTCGATCACGGCGTCTTCGGCTACACGCACGAGCCGCCCGGCTTCGCCCCCGCGCTCGCCGACCACCTGGCGGCGCTGCACGGCTGGCAGATCGATCCACACTCCGTCGTCGGCACGCCCGGCGTGGTCACGGGGCTCTCGGTCACGGCCCGATTGCTTTCCGAACCGGGGGACGAGATCGTCACATTCACGCCGGTCTATCCGCCATTCCTCACGCTGCCCGGCCTCGCAGGCCGCCGCTGCGTGCGGGTGCCGCTCGCCCAGAGGCAGTCCGCGTGGAGCATCGACTGGGATGCCGCCAGCGCCGCGATCACGCCGCACGCGAAAATCTTCTGGCTCTGCCATCCGCACAACCCCACGGGCACCGTGTTTGGCCGCGCCGAACTGCTCGCCCTCGCCGACTTCGCCGAGCGGCACCAGCTCACGGTCGTCTCCGACGAGATCTGGTCCGACCTGCTCCTCGACGATGATCGCGGGCACATTCCCTTCGCGAGCCTCGATCATCCCGCGGCCCGCCGCGCGATCACGCTCGTTGCGCCATCGAAGACCTGGAACCTCGCCGGCCTGGGCTGCGCGGCGGCGATCGTGCCCGATCGCGATCTCAAGAGCCGCTGGCGGGCGGCCGGCGGTGGACTCGTGCCGATGGTGAATCCGCTCGGCTACGCGGCGGCCGAGGCGGCATGGCGGCATGGCGACGCCTGGCGGCGGCGGTTCATCGCCGTGATCCGTCAGCACCGCGATTTGGCGATGGCCGCGGTCGCGAAGATCCCGGGCCTCGAGTGCATCCCGCCACAGGCCACATATCTCCTCTGGATCGACTGCCGCGGCACCGGGGTGAGCGACCCGCAGGCCGCCTGCGAGGCTGCCGGCCTGGGCCCCTCCGACGGCCGCGAGTTTGGGGCGCCGGGATTCATCCGGCTCAACCTCGCCTGCCCGACCGACCGGCTCGAAGAAGCCCTCCGCCGCCTCGCCCTGGCGTTTGCCCGGTAAACCGCTTCCTCCATGTAGACCGCTTCGTCCCGAAGCGGATCTCAATCCGCTTGCGGAGCAAGCGGTCTACTTTCGCAAGCGGTCTACCTCGTTGGCAAACCCTGCGGCCTGCGAAGCCTGCGGCCCCCGCGGAAGAACTGCGTGAAACGACCGGGGCGGCTCAGGCCGTTCGCCCTGTCTGGCCGATCTTCTCCTCCACACACACCACACATATTCGGGAGAGGGAGATGGCCAAGCGCAAGAAGAAGTCGAGCAAGACCAGTTACTCGCAGCAGATCGCCGGCATCGCCACGATCGGCATGCCGACGCCCGTGCAGCAGGTGGCCAAGTCGAAGTGGGGCTCCAAGCTGCTGCTCATATTGGTCCCGATCCTCATCGCCAGCGGCGTGATCACGATCTCGTTCTCCGGCGGACTGCCGAGCATCTCGGTCAACAAAGACCGCGCCGTCGTCGTCGGCGAGCAGGTGACGACCGAAGCGATCAAAGCCGCCGAGAAACTCAAGCAATACGGCGACAGTTCGTACCGGTAATAGACCGCTTGCGATAGTAGACCGCTTGCTCCAAGTAGACCGCTTGCTCCGCAAGCGGCTCCAGATCCGCTTGCGGAGCAAGCGGTCTACTGAAGCGGTCTACCCGCGGCTCCATCCGCCGTCGATAAACCGCCACGGGCGGCCTGACGGCGGTGCGTCCTGCAGGCACTCCGGCAGCCGCTCCTGCGACCAGCCGTCGAAGCAGATTCGCCGCGCGAATCGCAGGATCGACCAGGGCATCCCGACCGCCGAGAAAAACGGCGGCGCGGCCGACGGCCACGGGCCGCCGTGCTGCATCGCCGGGCTCACCGAGATGCCGGTCGTCATCCGATTCTCGACGACGCGACCCGCCCGCGCGACCAAGAGCGGCAGGACCCCCCGCGCCGCCTCGTCGTCGCTGCCATCCCGCGCCGCATGAAAACACGCGGCAAGCGCGCCCTCGAGCGGCTCGAGCGCCCGCCGTAATTCCTCGAGCGACGCGCAACGCACGAGCAGCGTCACGTTGCCAAACGCCTCCACGAGCAGCGCGCTCCTGTTGGCCACAAGCTGTGCCGCCGTCACCTCGAGCAGCGTCGGCAAAAACGTGCAGCGGCCATCGCCGGCGGTGCCGCCGACGAGGATCCGCGCGCCTGATGCGTGAAGCCGGCCCACCGCATCGACGAGCCGGTCGTGGCCGGAGGGCCCGAGGAGCACCTGCGGCCCGACCGCGCCAAACCGACGGCAGAGCGCGCCGACGAATCCTTCGGCGGCCGACCCATCGACGAAGAACACGATGCTCGGCTTGATGCACACCTGCCCCGCCGAGCCGGTGACGCTCGCCGTCAATTGTTCCGCGATCTCCTCGCCGCGCTCGGTGAGTGCTCCGGGGAGCACGACCACGGGATTGATGCTCCCCATCTCCAGCCAGATCACGCGGCCCGTCGCCGCCGCGGCGGCGAAGAGTTTTTCACCTGCCTGCTGGCTGCCGGTGAACCCGGTGCCGCCCACGCGAACGTCAGCCACGAGCCGTTCGCCGTCGGCCGGCGCGAGGCCGTGGACGAGCTGCACGGTCGCCGGTGGCAGGCCGGTCTCGCGCAGTGCTTCGACCGCCTCGCTGGCCGCGAGCCGCGAGACCGACGGGTGGCCGGCGTGGGCCTTCGCGATCACCGGATTGCCCCCGGCGATCGCGGCGGCGAAATCGCCCCCGGTCACGGCGCCGTAGGCGAGCGGAAAGTTCGCGGGCGGAAAGATGACGACGGGGCCGAGCCCAAACGCCGCCGCACGGATGTTTCTGGCCGTGTCGATCGTCGCCATCCGCCAGGTCTCTTCGGTCGCGGCGAGGGCCGCCTGCCTGAGCTGGTCGACCATCCGCGGCAGCTCGTGCTCCGCGAGCCGCGGCTTCACGAGGAGCCCCGTCTCGGCATGCGCAAGCGCCACGAGCTCGCTCCCCCGCGCCTCGAGACGCTCGGCATAGCGCGCAAGAAACCGGCCGAGCGCCGCGGCCGGCAGCCGGCGGAGTGCATCGGCGGCCCGCGTCGCCGCGTCGAGCGCCGCATCCACGTCGCTCCAGCCGCTCGTGGGCCAAAGGGCGTCGCGCGGCTGCCCCGTCGTCGGGTCGATCGCCCGGTAGGTGTCGATCGCCGCGGCCGGCCGCCATTCCCCGTCCAGGAGGATCGGCTCGGCGACGCTGTCTCGAGGTGCGGATGGCATGCGGGAAAGTGTACGATCTCAAAGCATCGGAAAACCGGCCCACGAAAGCCCGCAGCGCAAGCAAGGTCCATCCGCCCTCCACTCCAACCAACATCGCTCCCACCCGCCCCGCGAGAACCGCCTCGACTCTCCTCGCTCGCGCGTCGGGCTTCCGTACTTCCCAACAGCGTCCCTCTCAGGAGCCCGCTTCAGGCATGCGACACGCCCCGATCGACCCGGCCCTGTTCGTCGCCCACCGCCGACAGTTGC
>JBIIOM010000066.1:0-11470 GCA_044336925.1 Pirellulales bacterium
GACCCAGTCGGGCGAATAGGAGAGCTCGACAGCGGCCATCGTCGCCCCGATGTCGACGGGCTGGAGAGCCTGCGGATTGAGCGTGTCGTGGCCGATCACATAGTAGAACGCGCTCGAGATATTGAGCTCGTTGATGTGACCGTCGTTGGCGATTCCGAAGTAGCAGGCGTTCACTTCGTGGGGCTCGGCGAGGCCGACCGGATCGGGCCGGACGAGAAAACCGTTCTTGTCGTACTTGATGCCCGCTTGATCGTAGTCGTAATGGAAGCTCGTCTGGACCGTGTGGCCGGGCCAGATGAAATCCTGCCGATAGTAGTTGGCGATGAGGATGTTCTGGCCGCGGTCGTCGAAGGAGTTGAGAAAGCTGTTGGTGTCTTTTTCGCGCTGGTCGAAGATGACGACATTGAACTGATCGCGGTTCGAAAGCCGGGTTCCAAAGAGGCGGATCGCGCGGTTCAAGTCGCTGAAGATGAACCCCCGAAAGTCGCTCGTAAACGGCTGGGATCCACCGCGCACCGACACGAAATCGTAGTCGGGGCTCAGGTCGGCGAGTTTGACTTCGACGAACCACTCCTCGAGCGCGGCAAAGGCGCGGTAGCGGCGGGTGCCCTGCGTCACGTCGGGAAGAACGACTCCGTATTCGTAGACCTCCAGGTAGTTCTGATTGAAGACGGGGGCGATCTTGATGCGCCAGTCATTGGGCTTGAATGTCTTGTCGCCGTGATTGAGCTCGAATGCCAGCGTGTAGTACTGGAGGAAGAGGAATCCGTTGGGGTTGCCGAAGAAGTCCTCCTGGCCGGGTGTCGGCGTCGATTCGAACGGCGTATCCGGCGTGGGCACCTGCCGAAAATTCGCGATCGTGCGGCTGATACCCTTCATGTCGAAGAAGGTGTGCTGACCAATGATCGGAAAGTCTTCCTTGAGGAAGTTCTGCGTGTAGGGATTGAAGCCATTGCCCAGCGCGTAGGGATAGTCGTCGAGACGCGGATGGCCGCGGCCGTAGCGATCCCAGGGCGGGCTTCCGATTCGCCAGCGGTCCTCCATCGGCACGAAATGGCTCGTCTCTTGCTGCTCGCTCGGCAGCACGCTCGAAGCGCCGGCGAATCCCGGCGTCGGGTAGACGGGATAACGGTAGAGGGGATCGGCGATGGGCCGTTCCCCTGCCAGGTCGTACGGATTTGCGGCCGGTTCCTCCAGAATGGGCGGCCCGCGGATGGGTGCCAACCATTCCTCGACGCCGGGCGAAGCGACGTCATCGAACCCGCTGAGCAACGGCGAGTCCTGCTCGAATCCGACAACGGCGAACGGGTTCCCGCCGAGTTCGGCGACGGGCTGCGACTCGACGGACGGGAGCCGCCGCGGCCAATTCGGCGACACGAGCAAACTGGGGATCGCGGCCTCCTCTGGAGCCGCATTCAGGAATGGCCTGCCCTCCGTTACCGGCAGCCCCGCGACCATTTCAGCGGCCTGGCTGCGCTGGCAAACAAGGGCGCAGATAAGCATGCAGGCGCAGAGGACGCGCACGACGCGTTGGCTGCACGCCCACGATCGACGACGAGATCGAGATAGTGATGGGTGTTGGAACATCGCCGAAAGCCGGGAGAGCCCCGCCAGGCATCTCCGAATCGCTGGACTCTGACGATTCTTTCGGCTTTACGGCCTGCGTAGACTTTGATTTCTTTGCCATCTCTTTGCGGAAGGGCACGGAAACTGCACGAAATGGGGATATTGCGGCGACTCAATAGCGGCGGAAGGAGATTCCGGTTATCGGATCAGTTCAAATACGGGCTTTGGGGATCGCGGGGTCCATGGGAAGAGTCTCGGGCTGGCAGGCCATGGCGGTCGTTGCCATCACCGTCGTTGTCTGGCAGCCGCTCGCCAACGGCCATGACCTGACCCCGCCCATGGGCCGGCCAGCCACCGCGCGGAAGCATTTTCAGGGAGACCAGTTCCGCCGGGCCGGCGATCCCCAGCGGATTTCACCGCTGGCAAAGCCGACGGAATCCCCTCACGAGGAAGGCTACTACGTCGGCGGCGGAGCGCGAGAAAAAAGCCGGCGCGGCGAGGAGCGGCGGCGCAACGAAGGGGTGTGGGGAACCGACTACACCGGCCTGATCATTCCGAAGCATACGAACCTGAATTGGTGGCACGGCAGCCGCTACCAGGGGGGCGTGGGATCCTATGGCACCGACGGCCCACGGGTGCTGCACCGCCCCTGAAGAATCTCCCGGGCGCCTCCGGCGCTACCGCCGCTGCGCGGCGATCTTGAGAAACTCCGCCTCGGCCTCCGGGAAATCCTCGACGATCCGCCGAAAGTCGGCGGCCGCGAGCACGAGAAGATCACAGGGAGAAACCGCCCGGACCGTGGCATTGCGCGGGCGGTTGTCGAGCATTGCCATCTCGCCGAAGCACTCCCCCGCCTGGACGAGTCCCAGCCTTTCTCCGGAGCCGCCAATCGCCTCCACCTCTCCGCGGCAGACCACATACAGATCCGAGCTCCGTTCGCCCCGTTCGACGATGGTCGCTCCGGCCTCGACGGCGCGGGGCTGGCAGGCAAGCGCGAGGTTGTTGAGCAGCACGGCGGGGGCGTTCGCAAAAAACTCGCTCCGCAGGAGCACATCGCGCGTGATGCACTCGTGCCAGCGGCGGCCGTCTCGGGCGAGCAGGGCGTGGGCGGCGAGCGGCCCCCATGTCCCGGCCATGTAATTGGGAAAGTCTTCGGCCCGCGTGTCTTTCCAAAGATCGAGCACCGGCTGCACGATCCGCCAGGAATCCTCCACGAAGTCGGTGCGCGAGAAGAGCGTCGGATCGCCGTTGAGGGCGCTGGAGAGCAGCACCTCGTAGCCGGTTCCCCGCGTCGCCTCGAATGTCTCGGCATAGTCGAACCGCATGCCGGCCCGCTGCAGGCGAAACGTCGGGCCGGGCCGCTTGGCCTGCATGCGGATCTCGACGCCCTGAAAGGGCTGAATATGGAAGATCAGCAGGTTGGGCTCGCCGCCGTCGCCGGGCTGCGGCCTGAACTGCACGACGATCTCCGTCCCGCGTTTCCAGAGCGATTTCCCCGACCGCAGGTAGACCGGCATCCCGGCCCAACGATCGTTGTCGAGGTGCAGTTTGAGCGCGGCGTAGGTCGCGTTGTTCGACTGCGGATCGACGTTCGGTTCCTGCCGGTAGCCGAGGGCGACCGAACCGTCGGCCTTCGTGCCCGCGCCATACTGCCCGCGGACACAGTCGCGCGATGCCCGATCGCGGTCGAGCAGTCGCACCGCGCGGAGCAGCCGCGACTTCTCGTCGCGCACCGCGGCAGGCTCGAGCGACGCGGGAAGCTCCATGCATACATAGGCCAGCATCTGCATGAGGTGATTCTGGAGCATGTCACGAACCACGCCCGTCTTGTCGTAATACTCGCCGCGGGTCTCCACGCCCACGGTTTCGGTGGCGGTGATCTGGATGTGGTCGATGTGATCGGCGTTCCAGAGCGGTGCGAACATGCCGTTGGCCATGCGGAAGGCCAGCAGGTTTTGCACCGTTTCCTTGCCCAGGTAATGGTCGATGCGATAGATCTCATCTTCGCGCCAGTGGGCCAGCAGCGCGCGATTGAGGGCCACGGCCGACTCCAGATCCTTGCCGAACGGTTTTTCGACGATGATTCGTCGGCGGCCCGGGAGCCGCGTGAAGCCGGCCCCGTCGAGCAGCCCGTTCACCGTCTGGAAAAACTCCGGTGAGATGGCCAGATAGAGGAGCGTGTTGCCCGCCGCGCCGCTTTCGTCGCCGACCGCCCGCACCAGATCTCGCAGCCGCGCATAGGCATCCGCGTCGCCAAAATCGCCCGATGTGTAATGGAGCCGCGATTCCAGCCATGCCCACCGGTTGGCGTCGAAGTCACGACGGGTGTGAAACCGCTGGATGTCCTGGCGCTGTTGTTCGCGAAACGCGGTCGTGTCGAGCGTGCGGCGGGCCATGCCGATGACGGCAAACTCCTCCGGCAAGAGGTTGTCGCAGGCGAGGTTGTAGAGGGCCGGCATGAGGAGCCGCTTCGTGAGATCGCCCGAGGCTCCGAGGATCACCAGCACCCCCGGCGCGGCCGCCGCCTCACTGCCGCGAGGCGAGATGCTCCGCGCCTCGGCCTGAATTGCCCCGACCGACTCTGATTGCATGGTGCACTCCCGTCGAAAATGACTCTCGGGATTGTGGCGGCGCGCAGCAGCGGATTCCTAGTCCACCTTGACGCCGGAGATAGACTGAATCCGGAAGTCCGAGATTCAAACCCCCCGGGGGCGAAGGGCATGAGAGTCAAGTTTTATGGAACCCGCGGCTCGACGCCGGTATGCGAACCTGGCTTTCGACAATTCGGCGGCAACACCTCCTGCGTGATGATCGACGGACCAGACCGGATCGGCATCTTGGATGCGGGCACCGGGATCCGGCAGCTGGGCAAGGAGATCCTGGCCAGCGACGAAGAACGGTTTCGCCGCCCCGTCTTCATGCTGTTTTCCCACTTCCACCTGGATCACATCCAGGGATTTCCGTTCTTTGCACCGGCCTACGATCCAGCCCGGCAATTCGTGATCACGGCCATGGGTATCAATCGCTTTCAGCACAGCCTGCGATCGGTTTTTGCCCGCCAGATGGAGGAGATCTATTTTCCTGTTTCTCTGGACCAGATGGGCGCGGAATTCACGTTCAAGGAGCCGACGGGCAACTCCATCGGCGAGGACGACGTGCCCGAGGTCCACACGCCGCAGCCTCCGGAACCGGGGCACGAGGCCACTATCGTCGGCGTCCTCCACAATCATCCCGGCGGGGCCTACTCCTACCGGATCACGGGGCAGAATGGAAAAGTCGTGACCTATTGCACCGACATCGAATACGCCAACGGCGTGATCGACGAGCGGATCGTCACCTTGGCGCGCGATGCCGATCTGCTGATCCATGACGCCCAATACACGCCGGACGAACTCGAGACGCATCGTGGCTGGGGACACAGCAGTTGGGAGCAGGCCTGCGAAGTGGCCGAGCGGGCAAACGTCAAGCTCCTCGCCCTGACGCACCACGACCCGAATCACGACGACGAGATGCTCTGCGGCATGGAGAAGTCCTGCCAGCAGCGGTTCAAGGCCTCGGTGTTTGCCCGCGACCAGATGGAAGTGGATGTCTAAACCGCATCTCGCCGAAGCGCCGCGGAATCACCGCCCGCCGTCGCCCGATCCTCCGACCGCATCGCGTCGAGCGGCGCCACGATCTCGTCCACGCGGTCGTTGAAGAGGTCGCCGATCAGGAGGTCGGTGACGTGCCCCTTCAGGTGCGGATGCCGCTTCACGAACCGGCCGAAGTTGAAGCCCTCGTAAAACTCGCAGACGAGCCGCCGCATCCGCTCCATGCCGCGGATGTAATCGGGCCCCCAGGTGCCCAGCCGGGCCGCGGAGGTATCCCCGGCATCGAGCGCCGCTGCGATCGCGTCGGCCGCAAGTTCGCCGCTCTTGAGCGCGAGCAAGATGCCCGACGAATAGAGCGGGTCGAGAAAGCCGAAGGCGTCGCCCACCAGCACCCAGCCATCGCCGGCGACCTGCCGCGAGCGATAGGAATATTCCTTCGCCACACGAACGGGGGCCGTTTTCTCGGCGCGGGCGATCCGCGGCTGAAGCCCGGGGCAGCGGGCCACCTCTTCGAAATAGATCGCCTCGGGATCCTTCGTGGGGCGGTCCTTGAAGAGGTAGTCGTAGCCCGCGACCACGCCCACGCTCACCGTGCCGTCGTGCAGCGGGATGTACCAAAACCAGCCCTGCTTGTCGTCGAGCTGCAGGACGACCGTGGCTCCCTCGTCGCGGCCCGTGCCGCGCTCGGCGCCCTTCCAATAGCTCCAGATCGCCGCCTTCTTGAGGACGGGATCCCAGTCGCGAAGGCCGAGTCGGCTCATGATGATCGAGCCCTGGCCGCTGGCATCGACGACGACGTCTGCCCTCACCTCGCGGACGCCGCCGCTCTCATCCTGCACGCGCACGCCCTTCGCCCGGTCGCCCTCGAAGAGCACGTCGAGCACCCGCACGCCCTCGTGGACGTCGACCCCCTGCTCCGCCGCGTTCCGCAGCATCATCTCGTCGAACTCGCTGCGGACGACCTGCCAGGTGCGCGAGCTTTCCTGCGGCTTGTGGTCGTGGAAATAAAAGGGCTCGGAGAGCAGCCCCTTCTCGTTCACGAACTGCACCGAATGCTTCTCGACGAAGCGGCTGCTTCGCATCCGGTCGAGCATGCCCAGCCGCTCGAGCACCCAAAACGTCTCGGGGATCAGCGACTCGCCGACATGAAACCGCGGAAACCGCTCCCGCTCGAAGAGCGTCACGCGGCGGCCGCGCTGTGCCACGAGCGTTGCCACCGTGGCGCCGGCTGGCCCGCCGCCGATGACAACGACCTCGGTCTGTGCCGGCCCGCCGCTCACCATTCGTTTTGCTCCAAACGATTCACGAAAGCCAGCATTGCCCGGTAGGGTAGGCTTCAGCCTGCCGTGCCCTCACCGGCTCTGTCCATCATTTATATATAGGCTCTACGCCGCCCGGCGGACAGCCTTCCCGCCGCCTTTTACGGCACCCGCCGCCGCAAAACGACCAGCGAATCAGCCTCGTCCCGGACGTGGCCGTAGCTCATCGGCTTGGCGAGGATCATTCCGGCGATAAACCCGGCCACGTGGGCCGAATAGGCCACTCCGCCGCCGCCACCGCTCGAGTCGAATGCGCCGCTGATGAGCTGGAAGAGAAACCAGATGCCGACGGCTACGTAGCCGGGCACGTCCACCATCATCCGCAGGAGAATCACGCTCACCCGCCGATTGGGATGCAGCACGAGGTAGGCCCCGAGAATGCCGGAGATGGCCCCCGAGGCGCCGAGGCAGGGCGTGAGGGCCGCCTCCCCGGTGCTGTTCAAGGCCACGAACGCGAGCGAGGCGATGACGCCGGTCGCGATGTAGAAGAGCAGGTATCTGAGGTGGCCCATGTCGTCTTCGACGTTGTCGCCGAAGATCCAGAGAAACCACATGTTGCCGGCCAGGTGCATGAGGCTGCCGTGCATGAAAATCGCCGTCAGCAGCGTGAGCCAGACGGGCACCGGCGTGGGCTTGAGGCCCGGCACGGTCACCTCCATCACCTGCCCTTGCCCCCCCGGCACCGGAACCCGCTGAACGGAGGGCTCCGTAACCACGTCGTGCCCGGAGATGATCTCGGCCGGCACCTGCACGTAGGCCATCGTGAAATCTTCGTTGGCGCCCATCCCCTGGAGCACCACGAACACAAACACATTCGCGATCAACAGCGCGATCGTGACGAAGGGAAACAGCCGTCGATCCGTATTGTCATCACCGACGGGAAAAACCATGAAGCGACCACCGTTTACAGCGACATACCAAGTGTCCACCAATTGTCTTGCATGATTACAGTACCACGATTCACGCCGGTCGATTCGGTGTGGTTCAAAAAATTCGTGACTCCTGCTGAGAGGCCTCGATAATCGACCTGTCGAGGGGGGAGCGAAGACCTCGCCGACCGCTCGACGACACCACGTCGGCCGCGGGCGAAAGCCCGGGTGGGGCAAAGGCCGACGGCAGCCATAAAGGCGGCCATCATGAAACGGCCCACCTGCTCTCGCAGGGCTTCGGAGGCCTCGCTCGGCCTCGAATCGCTCGAAGCCAGGACGATGATGACGGCGGAACTCTTTTCCGCTGCCAGCCGTGCCACCCGCCAGATCGACCGGATCGAATGGAACGGCCGCACCGCCGACTCGTTCGCCGATGCTTGGATCGTCCGCGCCCGCGGCCCGCAGGCCGTCCCCGAAAGCCTCGGCCTCCCGGCGGGCTGGCGGGCGGCCCCCCTGGGCGAAGGCTTCTTCTCGCTGTCGACGCCGGGCGCCTCCAGTCAGGACGTAACCGGCTGGGCAGGCCGGTCGGCGGGCGTCTCCTACGTGGAGCCCGATTTCGCGATCGCCCCCTCGGCTCTGCCGAATGATCCGTCGTTCAGCCGGCTCTGGGGCCTCCACAACATCGGCCAGTCGGGCGGCGTTGCCGATGCCGACATCGACGCCCCGGAGGCCTGGGACACGACGCGGGGCTCGCGGAGCGTGGTCGTGGCGGTGATCGACACCGGCATCGACTACAGCCACCCCGACCTCGCCGCGAACGCCTGGACAAACCCCGGCGAGGTGGCCGGCGACGGCATCGACAACGACCGCAACGGCTATGTCGACGACGTCCGCGGCTGGGACTTCGCCAACAACGACGCCGATCCGATGGACGACAACGGCCACGGCACGCACGTCTCCGGCACGATCGGCGCCGTCGGCGACAACGGCGTCGGCGTGGCGGGCGTGAACTGGCAGGTCTCGATCATGGGCCTCAAGTTCCTCTCCGGTTCCGGCAGCGGCTCCACGAGCGGGGCCATCGCGGCGATCAACTACGCCACGCGGATGCGGCGTGACTTCGGGATCAACATCGTCGCCACGAACAACAGCTGGGGGGGCGGCGGCTTCTCGGCCGGCCTGCGGGATGCCATCGAGGCCGGTGGCCAGGCCGGCATCCTGTTTGCGGCCGCCGCCGGCAACAATGGCCGCAACAACGATGCGACCGCCTCCTATCCGGCCAGCTATACGAGCCAGTCGATCATCTCGGTGGCCGCCACCGACCGCTCCAACGCCCTCGCCACGTTCTCCAATTACGGCGTCACGGGCGTCGACCTGGCGGCCCCGGGCGTGAGCATCTATTCGACGACCCCCGGCAACAACTATGCGTCCTACAGCGGCACCTCGATGGCCACGCCGCACGTCACCGGCACCGTCGCCCTGATGGCGGCGGCGAATCCGCAGGCCACGGCCGCCCAGCTCCGCGCCGCGATCCTTGCGACCGCCGCCCCAACGGCGAGCCTCGCCGGCAAGGCGGCCACCGGCGGCCTCTTGAATGCCCAAGCCGCGGTGACCGCGATCACGAGCGGCACGCTGCCCACCCTCGCTCCTGCACCGGCGCCCGCTCCCGCTCCCGCGCCGGTCTCCCCCGTCGCCGACCCCGGCGACACGCTCGCCCGGGCGACGACGGTGCCCACCACCAGCGAGACGACCCGGTTCGTCGGCCAGACGATCGGCGACGGCACGAACGGCAGCCGCGACATCGACCTCTACAAGGTCACACTGGCAGCCGGCCAGCAGATCGCCATCGACGTCGATGCCCGGTCGCTCGCCGCCCCGTCGCGGCTCGACAGCTATCTGCGGCTGTTCAACGCCGGGGGCCGCGAATTGGCCCGCAACGACGACGCCAACGGGGCCTACGACAGCTACCTCTCGTTCACGGCGCGAACGGCCGGCACCTACTTCATCGGCGTCTCCGGCTACGGCAACTCGAACTACTGGGCCAACAATGGATCCCGCTCCCGGGACGGCTCGACCGGTGGCTACGAGGCGGCGTTCACGCTGAGCGCGATCCCCACCAAGCGGGCGAGCGAGATGGTCCGCATGCTCGGGTTTCGCGATGCCGAAACCACCACCACCCAGCCGCGAACGGCCCTCCAGGCGGCCTTCGCCGCCCATGCCGCCACGACCACCGCGGCCCGGCCCGCCGCCCGTCGGATCACCTGGTGAACCGGTGCACCATCGTGTGGTGGTAGGTGTGGCCGGGGTCGAGCCGCTGGCTCGGCCAGTCTGGATGGTGGGCCGAGTCTGGAAAGGTCTGCGTCTCCAGGCAGACGCTGCACTGCTTCGGATAGACCGCGCCCGACTTCCCTACGAGCGTGCCGTCGAGATAGCTGCTCGTATAGACCTGCAGCCCCGGCTGGTCGGTGAGCAATTCCAGCCTGCGGCCGCTCGCCGGATCGCGGAGCGTCGCCGCCAGCCTGAGCGCGCCATCCGGCTTCCACCCGCGGAGCACGTAGTTGTGGTCGATGCCACCCGGATGGCCGCCGTCGCTCTTGGGGGGCAGCCCGGCGATCGCGTCCCCGAGCCTCGCCGGCGCCCCGCGTTCGGGCCGCAGGTCGAATGGCGTGCCGTCGACTGCGGCGAACTCCCCCGTGGGGATGCTGCTCGCGTCGACGGGCAGGTAGCGATCGGCCACGACCGTGAGTTCGTGGTCGTGAACCGTTCCCGACGCCTGGCCCGCGAGATTCCAATAGGAGTGATGGGCCAGGTTGACGAGCGTGGGTGCGTCGGTCGTGGCGGCCATCTCGACCCAGAGTTCGCCGTCGGGCGTGAGCGTGTAGGTCACCTTCACCGTGAGCGTTCCCGGATAGCCTTCGTCGCCGGCGGAGGAGACGATCTCGAAATCGACGGCAGGCCCGCGGTCGCCGAGCCGGGGCGTCGCCTTCCAGAGTTTCTTGTCGAAGCCGACGACGCCGCCGTGGAGGTGGTTCGGGCCGTTGTTGGTGGCCAATCGATACGCCTTGCCGTCGAGCGTGAACTCGCCGCCCGCGATCCGGTTGGCCACGCGGCCGCAGATGGCGCCGAAATATGGATGCTTCTTCACGTAGCCGTCGAGCGAATCGAAACCCAGGACGACGTCGACCGTCGTCGCGCCGTCATCGCGGCTCGGCACGTGGAACTGCGTGAGGATCGCGCCGTAGTCGGTGAGCACGGCCTTCCAGCCGCCCGGCACTTCGAGCGTGTAGAGGCTGGCCTTGCGCCCGTCGGCGAGGGTTCCAAACGGCGTCACGGTCGGCGGCTTCATCGGGGGCCAGCGCTCCTCTGCGAGGGCCACGGAACCAAGCACCAGGGCTGCTGCAACCATCGCTCGGAGCATCTCGCGGACCCCTTCACGATCTGCCGACCTGATTCGCTACGAAGCCTTGGCCGTCACCCGCGGCTTCGCGGCCGGCGCCCCCGACTCCGCCTCCTCGCGCCGCTTGGCGATCCAGCCATCGACGCTCCACGCGCCGCCGCCGTAGGCGATGAGCGCGAGCAGGCCGCCGCCGATCGCGAGGTTCTTCATGAATTGGATCGTCTGCAGCTGCCGCTGCGTGGGGTCGGCGAACTTCCAGAAATCGTGGAAGTAAAACGTCGCCGCCGCCAGGAAGACGAGCAGGAAGAGGCTGCCGATTCGCGTCCACGCGCCCGCGACCACCGACAGGCCGCCGAGCAGGAGCAGGCCGATCGCACCGAAGAGCGCGAGCTTCGGATTGGGCACGCCCTCCGTCTGCATGTAGTTGGCCGTCGCCTGGAACTGCGGAATCTTGTTGCCGATGGCACTCGCCAAAAAGATCGACGCAATCATCAGCCTCGCCAGGAGCGACAAAAACGCCTGTGCGATCGAAGCCATCTGTTCCATGTCTCAATATCCTCGTCGCGGGAAGCTCGTTTCGGAGCCTTATGGTCGCGAACGGTGAAGAACCGAGCAATATCAAAGTAGGGCAGGCTTCAGCCTGCCGCCCGCATCAAAGTAGGGCAGGCTTCAGCCTGCCGCTCGCATCAAAGTAGGGTAGGCTTCAGCCTGCCGCTCGCCGTGGCAGGCTGA
>JBIIOM010000284.1:0-3327 GCA_044336925.1 Pirellulales bacterium
CAGGGCCGGCTCATCGACAAGGATGAGGCCGGCTCGATGGAGAAGAAGAAGCGCGAGGGCTACTTCTGACGCCGGCCGCGGGGCTCCGGCAGACCGGCGGCGATCACGGCTCCCGCGGCGATCACCACGGCACCGATCACGAAGACGTGGCGAAAGCCGTAGGCATCCACCGCCGCGCCGATGAGCGGCGAGAGCACGAAGGGGGCCGCCAGCGCCGCCCCCACGATGCTCACATACCGCGGGTGCTCCGCGGGCCGCGGCGCCAGTTCGAGCGCGTAGTTCGTGAAGATCTTGAGCGAGATCGGGTTGAGGCCGAGCGGCATGTAGACGATCCAAAACCACTCCACGGCCGTCGCATGCGGCAGGAGTGAAAGCAGTGTCACGACGAGCGGCGTGGCGCTCGAGAGGGCGACGAGCCAGACGAGCACGATTCGCGTGCCGCGGCGGTCGGAGAACGGGCCGGCCACGAGGCTCGCCACGCCGGTGGCGGCGTTCTGCACGATCACCCAGGTGAGCAGGCTCTCGATCCGGCTGCCGAGCCGGTCGCGGGCGAAGGCCTGGTAATGTGGAAAGAGCATGAGCACGGCGGAGAAGCAGGCGGCCACGATCGCCAGCCGCGCAAGCGCCGGGTCGTCCGTGAGCGTCCGCCGCCAGCTGCCGATGCCCCGCGCGACGGCCTGCATCGATCTGCCGACCCAGCCAGCCGCTGCGGATTCGCCACCGGCATGGCCTGATCGCCCAGGCGGTGACCGCTCGGGCGGCTCGTCGAGAAAGAGCGGCGCGATCGCCGCCAGGGCGAAGAAGAATCCCGTCACGCCGAAGATCTTTGGAAATCCGTCCGGCTCCCCCAGCCACGGCCGCAACAGCACGACGGCCGCGACGATCGCGAGCACACTGCCGATCGCCACGCTCACCACCATGGCCCGGCCGCGATGCCCGGGAGCGATGAGCTTGCCCTGGAGCGCCGCGAGCACCAGCTGGTTGAGTCCGATCGCCGTGGAGAACAGCCCGTAGAGGATGAGAAAGAGCAGAGCCAGCAGGTCGGGGCGGCGCGCCTCCAAAGGCCCCCACGCCACGGCGAGCAGCCCGAAGCAGGCGGCCATCGCCAGGCTACTGGCCACCAGCGCCCACTTCTTGCGGGGCAGCCGTCCGAAGCTATCCGACACGAAAAGGGGGGGCAGGCTCTGGCCGCCCCGGTTGAGCACGGGCAGGAGCCCGCGCAAGAGCCCCGAATCGACCACGGCGTCGAGCACCGCCGGCATGATGATCGTCTCGGTCTTGAAGATCCAGCCGACGCGGACGATCACCTGATGGATTTCGAGCCAGACCGTGTTGCGGGCCTCACGACCGGCGGCATTCGCCGCCGACGCCTCCGGCTCGTTGCAACTCACGGTCATGGGGGTACGATTTTCTTCTGGTGATTCCACGGTCTCGTCCGCAGCATGAAGTTTTCTGCGGATGCAGTCCATCCTCGATCCGGCCAGCCGATTGCCGCCGGCTTCAGCCGACCACTCCGCTCGCTAAACTCCCGATGACGATCTGCCTGCTCAAATCGAAGATCCACCGCGCGAAAGTGACCGGGGCCTCGGTCGATTATGAGGGAAGCCTCACGATCGCCGCCGACCTCGCCGAGCGGGTGGGCCTGCGGCCTTACGAGAAAATCCTCGTGGGCAACCTCGCCAACGGCGAGCGGTTCGAGACCTACGTGATCTACGGCAAGCCGGGCTCGGGCGCGATCGAGCTCAACGGCGCCACGGCCCATCTCGGCGAACCGGGCAACCGGCTCACGATCATGTCGTACGCCTGGCTCGACGAGGCCGAAGCCGCCCGGCACAAGCCCGCGGTGATCGTCCTCGACGAACACAACACGATCATCAAGTAGGATAGGCTTCAGCCTGTCATCGAACGGCTTCTGCCTGACTGACGGCACGACAAAGCGGCCCACGGAAGCCCGCTGCGCAAGCAAGGTCCATCCACCCGCCACTCCAATCAACGCCGCCCCTACCCGCCCCGCGAAAAACGCCCCGACTCACCGCGCTCGCACACCGCCATGATCTCTCCCCGTGCCTGCGTCTGGATCCTTCTCGTGCTCGTCGGCTGCCGACCCGCGCCCCACCCGGCCGTCGGCCGCACGGTGGGGGCCTTGCCGCTCGTCTCCATCGCCGACGCCACGCTCCCGCCGCCGACGTTCAGCGGCAAGGTGACGCTGCTCAATTTCTGGGGCACCTGGTGCCCGCCCTGTCGGCGCGAACTGCCGGGGATGGCGCGGATCGCCGGCCGCCTTGCCGAGGAGCCGGCGTTTCAGCTCGTGGCCGTCTCCTGCGGTGGCGGCGGCCCCGACGAGATCACGGAGATCACCGACACGACCCGCGCCTACCTCGCACAGCAGAAGATCGCGATCGACGCCTGGGTCGACCCTTCCGGCATGGCGCGGATGATCGCCGCGGAAACGCTCGGCTTCTCGGCCTACCCGACGACCTATCTCGTCGGGCCCGACGCCCGCGTGCGGGCGGTATGGATCGGCTACCGCTCCCGCGACGAGGCCGACATGGCCCGCGCCGTCGTCGAGGCGCTCAGGGAACGACCGTCGGCTGAGTCGGCCGGTGGCGACGCAGCCGCTCGATGAGCGCGGCGGCCGCGGCGGCCGGATCGGCGGCCCCCGTCACGGCCGACGCCACGGCCACGCGTGAATAACCCAGCGCCGCGATCTCGTCGATCCGCTCGAGCGTGATGCCGCCGATGGCGAAGGCCGGCAGCGCGATCTCGCTCGCGACGGCCGCGAGAAACTGCGGCGGCGCATAGGCCGCGAACGACTTGGTGTGCGACGGGAAACAGGGGCCCACGCCGAGGCAGTCGGCGCCATCGAGCACGGCGGCGCGGGCCTCGGCGAGATCGTGCGCGGTGCGTCCGAGCAAAGCCCGCGGCCCGGCCACACGACGGACCAGCGCGAGCGGCAGGTCGTCGGCGCCGGTATGGACGCCATCGGCGCCGACGGCCGCGGCCACGTCGGCCCGGTCGTTCACGACGACGAACGCCTGCCCGTCGGGGTGGCGGCGACGGGCGATCTCGACGGCCGCCCGCGCCCGCTCGGCGAGCACCGGCACGGGCAGATCCTTGTCGCGAATCTGCAGCATCCGCACGCCCGCTTCGAGGAGCGATGCGACGAGCCGCTCGAAGCCGCGGGCGTCGTCGCGGCCATCGACGAGCACGCAGAGATCGACACCGCGCAGACGGTCGGTCGCGCGGGCCGTGCCGACCGTCCCGCGCTCGAGCACGTAGAGCCGGTAGCGCAGCCGCTCGAAGGCGGCGGAGGCATCGGGCTCGAGG
>JBIIOM010000067.1:0-11417 GCA_044336925.1 Pirellulales bacterium
ATGCGCGACCGGGCGAGCGCGTCTTCGGCCTCGGCGATGCGGCCGCCGCGCATGCAGGCCACGCTGAGCGCCGTGTAGCTGAAGGGATCCTTGGGCTCCAGTTCGCACACGCGGCTGGCGTGCTTCACCGCCTCCTCGTGCCGCTCCAGGCGGGTGCACCAGGCCGCGAGGGCCGAATGGGCGAGGGCAAAATCGGGATGGTCGGCGACGACGCCTTCGAGCACGGTGACCGCTTCGGCCAGATTGCCCTGGTTCTTGAGGGCCTCGGCCGCTTCGTACCGCGATTCGCGGGTCGTGTCCGCTTCAGGCATCGACATCACCGTCTCCCGGATGGGCCGTTCGTGTCAGCCGCGGCCCACCGGCCGCGTCACATTGGGGAGTGTAGCGGGTCTCTGCCGCACTGACGAGGCTCAGCCATGGTGGCGCATCCCGAAAACAACGCGAAACAGGCGGGCGGGGGAACCTGTGAGCCCGGCGCGAAATTGCCATTGAATCCACCCGAACGCTGAGCCGATAAACCGCCTGCCGCAAAGTCGGCGGATCGCTGCGCCGCAACCGCGATGGCAGCACCGTTTCCTCCCTCGTTTGGAAGGCAATCCGTGAGCATCCACCCGCTGGCCGCCGTGAGTCCCGAGGCCCGCCTGGGAGTGGGTGTCACGGTGGGGGCTTTCGCCACGGTCGAAGCAGGGGTCGAGCTCGGTGACTTTTGCACGGTCGCGTCGGGCGCCGTCGTGAAGTCGGGCGTGAAGGCCGGCTGCCACAACGAATTCTGCGAGCACGTCGTGATCGGCGGCGCGCCGCAGCACGCGGGAAGGCCGAAGCAGATCGGCGCGGTCGTGATCGGAGACCACAACGTGTTCCGGGAACACGTCACGATCCACCGCGCGTTGAAGCCGGGCACCGCGACGACCGTCGGCGACAACAACTACATCATGGCGAGCTCCCACTTCGGCCATGACGTGGTGGTCGGCAACAACTGCATCTGCGCCAACGGGGCCCTGCTCGGCGGCCACGTGACCGTCGAGGATCGGGCCTTCGTCTCCGGCGCCGTGGCCGTGCATCAGTTTTGCCGCGTCGGCCGGCTGGCGATGGTGGGAGGACATGCCCGCGTCGTCCAAGACGTCCCCCCTTACATGCTCGTGGACGGGCAGACCGGATGCATCGTGGGGCTCAACATCGTGGGCCTGCGCCGCAGCGGCCACTCGAGCGACGACATCGCCGAACTGAAGAACGCCTACCGCACCATCTATCGCCGCGGCCTTCCCTGGAAGGACGTGCTCGAGGCGCTCCAGGCGGAATTCAAGGGCGGGCCGGCCCGACACCTCTTCGAGTTTCTCTCGGCTGGCACCCGCGGCTTCGCCCAGGAGCGTCGCTCGCCGCCGGCCGCCACGCTCCGCATTCGGGTGCCCGACGAGGACACCGCAGCGGTCCAGGCGAAGGCCGGCTGAGCCACGCGAAGGCCGGCTGAGTCGGTGCTGGGCCATCACGAGGGTTCGGTGTCGCCGTCGGCATCTTGCCCTTCGGAGGCCGCGGGCTCAGCTCCCGACAGACCGTAGCGCTGCAATTTTCTCCGCAGCACCGATCGGTCGATGCCGAGCAGCTTCGCGGCCAACGATTTGTTTTGCATGGTGGCGGCCAGGGTGCGCTCGAGGTGGAGCCGCTCGACGTCGGCAAGCGTGAGCCATCCCGAGGAAGAACCCCCGTCGCCTGCGCCCGACGCCGCGGCAGGTGCCTCCGGCGAACGTGCGGCCACGGCTGCCGGTGGCTGCACCACCGGCTCGACCCGGAAGACGCCGGGCACCGTCGTGGGCGAGAGGATTCCCTCCGATGCCGCCCGCACGAGCTGTGATGCGGGCCCCGCGGCCTGGATCGACGCCGTGGGTGTGGCTGCATCACCAGCCGCTTCGGGAGCTGCCATGATGCCGGTCAGGGCATCCGGCTCGATCTCTTCGCTCGAGGAAAACATGACCGCCCGCTCGAGCACGTTTTCCAATTCGCGAACGTTGCCCGGCCAGGCATACCGCTGCAGCACCTCGATCGCCGTCGCGGAGAGCGTGCAGAGCGGCAGGCCGTGCCTTGCGGCGAGCAGCGCGAGATACCGAGCGGCCAGCACGGGTATGTCTTCCGGCCGGTCCTTCAGCGGCAGCGTGCGGATCGTCACCACGTTGAGCCGGTAAAAGAGATCCTCGCGAAACCGGCCGGCGCTCACCTCGCGGCCCAGATCGCGATTCGTGGCGGCGACCACGCGCACGTTGACCGGGATCTCTTCGTGGCTTCCCACGGGCACCACCATCCGCTGCTGCAGCACCCGGAGCAGCTTGGCCTGGAGTTCCAGCTCCATCTCCCCGATCTCGTCGAGAAAGATCGTGCCGCCATCGGCCGCGCGAAAGCAGCCGAGCGTGGACGAGGTCGCGCCGGTGAACGACCCCTTCACGTGCCCGAACATGTGGCTGGCAAAGAGCGTGCCCGTCGTGACGGCACAGTCGACGGGAATGAAAGGCTTCGCGGCCCGATTGCCGCAGCCGTGGATCGCGCGGGCGATCAATTCCTTGCCGGTGCCGCTCGGGCCCAGGATGAGCACGCTGGACTGGTGGGCGGCGACGAGTTCGATCGCCTTGCGAACCTGCTCAGCCCACGGAGAGACGCCGGCGATCTCTTCGATGCCGTAGCTCGCCGCGGGGCGTTTCTGGGCGGTTCCCATGCGCGTTGACGGCTGAGTGTGATGCCTGCTTCAACTTGGAAAAAAGCCCCCCGGTCGGACTACGCCGGCCGGCCTCGCGAAGCACCGATCATATCGCCAGGCTGCTGCCGTCGCCAGCGATCCCCGCCGCCCTGTGCCGATTTTTCCGGTCGTGACGATCCCGGGAAAAATTTCGGCCCCGCCGGTCGCCCGGCGGGGAAAGATGGGCCAAGATTGCATTGGTCGGGCGGCAGACGTCCGACGGCCCCGCTTTCTTCTCGTGCGACCATGACCACAGCCGACCCGATCCCCGAGGCCCGTGCCATCGCCCGACGGCGGCGGCTCCGCAATCGCGTGCTCTTCCCGGCGCTGGCGGCGCTGGCCGGACTCGCCTGGTTTGGCCTCGACCGACTGCTCGTCGATCGCAGCCCGATCGTCGTGGGCATCCTGCATTCGCAGACCGGGGCGATGGCGGTCAGCGAACGGTCGATGATCGACGCCGAGGTGCTCGCGCTCGAGGAGATCAACAAGCGCGGCGGTCTGCTCGGCAGGCAGGTCCGCTGGGTGATCGCCGACGGTGCCTCCGACTGGCCCACGTTCGCGCGACAGGCCGAGAAGCTGATTCGAGACGACAAGGCCGTCGTCGTCTTCGGCTGCTGGACGAGCGCGAGCCGCAAGAGCGTGCTGCCGGTCTTCGAGGCGGCCGATCATCTGCTCGTCTATCCGATGGCCTACGAGGGGCTCGAGCAGTCGCCCAACGTCATCTACGTCGGCGCCGCTCCCAACCAACAGATCACGCCCGCCGTGCAGTGGTGCCACGACACGCTCGGGGCGCGACGCTTCTTCCTCGTCGGCTCCGACTACATCTGGCCGCATTGCGTCAATGCGATCGCCGCCGACCAGATCGCGGGGCTCGGTGCGGAGTGCGTCGGCGAGGAATACGTCCCTTTCGGCAGCAGCGCCGTCGATGCGGTGGTGCGGTCGATCGTGGCGGCCAAGCCGGATGTCGTGCTCAGCAGCGTCGTGGGTGACTCGGCGATCGTCCTCGCGAGAAAGCTCCGGGAGGCGGGCGTTCGCCCCGACCAGACGCCCGTCGTGACCTTCGCGATCGCCGAGGACGAACTGCGTTCGGCGCCCCGCGAGGATTTCGCGGGCCACTACGCCGCCTGGAACTACTTCCAAAGCATCGAACGACCGGAGAATCAGGCGTTCGTCCGCGGCTTCAAGGCCCGCTATGGCAGCGATCGCACGACGTCCGACGTCATCGCCGCCGCCTACACGGGCGTGAGGCTCTGGGCGCAGGCCGTCGAGGAGGCCGGCACCACCGACGTGCGGCAGGTGCGCAACGCCCTTCGCCAGCAGAGCCTCGACGCACCGGAGGGCATCATCGCCGTCGATGCCGCCACGCAGCACACCTGGCGGCCGGCGTCGATCGGCAGGATCCGGCCGGACGGCCAGTTCGACATCGTCTGGTCCAGCCGCACGGCCGTGCGGCCCGTCCCCTTCCCCATCTCCCGCTCGCGCGAGGAGTGGGAGCGATTCGTCAAGGATCTGCACGATGCGTGGGGAGGCCAGTGGAGCAACGCCTCGGGAACGCCGACACCCGCCAGGAGCACCGCCCGTTCGCAGGAGCGGCGTTGAGACCGACATGACAAGCGAAGCCCTCTCCAGTGACGGTGCGATGCAGCGGTCGATCGCCGGCCGGCTGCTCTTTTGGTTTCTCGTGATCGCGCTGATCCCCTGCGCGATCCTCACGGCGATCACGGCCCGGATCGCCACGCGGGCGCTCGAGAACTCGGTCCGCAACAACCTGGTGAAGATCGCCGCCGCGAAGGCTGGCGAGCTCGAGTCTTACGCGCTCGAGCGCGTCCGCGACGGGACGGCGCTCGCCCGCGGCCCGACGCTCGTCCGCGCCGTCAAGCAGCTTTCGGCGGCCATCGACGAAAAGGCGACCCCCGCGGCGCAGGCGGAGACGCTCGCCAAGGCCGGGCCGGAGTTCGAGCCGTTCCTCCGCTATGTCTCGATGTCGTTCGACTATTCGCAGCTCCTCGTGCTCGACCTCCAAGGGCGCGTGCTCTTTTCACTCGACCAGACCTTTCCCACCGGTTCCACGATCCTGTCGGGGGGCGTCGCCTCGTCGGAACTCGCGGCCGCCTTCGATCGCTCGCGGACGCTCCTGCAGTCGGAGCTCTCCGGTTTTCAGAGCTACAGCGGCTCGCCGCAGCCGCTCGCCTTCGTCACGAGCCCGATCTCCGACGGGGGCCGCGTGATCGGCGTGCTGGCCATGGGACTCGGCCCACAGAAGGTCTGGCAGGTGCTCTCCGACCTCACGGGGCTCGGCGATACCGGAGAGATCGTCACCGGGCAGCGCACGGGGGACACGGTGACGGTGACGACCCCGCTTCGGCACGCACCGGATGCCGCCTTCAAGATGCAGATTCCCCTCGGCAGCGACCAGGCGACGGCGGCGCAGCGGGCCGCCAGCGGCGAGCGGGGCTATGGCAACGTCCGCGACTACCGCGGCGAAGACGTCGTTTCCGCCTGGTGCTACCTGCCGAGCTTTCGTTGGGGCATGAACGTGAAGCAGGACGCGAAGGAAGCCTTCGCGCTGGTGAACTTTCAGCGGGCCGCGATCATCGGCCTGTCGCTGGCCACGATTCTGGGCGTCACGCTCGCGGCGCTCGTCGTGGCCCGCACGATCTCGAACCCCATCCGCACGGCGGTCGACGTGGCCAAGCAGGTCGCGGGGGGCGACCTGCGGGCGAAGGTGGGCGTCACCTCCGACGACGAGACGGGCGCCCTGCTGGCCGCCATCCAGACGATGACCAACGACCTCCGGGGGCTCATCGGCCGCATCCAGAAATCGTCGGTGGCGCTGATCTCCACCGCCACGGCGATCCAGGCCACGAGCAGCGAACAACAGCAGGTGATCGCCGACTACGGTGCCTCGACGAGCCAGGCGGTCGCCGCCGTCAAGGAGATCTCCGTCACGAGCCAGGAACTGGTGCGCACGATGACCGAGGTGAACGACATGGCGGCCCACACCGGCGCCATGGCTGCCGAGGGCCGCGGCAACCTCGCGAACATGGGGACCACGATGCGCCAGCTCGCGGAAAGCACGTCGTCGTTCGGCGCGAAGCTGGGCGTGATCAGCGAACGCGCCGCCAACATCAATCTCGCGGTGACCACGATCACCAAGGTGGCCGACCAGACGAACCTGCTCTCGATCAACGCGGCGATCGAGGCCGAGAAGGCGGGCGAATACGGCCTGGGCTTCCTCGTGGTGGCCCGCGAGATTCGCCGCCTCGCCGATCAGACGGCCGTCGCCTCGCTCGACATCGAGCGGATGGTGAAAGAGATGCAATACAGCGTTTCCGCGGGCGTGATGGAGATGGACAAGTTCGCCGAGCAGGTCCGCGGCGGCGTCCGCGAGATCGCCGACATCTCCGAAAAACTGGGGGACATCATCGGCGCGGTGCAGGGCATCTCCGGCCGCTTCGGGCAGGTCACGGAGGGGATGCGGGCGCAGTCGCAGGGGGCCGAACAGATTCGCGAGGCGATGGTGCGGCTCGCGGAGGGCGCCTCCCGCACGGCGTCGTCGCTCAACGAGTTCAACACGGCCACGACCCACCTGCGCGAAGCGGTCGGCGACCTCAAGCAGGAGGTCTCCCGCTTCACCATCTGACGGCGGGCAGCCATGCAAATCCTCACGTTCACCGTGGCCGGCGCGGCGTATTGCATCCCGTCACGCACCGTGATCGAGGTGCTGCCCTTGGTGCCGGCGCGGCCACTGCCGCTCATGCCGTCGTTTATCCGCGGCATCTTCACCTACCGCGGACGCCTCGTGCCGCTCGTCGACCTCGGCCGCCGGTTCGCGGCCGTCGATGCGGCGGAAAAGCGGCCCGACCGACTGAGCACGCGGGTGATCGTCGTGGAGTTTCCGGTGGCGGCGGAGGTTCCGTATCCGGTGCGGCTGGGGCTCGTCGCGGAGAACGTGGTGTCGATCCGCTCCGCCGAGGACGCCGACAGCTCGACCGAGGAGATGGCCCTGAGCCATGCCCCGTTCCTCGGGCGGGTGTTGCGGCTCGGCGGCCAGACGGTGCAGATGATCGCCGTGGAGCGGCTCCTGCCCCCCGATCTCCTGGCGGGGCTTTTCCCGGCGCCGTCCGGGCCGCTGGATGCACCGCCCGCGGAGGCGCCGTCCCCATGAACCGCCCGCTGCCGAGCCGTCCGAATCGATCGCATCCGCTCGCCGGCGCCGAGGCGGTTCTCGAACGCTGGCTCGGTCTCGATCCCTCCACGATCGGCTCCGCCGCCATCGAGCGGGCGGTGCGGCAGCGCATGAAGGCGCTGGGCCTCGACGACGACGACGCCTTCGCCGACCTTGCCGCCAGCGACGCCATCGAGCGCGACCGTCTCGTCGAGGAGGTGATCGTCCCCGAGAGCTGGTTCTTCCGCGATCCGCAGGTCTTTCCATTCGTGCGCCGGTTCGTCGCCACGCTCGCCGCCCTGCCAGGACGGCAGCCCGTGCGGATCCTGAGCGCTCCCTGCGCCGCCGGCGAGGAGCCCTACTCCCTCGCGATGGCCCTCCTCGACGCCGGGCTCGCGCCGGAGCAATTCTCGATCGACGCGATCGACATCAGCCGCGCGGCGCTCGACCGCGCCCGGCAGGGCGTCTACTCGGCCAATGCCTTCCGCAATGCCGATCTCTCGTTTCGGGATCGTTGGTTCCGCAGCGACCGGGGCGGCGCGGTGCTCGACGAGGCCGTCCGCCGCTGCGTGCGGTTCGACTGGGCCAACCTGCTCGACGAGGCCTTCGTGACCGAGAGCCTGGGCTCGGGCCGCGGCCCGTACGACGTGATCTTCTGCCGCAACCTCCTGATCTACCTCACGCCCGCCGCCCGGACCCGCGTCGAGCAGGCGATCGACCGTCTGCTCCGCCCCGACGGCCTGCTCCTGCTCGGCGCCGCCGAACCGCCGATCATGAAGGGAGACTGGATCCCTGCCGCCGACACGTCGGTCTTTGCGCTGCGCCGCGGCGTGCGCGAGCTTGTTCGCACTGGTCCCGCCGCCACGTCTCCCCGCAAGCCGGCGCCGGCGCGGCACGTGGCGGCCGCGCGGCCGGCCACCGCGGAGAAGTCCGCGCCTGCCGCGGCCGCCGAGCCCCCCGCCCCGACCCCCGCGCTCGACGAGGTGCTGCACGAGGCTGGGCTGCTCGCCAATGCCCGCCGGTTCAGCGAGGCGCTCGCGCGTTGCGAGGAGCACCTCAAGCGTCTCGGCCCCGAGCCTTCGCTCTTCTTCCTGATGGGCATGCTGCATCAGTCGGCGGGCGATCTCGACCGCGCGGAAGGCTGCTTCCATAAGACGCTCTATCTCGATGCCGCCCACGAGGAGGCGCTGTTGGCACTGGCACTCCTGGCGGCGCAGCGCGGCGACACGGCCATGGCCGCCAAATACCGCCAGTCGGCGGCGCGGGTGCTCGCGCGGAAGGAGGCGCCATGAGCGGATCGCTCCCGGTGATCGAAGCCCCGATGGAGGAATGCTGGCGCCGGATCGGCGTGGCCGGCGACCGCAGTTGCCCGGAACTCGAGACGTTCATCCACTGCCGCAATTGCCCGGTGATGGCCGAAGCGGCCCGCACGTTCTTCGACCGCGAGGCTCCGGAAGGCTATCTCGAGGCATGGAGCCGCATCCTCGAGGAGCCGGAGGAGGCGATCGACCCCGACGCGACGAGCGTGCTCGTCTTCCGGCTCGACCGGGAATGGCTCGCGCTCCCCGCCACCGCGCTGGTGGAGGTGACGACGCTGCGGCCGCTGCATCGGGTGCCGCACCGGACGGCCGGCGTGCTCGAGGGACTGGTGAACATCCGCGGGCAACTGCAGCTGTGCGTTTCCCTGCACGGTCTCCTCGGCCTCGAGGGCAAGCCCACGCTCATCCCTTCGGCCGCGGCCGACGCGGCCCTGACCCCGGCACGGCTGCTCGTCATCGAACGATCCGGTGACCAGGGAACCGACCGCTGGGTCTTCGGCGTGGACGAAGTGGCGGGGGTGCACCGCGCGATCAAGTCGGCGCTGCGGGCCGTGCCCTCCACCGTGAGCCAGTCCGGCACGCGGCATTGCCAGGCCCTCTTCGACTGGCAGGGGCGGGCCGTCGGAGTGCTCGACGAAGCGCGGGTGTTCGACGGGCTGTCTGACGCGGTTGGCGGCTGAAGGAGAGGAGGTTTCTCGTGGCGGAAGACCTGAGCGGATTTTCGATGCTCGAGCTGTTTCGGCTCGAGGCCGAAAGCCAGACGGCGATCCTCTCGGCGGGCGTGCTGACCGTCGAGGAATTCGAACGCTCCCCCGAGACCATCGAGTCGATGATGCGGGCGGCCCATTCGCTCAAGGGCGCGGCCCGGATCGTCGGGCTCGATCCCGCGGTGCGCGTGGCCCACGCGATGGAGGATTGCTTCGTGGCCGCCGGCAAGGGCACGTTTCGCGTGCGGCCGGAGCACGTCGACCTGCTGCTCGCGAGCATCGACTTTCTTTCGTCGATCGCCAAGGCCGACGACGCGATCTCGCCGACGAGCGCCTGGCCGCGCACGGCCGACGCGCTCGTCACCGAGCTCGGCGCGCTTTTGACCGCGCCGGCCGCCCCGGCAAGCCGGGCCGTGACCGCCCCCCAGGCCACGCCACCGGCGGCGCCCGCCCCCCGCACCCCCGAACCAGCCCCCGAACCCGCCGCCGAGGAGCATGCCGCCCCGGAGCCGATCGCCCGGCAATCAGCCGCTCCCGAGGAAGCCGCCCCTGCCCCAGCCCCAGCCCCTGCCCCTGCCCCTGCCCCTGCCCCTGCCGCGTCCGCGGCCCGGGCGGTCGAGCAGGCCGACCGCGTCGTCCGCGTTTCCGCCGACAGCCTCACCCGGCTCGTGGGGCTCGCCGGCGAATCGCTCGTGGAGACCCGCCAGCTGCGTCCGTTCGTCGACTCGCTGCTCACGTTGCGGGCCGCGCAGGTGGATCTCTGCGACACGATCGCGGCGACCGAAGAGCGATTCAAATCCGACGATGTCTCGGTGCCGACGCCCCTGCTCGGACTGCTGGCCCGCGTGCGCGAACGGGCCGACGCCTGCCTCGCGAGCCTGCTGAAGCAGGTCGAGGATTTCGAGAGCTTCGCCCGGCGCAACGAGGATCTTTCCGGCCGGCTCCATCACGAGGTCATCGTGAGCCGCATGCGGCCGCTGGCCGACGGGATCCGCGGCTTCCCCCGGCTCGTCCGCGACGTGGCCCGCACGCTGGGCAAGCAGGTGCGGTGGGAGGTGCGCGGCGAGCAGACCGGCGTCGATCGCGACATCCTCGACAAGCTCGAGTCGCCGCTTTCCCATCTCGTCCGCAACGCCCTCGACCACGGCCTCGAGCCCACGGCCGAGCGGGAGGCCGCCGGCAAGCCGCCGGTCGGCACGATCCGGCTCGAGGCCCGCCACCGCGCGGGAATGCTCCACATCACGCTCACCGACGACGGCCGCGGCATCGACGTCGAGAAGCTGCGGGCGAAGGCCGTCTCCCGCGGCCTCGTGGCCCGGCAGGTCGCCGACCAGCTCACGGAGCTCGAACTGCTCGAGTTTCTCTTCCTGCCCGGCTTCTCCACGAAGGAAGAGGTCACCGAGATCTCCGGCCGCGGCGTCGGGCTCGACGTGGTGCAGAGCATGGTCAAGGCGGTGGGGGGCACCGTGCGCGTGGCGACCCAGCCCGGCCGGCAGACGGTGTTCACGCTGCAGTTGCCGATCACGATGTCGGTGATCCGCGCGCTGTTGGTCGAGATCGGTGGCGAGCCCTACGCCTTCCCGCTCACCCGCATCGACAACATCCTCTTCTGCGCCCACGCCGACGTCCGCACGGTCGAGGGCCGTCAGTATTTCGAGCGCGATGGCGTCTCGATCGGCCTGGTGGTGGCACCGCAGATCCTCGAACTCTCCGCCCAGACCGCCCCGGCCGACCCGATGCCCGTCGTCGTGATCAGCGACCGCGGCCAGCAGTTCGGCATGATCGTCGACGCCTTCCTGGGCGAGCGCGATCTCGAGGTCCGGCCGCTCGACCGCCGGCTCGGCAAGGTGCCCAACATCAACAGCGCCTCGCTCCTCGAGAACGGCAACCCGGTGCTGATCGTCGACGTGGAGGACCTCGTCCGCTCGATCGACAACGTGCTGATGGGCCGCCGCCTCACGCGGGTGGAGTTCGAGAAGATGGCCGAGCAGGCCCGGCAACGGAAGCGGATCCTCGTCGTCGACGATTCGATCACGGTCCGCGAACTCGAGCGGCAACTGCTGCAATCCCGGGGCTACGCCGTGGACGTCGCGGTGGACGGCATGGACGGCTGGAACGCGATCCGCGGCGCCCACTACGACCTCGTCGTCACCGACGTCGACATGCCGCGAATGGACGGCATCGGCCTGGTCTCGCTCATCAAGAACGACCCTGCCCGCAAGGACATTCCGGTGGTGATCGTCTCCTACAAGGACCGCGAGGAAGACCGCCTCCGCGGCCTCGACGCCGGCGCGAACCGCTATCTCACGAAGAGCTCCTTCCATGACGAGACGTTCGTGCATACGATCACCGACCTGATCGGAGAGTAGTGCGGCACGGGCTGGCTCCGTGCGGGAGGCGTGGACATGCGGATCGGGATCGTGAACGACATGCGGGCGGCCTGCGAGGCGCTGCGGCGCGTCGTCGACAGCCTGCCCGACCACGAGATCGCCTGGACCGCC
>JBIIOM010000068.1:0-11413 GCA_044336925.1 Pirellulales bacterium
ACCTCACGTTCACGGGCACGGGCGACAAGTGGACGGCCACCGCCCCGGGCTCGCAGACGCTCGAGTTCACGCATTCAACCGGCGTGCTCGTGATCGTGCCCGAGCCGGGTGCCCTCGCCCTCGCCGGTATCGGCATCGCCGCCGCCGCCTGGGCCCTCCGCCGCCGGAAGTAGGCACCTAGGCACGTAGCGCAGATTGCCAATCTGCCAGCCGCTGCCCGTGACCATGAACAACACCCCGCGCCGCCGTGGCCTGACGCTCGTCGAAGTGCTCGTGGTGATCGCCGTCATCGGCACCTCTTAGGCATGCTTTTGCCGGCGATCCAGTCGGCCCGCACATCCGGCCGGCGCGCACGAGCGGTTTTTCACGGTCGGCACAGACCTTCGCCGAACTCGCCCAACTCGAGGCTGGTTGCGGCGACATCCGGCTGATTGCCTTCATCACCGATCCGGGTCCGATTCGGAGGATCCTCACGCACTTGGGCGAACCGCTCGAGCCTCCGCCAGTCTCGCCGGCCCGTGGCCCGCGACCGACTGGGGAGAGTTCGTGCAGGTCGATGACGACCGGGCAATCTTTCAGGCGTCACCCAACGAGCTGCCCGACATCGACATCCACAGCCTCCGACGGCATCCCATGCCACGGTGCGGACGGCCCGCAGCAAATCGTCTTACGCGATCATCAGCCCGGAGAGCGTGGTCGCGTTGCTCGAGCCGAACTGGTCCACCGGCACGCCAAAGGATAGCCCGGTCAATGGCACTTCCGCCAGCGTTGCCCGACGGATGAGCGGCTCGTGAGCGGATAGCTCCCGCCTCCCGAGGCTGTCTTGGCCCGGAAAGCAGCTCCCTGGATCGGCGCCCTTCCCCCCTGAAGCGGCGTTTTTCTCGTGTCTGCGCGGAGTCTCTCCGAGTCCGGCCGCCTCGCGGCTTTTTCGTGACCCGGCGTCCGGCAGCGGTCAGAGGCTGTGGATGTCGATCGCGGGCAGCTCGTCTATCCGTCCTTGAAAGACGTCACGGTCGTCGTGGACCTGCACGAGCTCGCCCCAGTCGGTGGGCGGCCCGCGAGCGGGCGAGATGGGCGGTGGTTCGAGCGGTTCGCCGAGGTGCGTGAGGATCTTCCGGATCGGACCGGGCTCCGTGATGAACGCGATGAGCCGGATGTCGCCGCCGCACGCCGGGCACTGGAGCGGAAACTCCTCCCCCACCCGCGCCATCAGCTTGGCCCACTCAATCCGGGAGGTGTCGTGCGAGCGGGGCTTTTCATGAGAGTTGCAGCAGCCTTCCGCGGCATGTCGGCCGTCCGCGTGCCCGCCGGTCGCGGCATCCCGCCGCTTGCCGACATTCCCGACGGCGAGCGCCGTGACGGCCGGCCGCAGCGGGTGGTTCGGCGCAAAGACGCCGTGATAGCGGTGCCGGTGCTTGCGCGCCTGCGGGATCAGGTCCGCAAGCCGATCGAGGTACTCAAACGGCGCGAGCTCAATGACTCCGTTGGCCCCCGGCTGCATGGATTTTCGTGAGCGGCCGGGGCCGACCCAGTTGGCGGCCTTGTGTCGGGGCATCACGTAGCGGATGCGAGCGATGCGGCCGTCGGCGTCGCGGATCACGGAGAGCCGTTCGAGTGCGAAGGGGGGCCGGGCGCAATACCGCAGCAGATGCTCGAGCGACTGAAAATAGCTCGGCACGTCGCGGTCGAGGAGGGTGATCCGCACGCTCGCGTCGATCGAAAACCCGCTGTGTTCCCAGGCGAGCATGTCGGCCGCGGCCGCGGCGTCGAGCAGCCCCTTACGCCTGAACCAGCGGATCACGCGGCGGCGGACCCGTTCAGTGAGCGCGGCCAAGTCTGCGGCGGTGAGCGGCCTGGCTGGCAGGAACGCCGGCGGCCCGTCGGGGCCGTGCGGGCCCGGCAGGAAGACGCCGTCGGTGACGGCTGCGTGCAGATGGGCGTGGCGGTTGAGCCCCGAAGCGGTGGAGGAAGGAGACGGCGCCGAGCCGGGGGCGGGTGGACGGCGGCGTGGCCTGCTCTTCGCCTTGGAGGCGCTCCGGGCAGCGGAGGCGGCCACGACAGAGCAGCGTCTCGATCTCATCCAGAAAAATCCTCGTCACCGCCGCGACGGCCTTGGGGCGGTCGCCGAGCACTCCCCGCAACCGCTTCGGCAGGGAGATCACCCACTGCCGCACGGGCACCGGTGGAATCACGTGGTCGACGAGATGTGCGGCCGTCTGCGCCATGTGCCGGCCGTTGCAGGAGGGGCACACGCCCCGGCGCTTGCACGAAAATGCGACGACGAACCGCTGCGGGCACCGCGTGCAGATCGCGCGGGCGAATCCGAAGCAGAGCAGCCCGCACGTGAGATACCCGCGGAACTCCTCTTCGACGTAGCCCGCGACGGGCTGCTCGCGGCCTGAGCGATCCTCAAGCCAGCTCTCGAGGCACTCCGACACGATCTTGAAGAGCGGCGTCTTCTCGGGGCGGCGGCGCTCGTAGCGGCGAGACGCCGCGGGGCCGGCGTGCGGGCGCGGAGACGGCCGCGCGGGAAACGCGGCAAGCGAGGCGACCATGCGGGCACCCGGGGCGTGGCAGTGTACATAAACGCACGTACACTACACCCGGGAAGGGGTCGGTGCACCGCCCGGCCGGGCTCGGGAGCAGGCGGGCCGTTCTGCAACCGCTGCCGCCGCGGCACCTGGCCCGTGCGGCGTAATCTCGGAGCGAGACAACGCCTCTCACGAGCCGGAGTGGTGGAATGGCAGACGCGGCGGACTTGCGTATTCGACGGGAAAGAACGGGGTTCGCGATCGTGCGGCCCCCAAGTGCTCGACGCTTCTTGGCGGCGGGCGTTGCGTAATCTGTTGTGCAAACCAGATAAAAATGCTGGTGGAGAACCCCAGCAGGAGGAGTGAACTGCCCCCACTGATGGAACCAGTTTCTATTGACAGGGTAGCCTCGCTGTACCCACGCCCGTCGCTTTTCCACTCAACGTTTCAGGGCCAAGGCCAGCACGCCAGCACCGACCATGAGGATGCCCAGCCATTCACGAACCGAAGGCCGCTCATGAAGAAAGAGCACGGCAAAGACGGCCACGAGCACAACGCTGAGTTTGTCGACTGGGGCCACCTTGGAAGCCTCGCCCACCTTCAACGCCCGGAAATAGCAGACCCACGATGCCCCGGTGGCGAGCCCTGAGAGCAGCAGGAACAGCAGCGTCTTGCCCGGCAGCGTCAGCGGATTCGTCCACTTGCCTGTGCCCGCCACGAAGGCCGCCAGAACAACAGCAATCACGCCCGTTCGCACGAGAGTGGCCAGATCAGAGTCAACTCCCGTCAAGCCGATCTTCGCGAACACGGCGGTCAGGGCTGCAAAAACCGCCGACAGCAGTGCCCAGAAAAACCACGTCCCGCTCGCTTCAATCTCAACAGTCTCCCGAGTGCAGCCAGAAAAAGCGGCAGCATATCCCGGGAAAACACGGTGGCGTCGAAATCACCGCCGCCCTCACGGAGCTTGGGAATGATCTGCTCCGCCTGCTCTGGCTTCCCTCGTGGCATATCTTGCCCACCCTTGGTTTCGGCCAAGGGGGGCGGGCATTGGTACACTTCGATCCAGGCTGATACCAAGTCCGACCGGATGCCGGACGGGCCATGCCCCGATCCCCTCTGTGAAGGCGGAAAAACGCCCGCGAACCGGCTTTTTTGCCCGTCCATTTTTTCCACTTCCCGTATTTTTGCGGCAGGCGGTAGGGTGACTTGTTATCCGGCACCGAGGTTCGTTCCGCGGGCTCGGATAACTGAATCAATCCTCGAGGGATCGCGATTCGGTTCTGTTTCTTTCCAGGAGTTTCTCAATGAAGCGTTTTTCCACGATCTTTTCGCTGGTCTTCGTGTTTGTCATGGTCGGCCTCGTGGCCGCCGATACCGCTTCGGCCGCCGGCCGTGGCCGTCGTGGTCGCGCCAGCTGCGACTGTGCCACGGAACCGGGCTGCGCCGCTGAACCCGGCTGCGCCGCCGATGCTTGTGCGGCTGAGCCCGCCTGTAGCGCTGCTGAGCCCGCCTGCGGCGCCGCCGAGCCCGCCTGTGCCGCTGCTGCGCCGAACTGCTGCGAGCCCCGTCGCCGTGGTCGTGCCCGCGGCGGTCTCTTTAGCCGCCGCAGCAAGCAGAGCTGCGGGGAGAGCTGCACCAGCTGCTGCGCCGAGCCCGATTGCGGCGCTGGGGCAGCCTGCGGTGCCGAGCCCGCCTGCGGCGCCGAGCCGTGCTGCAACGCCGGCTGATCTGGCCAGCCTTGCTCGCGACGCGTGACCAGGGCCGGGCCTTCCTCTGGAAGGCCCGGCTTTTTTCACCGAGAGTTCCGCGGCATGGCTGCCGGCATGCTTCGATCAGGTGAGCAGTTTACAGATTCGGTTGCGACCGTTCCTCTTGGAGCGGTACATCGCCGCGTCGGCCGCGTCCAACAGCACCGTCGGACTGTCGCCATCCGTCGGAAACTCCGCCACCCCGATCGATGCGCTCACCGGCTGGAGCAGGCGGCCCTCGTGGAGAATGTCGGTCTCAGCCAGCCGGCGGCGGAGGGGCTCGAGCCGCTCGATGGCCTGGAAGGCCGTGGCAGCGGGCATGATGAGCACGAACTCCTCACCTCCATAACGGCAGGGCACGTCTCCCTCCTGCCGGAATCCGTGGAGCAGAATTGCGAGCGACTGCAGTGCGAGATCCCCTGCCAGGTGGCCATGCCGCTCGTTATAGTGCCGGAAGTGATCGAGATCGAGCATTGCCACGGCCAGCGGCTGCCCCAGTTGCCGCACGCGGCCGAGCTGCCGAGAAAGCTCCTCCTCCATGAACCGCCGGTTGTAGAGGCCGGTGAGTGGATCGCGGATCGCCAGGCTCTTGAGCTGCTCGCGCTCGCGCAGGCTTGCGAGCGCCGGCATCACCGTCTCTTGAACCGCCCGCTCGAGCGTCGGCGAGCGGCCACGGGCCTCCGCTGCGGCGGAGGCCGCGAGTGCCTCGGCCTCGGCCAGCGTCGCGCACGTGTGCAACTGCCGGGCCAGTTGCCAGAGCATGGTGAGCTCTGTCGCAGCGAGCCTGGAATCGTCCCGGTATCGCATCGATGCCTCGTGCATGGCTTGGCTCGCGTCCTATGAGTGGCGTCGCTTCAGTTTGTCAGGGAGGGGATCCGCTTCCGGAGGAAGCGGTCTACGGGAGGCGGGTTACGGGAGGCGGGTTACGGGTGAACCCCGTACAGGGCGGCGATCAATTTTCGGGTGCGCGGGCCCGGTAGCGCGCCTGGATGCATGGCGCTGGGGATGAACGCGAAGCCGAGGCCCAGCGACGGATCGGCGAAGGCGAGTGATCCTCCCGCGCCCGGATGGCCGAAGGCGGTCGGGGTGGGGCCGTAAACGCCGTGGGCGTTGGTCATGAAGCCGGCCGAGAAGGAGGTGCTCTCCACGAGCACGCGGTCGGGACCGCTGCTCAACGTCGTGCGCATCGTGACGACCGCGTCCGTCGGAAACAGCGAGCCACCACCGCAGGCCAGGACTGCATAAAACCGGGCGAGGGCGTCGGCGGTGGCGATCGCGCCCATTGACGGGAGCGACGCCCCGCGCATGGCGGGCGTGTTCATCACGGCGGGCGTGAGGATTCCGCCCGGCTCGCTCAATGCCCGCCGCGTGAGCGAGGCCGGATCGCTGAAAGCCCGCGAGAAGGGTCCGGGGGGTGGAGCCGATTTCGGGGCGATGACGGCGGCCGCCGTGTCGGTGAGTTCCGTCGGGAGGCCGAACCAGCAATTGAGGCCGAGCGGACCGCGGAACACCCGCTCCCAGTAGGCGGCGAGCGGCTCGCCCGCCACGCGGCGCACGATCTCGTCGAGCAGGAAGCCAAACGTGCGGGCGCCGTAGCCATGCGATCCATCGGCTTCCCAGTTCGGCGGCTGTGCGGCCAGCGCGGCCGCCACGGCATCATGATCGGTGATCGCAAGCCCTTTGCAATCGATCGCGGCAAGCCCGGCGCGATGCGACAGCGTCTCGGCGAGCGAGATGCCTTCTTTGCCCGCGGACGCAAACTCCGGCCAGAGGGCCGCCACGGGTGTTGTGAGCTGGATCTTGTGCTCGTGGAGCGCGTGCAGCGCGCAGGCGGCGGCGAGACCCTTGCTGGCCGACCAGATCAGGCAGGGAGTCGCCGCCGTCCAGGATCTTCCCGGGCTCGCCTCGCCCCCCTGGAGGGAAACGAGCAGTTTGCCATCCTGCCAGACCGCGACCGCGCAGCCTCCGGCGAATCCCGCAGCCGAGGCCTCGCCGACGATCTCCGCAAAGGCCTGCGTCAGCCGCTCGATGGCAGCGCCGGCCTGAAAGCCCGCTGCCGTTTCGACACCTTGTTCGCTCCGCATGCCGGCAATCCTCCAGAACGTCAGCGGCGGATCTGGCGAGCGACCATCCGACGGAATGAATCGCGATACGGTGGCCGCATACGGGCGAGCACCCGCTCCACCGACCACGACGTGGGCTCGCGGAAGACCGGCTTCATGTGGCTGAACCGGCGGAAGCCCTCGATGGCGTGGTAGACGCCCATCCCGGAGGCGCCCACGCCGCCGAACGGCAGCTCCGTCATCGCCACGTGCATCACGACGTCGTTGACGGTCACGCCGCCCGACGTGGTCCGCGCGAGCACGCGCCGCTCCTCGACGCGATCCTCCCCGAAGTAGTAGAGAGCCAAGGGCCGCGGCCGGGCATTCACATACGCGATCGCCTCGTCGATCGTGTCGTAGGTCTTCACCGGCATGAGGGGTCCGAAGATCTCCTCCTGCATCACCCGCATGGAGTCGGTGGGATCGAGGATGAGCACCGGGGCCAGCTTGCGGAGCGAGCGGCCGAGGTCTTCGCCGGCCGGGTTGGCTTCGACGAGCCGCGCGCCTCCCGCCCGCGCGTCGTCGAGGATCGCCCGCAGGCGGGCGACGTGTCGATCGTCGAGGATCGACGTGTATTCGGGGTTGGCTGCGAGCGTGGGAAACATCCGGGCGACCGCCGCCACGGCCGCCGCCACGAACGCATCGCGGCGCTCCGCGGGCAGGAGGACGTAGTCGGGGGCGACGCAGATCTGGCCGGCATTCATCGTCTTGCCGGCCATCACCCGGGTGGCCGCCAGCTCGATGTCGGCCGAACGGCCGATGATCGCGGGGGATTTGCCGCCGAGTTCGAGCGTGAGCGGCACGAGGTTGTCGGCCGCCGCCCGCATGATCTGTCGGCCGACCGCGGTGCTCCCCGTGAAGAGCAGGTGATCGAAGGGCAGACGGCTGAACGCCGCGCCCACCTCCGGGCCGCCGGTGCAGACGGCGATCTCGGTCTCGTCGAAGGCCTCCGCGAAGAGGCGGGCCAGGAGTGCGGACGTGGCCGGCGTGTATTCCGAAGGCTTGATCAGGCAGCGATTGCCCGCGGCGAGGATGCAGGCCAACGGGGCGAAGACCATGTTCACCGGGAAGTTCCACGGCGCGATCAGCCCCACCACTCCGAGCGGCTGCGGCTGGATCTCCGCGCCGCCTCCGAGCCAGCCGATGATCGCAGGCGTGGTCGGCCGTCGCTCCGGACGCATCCAGCGGCGCACGTTGCGGCGGGCCTGCTTGAGCGGCTCGAGCGACGCGGAGCAGTCGGTGAACTTCGTGAGCAGAGGCGAGCGGCAGCCGAAATCGGCATCGACGGCGGCGGCGAGCTCGTCTTGGTGATCGACGAGGAGCCCGATGCAGCGGTCGAGGCGATCGATCCGCACCTCGGCCGACGGCGGGCCGTCGCGGAGAAACGCCTCGCGCTGCCGGGCGAGCAGCCCGCGAAGCGATTCTTCAGATGCGTCCTGGATCACTTGCGGCTCTTCAAAAACTCGATGACGTCGAGCAACTCGTTGGGTGAGAGCGTGGCCGCCAGGCCTTCCGGCATGCTGCTCTGCTTGAGTTTCACCCGCTCCTCGATCTCGGCCACCTTGATCGTCTTCTTCTCCTTGCCGTTGAAGATGACGACGTCGTCGGGCGTCTCGCTGACCAAAAGGCCGGTGATGCTGCGGCCGTCGTCGGTGATGACGGTCGTGGAGACATACTTTTCGTCGATGGAGGCATTCGGATCCACGATCGATTCGACGAGTTTGTAGGAATCGAGCCTCGAGCCGACGTTCGTCAGTTCCGGCCCCAGGTTGGCTCCTTCCATGCCAATTTTATGGCAGGTCGAGCAGACGCGGCGAAACACCTCGCGGCCGCCGTCGATGTTGCCCCCCTGGATCCGGGTGATCGAGTGCATCGCCTTGTCTCGTTGCTCGGCCGTCGTCGGATCCTTGCTCAAGAACACCGAGAGATACTGCCGGATCTCGGCGGCTTTCTTGTCCACCCCGAGCACGCCCTCGACGATCCGCGACGCGGGCGAGCCCTTCGCCGCCAGCGTGCCAGCCTGGTAGGCGGCCTTCCAGACGGGGATGTGCGCGCCGAAGGCGGCATCGCAGGTGTATTCCAGGAAGCGATCGGACGGAGTCACGTTGGCCGCGGCCACCACGCCGGCAATTGTCTCGGAGGTCGGGTAGAAGCTCAGGCCTCGCACCGCCTCGGTGCGAACCCGCGGATGGCTGTCGCGGGCCTGGGCGATCAGGAGCCGTTCGGCCCCGGGAATTCGGTCGCGCTCGTCGGCGAGAATGCGGGTGGCCGCGGCCCTGGCGTCGGGCGTCTTTGCCGCGAGCATCGTCGTGAGCAACCGCTCGTCGACCGCATGGAAGCTCTGCTGGAGCCACAATTGCTCCATGGTGAGTCGATCGATGGCGGGGTCGGACGCATGGCGGGCGACCCATTCGCCGGCCGCGGCGAGCACCTCGGCCTTGGGGCGCGCCTGCAGGTCGGCCCGCGCCCGATACCGCGTGCGCCACTCGGGGCTCTTCAATTGGTCGAGCACGGCGGCGGTCGGCTTGCCCGCCTGCGTCTCCGGCGCGACGAGCGGCTTGTCCTTGTACACGAGCCTGTAGATGCGTCCGTGTTTTTGATCGCGATTCGGATCGCGCTGACTGTATTGCATGTGGCCGATCAGCGGATTGGCCCAATCGCCGAACCAGAGGGCGCCATCGGGCCCGATCTGCGGATCGACGGGGCGAAAGTGCTTGTCGGTGCTCTTCAGCAGGTCGAACGGCTGCTGCTTGCCATCGACCTCGTGGCGGACCCGGACGCCCTTGTAGCCGGCCCCGTCGTCGGAGATCTGCCACCGCGGCATGCCGTTCATGTTGATCACGCAGGCATAGATGAACTGGTCCTGCACGTCGTCGGGAAAGTGGCGCGACCGCAGATACTCGCTCCCCACCACGGGTCGCATGCCATCCGTCGGGAAGACCGGATCCATCCCTTTTCGTCCGGGGTATTGCGCACCGGAAAGGGGCGTATCCCAGTGCTGGGCGGCGGTCGTGCCGTCGCCCGCGACGCCCTGCCCCCATTCGTTGAAGACGTAGCACCACGGATTGCCGTAGCCGGGGGTCTTGAAGTGCCTGATCTTCCAGGTGCGGGGATCGATGACGTAGCAGCCCGGGTCGGCAAAATTGCGGAAGGGGCCCCAGGGCGTCTCGAGCGTCGTGCTCATCGCCACACCCTCGAGCGCGTGGAGCTGGCCACCGTGGCTCATCTCGAAGGCGCCGGCCGTATGATGCGTGTCTTCCGTGGCCCAGCCGTCGAGCACGTGCACGACCACGTCGGCCCGATCGTCGCCGTCGGTGTCCTTGAGCCACACAACCCGCGGCTGGTCGGTCACGATCACGCCGCCGTCGAAAAACTGAAAACCGGTCGGGCAGTGGAGCTGGTCGTAGAAGACCGTGCGCTTGTCGGCCTTCTCGTCGCCGTCGGTGTCTTCGAGGATCACGATCTTGTCGGCCGGCCGTGGCTGGCCCGGCTCCCATTGCGGGTAACTCGGCATCGTGGAGACCCACAGCCGCCCCTTCGAGTCGAATGCCAGTTGCACGGGGTTGGCGATTTCCGGGAACGTCCGCTCGTCGGCGAAGAGCTTCACCACGAAGCCCGGCGGCACCGTGCAGGTCTTGATGAAGTCCTCAGGCGGCAGGATCGTCGGCCCGCGATCCTGCTGCTCGCTGTATTGCTGCCGCGGGTCGCCGAACCGCGTTTGCGGCTCGATGAGCTCCCCCGTGCCTGAATCGTCGGGCGCGGGCGGCACCGGCCTGCCGGCGGCGATGTCCCACACATAACGGTCCCGGACGGCCGCCATGTTGCGAAGCTTCAAATACTCGTGCGGAAACGTCTCCGTGTCCCAGGTGCGGCGGCCGCCGTAGACATACCAGCCGTTGACCATCCGGTAGTCCTGGAGGTGCACCCACGACTTGTCGTTGACCGCCGCGCGAAGCTTCGCGAACGCCTGGGAGCCGAGCCGCTGCGACGCCGGCGTGCCGAAGAGCACCCGATCGAGTGCCTCACCGACCACGCGGTCGCCCGCCTCGTTCACGTGGCAGCCGTTGATCGTCAGCTGCCTGCCCGGCTCCGCCGCGAAGGCCTGCCGCGTGGCGTCGAAGATGTCGACGAAGGCGAGGCCCTTCTCCACCGCCACGTCGCGGGCTGCGTCTCGATAGAGGGAGATGTTTTTATTGTGGGCCTCGGCGTCGGGCATGAGCGGGTCGCCGGTGGCTTCGACTGCGATCGGCGAGACGATCACGAACCGCGGCGCCGCCTTCGAGTCGTCGCGCGGATATCGCGACGCCAGTTCACCGAGCAGCTTCCGGTAATCCGCCTTGAACTTCTCCACGCCGGCGGGCCTGGCGAATGACTCGTTGAACCCGAAGAACATGAAATAGGTGTCGGCTCCGAAGGCCGCCATCGGATCGTCGAGCTTCGTGTAGTCGTTGGCCCGCTGGCGGTTGCCGACCTCGTCGGCCGGGCGGGCGAAGTTGCGGACCACGAGCTTCTTGGCCGGAAACCGCTGGTGGAGCAGCGCCTCGAAGTGGCCGAAGAGATTCATCCGCTCGGCCGTGGAGTTGCCCACCAAGGCGATCCGCTCGCCGTCGATGAATTCCAGCGGCAGGCGGCTCGGCGGCAGGGCCGGGCGGGCGGGCCGGGCGGGCAGGGCCAGCAGCCGATGGGCCGTCTTGAATGGATCGGCTTCGGCCTTCGCCGGCGCGTCGGCCGCACGCGCGGGGGCGGCCGCCACAAGAGCCACCCACACTGCGGACGTAACAACGATGAAACGGGCAGATGCCATCCTGCGCACTCCGAAGAAAGCATGGCCGCGCGACAGCAACGACCATTGGAAGCCTACCGAACCGCCGCCCCTCAGGCCAGCAATTCCTTCACGATGTGGGCATGCTCGACGCCGGTGAGCTTTTGGTCGAGGCCAAGGTGGCGGTAGGTGAACCGCTCGTGGTCGAAGCCCATCAGGTGCAGCACCGTGGCGTGGAAATCCCGGATGTGCACGGGGTCTTTCACGATG
>JBIIOM010000069.1:0-11352 GCA_044336925.1 Pirellulales bacterium
TTCGAAGACCGCGTAGCACTCGTCGCCCACCATCAGGCGGATGAACTCTCCCCGCAGCCGGCCGTCGCCGTGCTCGCCACTGAGCGAGCCGCGGTATTTCTTGACGAGCTTCGCCACGTCGGTGGCCACGTCGCGAAACATCCGCAGTCCCTCGGGCGAATGCAGATTGAAGAGCGGCCGCAGGTGGAGCTCCCCCGCGCCGGCATGGGCGTAGTGCACGCAGTCGATGCCGTATTTTTCGGCCAACAGCCGGTCGAACTCGGCGATGTAGGCCGGCAGGTCCTCGACCGCCACGGCCGTGTCTTCCACGATCTCGCGCGGCTTGGCCTCGCCGGGCAGATTGTTGACGAGCCCCTGGCCCGCCCGCCGCAATTCCCAAACGCGATCCCCCTCGGCGCCGAAGAGCCGCGGATAGGCGTAGCCGAGGCCGCCCGCCTTGAGCGCCGCCTCCACTCGATCGAGATCGGCCGACAGCTTCGCAGGGTCGGCATCACGCACCTCGACGACGAGCACGGCGCCCGGATCGCCCACGACGAACTCGCGGTTGCGGGCCTGCTCGAGATTGTCTTTCGTGCAGTCGAGGATCTTCTTGTCGATCAATTCGCAGGCCGTGGGCCGCAGGCCCGTCTTCGCGAGATCCCGCATCACGACGACCGTGGCCCGCAGCGCTTCGTCGACCGTCGCGCAGTGCACGCAGAGCAGCCCGCCCGGCGGCGGCAGCGGCAGCAGGTCGAGCTCGAACTCGACGCCGAGGAAGAGCGTCCCTTCGGAGCCGGCGAGCAGGCGGCAGACATTGAAAGGCCGTTCGCTCGCCGCGTCGAAGCAGGAGGCATCCATGAGCGCGTCGAGCGCGTAGCCGGTGTTGCGGCGGGTGACCTCGGGCCGCGGGAAGGAACCGCGGATGAGCCCGCGGGTGGCGGGCGCGGCGAGCAGGTCGCGGATCTCGCGATAGCAGCGGGTCTCGAGCGAGTCGGGCCCGTCGCAGGCCCGCGCGAAGCCCGCCGCGTCGAGCGGGCCGAACGTCGCCTCCGAGCCGTCGGCGAGAAAGCCGCGGGCGCTGACGAGATGGTCGCGGGTGGTGCCGTAGGCGATCGAGTTTGACCCGCAGGAATTGTTGCCCACCATCCCGCCGATCATCGCCCAGCCGGCCGTCGAGGTTTCGGGGCCGAAGAAGAGGCCGTGGGGGGCGAGGAAGCGATTGAGCTCGTTCCGCACGACGCCCGGCTGCACCCGCACGCGTCGGGCCGCGACGTCGAGCGACACGATGGCGTTGAGATGCCGCCCGAGGTCCACCACGATGCCGCCCCCCACGACCTGCCCGGCGAGCGACGTGCCGGCGCCGCGGGGGATCAGGGGCGTGCCGGTGGCGGCCGCGAAGCGGACCAGTTCGCGGACGTCGGCATCCGATTTCGGCAGCGCGACGGCGAGCGGCCGCTCCTGATACTCCGACGCGTCGGTCGAGTAGACCGTGCGGGCGAGCGGATCGAGCAGCAGGTCGCCGGCGAGCCGGCCACGGAGGTTTTCGAGTTCGGCGGTGATCATCGGGGAATCATTAAGGTAGCATCTCCGCGGTAGACCGCTTGCTCTCCAGTAGACTGCTTGCTCCGCAAGCGGATCCCCTTCCAACAATCCTCACTCGATCCTTACGAGATCGCACAAAGGTTTTACGTTTTCACAGGCGGCCTCGCCTGACGCCGATAGATGCCGGTACCGTGTTTTCTCGGAGAACTCGATGACCCACGCCGCCCCCCACGCCCACCCGAAATCGCTCGACGCGAAGCTCGCGCGGATCCTGGCCGACGCGTCGTGCCGCGACTTCATCCTGGCCGACGCGAAGGACGCCGACATGGCGTTCGGGCTGGCGGCCCCCGGCCTCGCCCCCGGCGGCGACCCGACCCGCGGCCCTTATCGCTCGCTCCACGAGTATCACGACCAGATCCGGGAGATCGTGAAGCAGGGGCTCGTCGACATCATGCTGATGAGCGCGAGCACGAGCGAGCGGCTCACGATCGACGAGGGGATCTTCGCGTCGTCGGCCGTGACGCCCGCCGTCCGGATGAACGACACGACCGACATCTGGCTGGCCGCCGGCACGGGCGGCTACGGCAAGCAGCCCGCGCTCCCCTTCTCGACGACGACGATCCCGCAGGCCCAGTGCGGCCGCACTGAGTGCGCGGCAGGCGAGGCCGCCCGCGGCGCCGACCTCGGCCTCTTCTCGCTCACGCTCAACGACGACGCCACGCTCGATCGCGACATGCTCACGGCCTACCGCGAGTTTCGCCTGGCGGCGGAGCGGCATCGCTTCCGCCACTTCCTCGAGGTCTTTTTCCCCAACGCCCTCGGCCGCGTCGCGGGCAAGTCTCCAGACGAGGCGCCGAAAGACATCGCCCGGTTCCTCGCCGATCACGTCGTGCGGGCGCTCGCCGGCGTGCCGCGGGCCGGGCGGCCGATCTTCCTCAAGATCCCCTATCTCGGCCCGGACGTCACCGAGCAGCTCGCCGCCTACGATCGGTCGCTCGTCGTGGGCATCCTCGGCGGCGCCGCCGGCACCACCCACGACGCGTTCGCGCTCGTCGCCGACGCCAAAAAGCACGGGGCGCGCGTCGCCCTCTTCGGCCGGAAGATCAACGCCGCCGAAAACCAGCTGGAATTCGTCAGATTCCTCCGAGGCGTCGCCGACGGCGACCTCTCGCCCGCGGAGGCGGTGCGAGGGTATCATGGAAGTTTGGCCCGGCTCGGCCTCTCACCGCGCCGGCCGCTCGAAGAGGACCTCGTTCGCACGCCCACGATCGCCGCTTACAGCGGTTCGTGATTGTTTTGTTTCTTCCCGGTCCCGGATCCAAGGAGAGAAGGCATGCCCACGCCGAAACTTCATCCCTTCCATGCCGCCGCCACATCGCGGCGTGATTTCCTCAACGCAACCGGTGCCGCGGCCGCTGTCTCGGCCCTGTCGACTCGGCTCGTCGCCGAAGAGTCGAAGCCGGCCGTGCACGCCGGGGGCGGCGACGAGATCCGCATCGCGCTGGTTGGCTGCGGCGGCCGCGGATCGGGCGCGGCGATCGACGCCCTCTCCGTGCCCGGCGCGAACCTCAAGCTCGTGGCGATGGCCGACATCTTCCGCGACCGAATCGACATCAAGCGGAAGGCGCTCGCCGAGCAATTCAAGGAGCGGGTCGACGTTCCCGAAGACCGGTGCTTCGTCGGCATGAACGGCTACAAGCAGGCGGTCGACTGCCTGCGGCCCGGCGACATCGCGATCTTCGCCACGCCGCCGGCCTTCCGCGCACCGCACTTCGCCTACGCGATCGAGAAGGGCGTGCACACCTTCATGGAGAAGCCCGTCTCGATCGACGGCCCGAGCACGAAGCGAATCATCGAGCTCGCCGCGAAGGCCGATGCCAAGAAGCTGAAAGTTGGCGTCGGGCTCATGTGCCGCCACAGCGAGGCGCGGCGGGAGCTCTTCGACCGGCTGCAGAATGGCGAGGCGGGCGACCTGATCACGTTCCGCGGCTACCGCGAGCACGGGCCGGTGATGCCCATGGATCTCTTCCCCGGCCCGCCGGAGGGGATGAGCGAACTCTTCTGGCAGACGCGGCGGTTCCACAACTTCCTCTGGGCGAGCGGCGGTGTCTTCAGCGACTTCTACGTCCACCACATTGACGAGGCCTGCTGGATGAAGAACGCCTGGCCCGTGAAGGCCGAGGCCACCGGCGGACGGCACTTCCGCGGCAAGCTCGACGACCAGAATTTCGACACCTACGGCGTGGAATGGACGTTCGCCGACGGCGCGAAGTTTTTCTATTCCGGCCGCACGATGGCCAACTGCACCCAGAAATTCGGTCTCTTCGGCCAAGGGTCGAAGGGGGCGTTCACGATTTCGGCGAGCGGCCACTCGCCGGCGAGGTCGACGATCTACAAGAGCCAGCGAATGGACAAGGACAACATCCTCTGGACCGCCGCGCAGCCCGAGAAAAACCCATACCGCCTCGAATGGGAGCATCTCGTCGCCGCGATCCTCGCCGACACGCCCTACAACGAGGCGCAGCGCGGCGCCGAGGCCAGCCTCGTCACGGCGATGGGGCGGTTCGCGGCCCACACCGGCCGGGCCGTCACCTATGACGAAATGCTCAACAGCCCCGACGATCTGACCGCCGGCGTGGACAGCCTCACCGATTCGTCGCCGACGATCCTCGCCAAGAACGCCGACGGCACCTATCCGGTTCCGATGCCGGGCAAGTACAAATTCGAGTATCGCAGCTGAACCCCCGGAACCTGGAACCAGACACCGTGCCCGACACCCTTTCCGAAACCCGGGCCTGCGACCTGCTGGCCCGCCTCTTCCGCGCCCGCGGCTACACGATCGCCCGCAACGTCATGTTTCACGAACATGGGGTGTCGTTTCACATCGACGGCTGGGACGCGAAGGCCCGCGTGGGCTTCGAGTTTCTCACGAGCGAAGATGAAGACCACGACGACCTCTCGCTGGTCGAATACCAGGCGCTGATGGCGGCGCAGCAAAGCGGCGATCTCGCGCTCTTCATCATCGACGAGGTGGAGCCGCTCTCGGCCAGTGAGCTCGCCGACACGGCCAACGAATTCCTCGACGAGGTGGAGGCGGCCCTGCGAGCCATCCGCGCCGCCACCAAGCGCAAGAAGAAAAAGCCCGTCAAGAAAAAAGCCAAGCGCACGTAGAAGGCATGGTAGACCGCTTGCTCAGCAAGCGGATCGGCTACGACGGAGGCGAGGGGGTCGGCGGAAGCTCGAGGAGCATTTGGACCGAGTCCGCGAGGGCCACCGCGACGCGACTTCTGCCGCCCCCGAGCCGGCGGTGCGTGATGGAGATCCGCTTGCGGAGCAAGCGGTCTACTTTGGGCGCGGTCTGCTTATCGCCAGCTGCGAAACGGCTCGAAGATCCGCACCGAAAGCAGCACCTCGCCTGCCATCAGGTCTCCGGCAACGCCAGCCGCTCGGCCCGTCGTGGCCTCGAGGCCGTGGAGCCGGTAGCCCACGTCGACCGTCACCCGCTCCGTAAACGCATACGTGATCCCCGCGCCCGCCTGCCAGGCGAAGCCACTGGCCTTCGTGATCGCGGCCCGACCGTCCGGTCCGGTTTCACCCGCGACGGAAAAACCGCCGGCCCCGATGCCGCCGCCGGCGTAGGCTCCGAAATGCTCCGCGATCGAAAGATCGCGCCAGAGGTTCGCCATCGTGGACCATTCCTGGGCGCTTGCCGCCGCGAACGTGTCGTCGAATGCCCGCCCCTCGAGTTCGAGCCTGATCGCCCCGGCCGGCTGCGGGATCTCGACGCCGAAGGCCCCCTCGCCATTGAAGACCGCGCTCCCGACGGAACCACCCGACGCCGCCGGAGCGGCTCCGCCTGCGACCGGTCCCAGCGAGGATCCGACCATGCCGGTGAGGTAGGGCCGACGGCCCGTGGCACCGGCCGCCTCGCCCGCGAGCACGACGGATACGAGAAGCCCCGCGAGCAGCCTGACGGCGAGGCCGGCGTCGCTGAGGCGGGGGATGATGTGCATGGCGTCCATTTCCGGGTGTCGCTCGATCGTATGGCGAGCGGGCAAGCGACGGACGCAGCGAACGGACTGCAAAACGCGTGGCGCCCGCGGTTCAGACCGGTCGGCTGTCAAGCTGCGCAGCCTGGGTTTTGAGTGCGGCCCCGAGGACATTTTGGCCGGTGCGTCGACCGGCCGAGACGCCGTGAAAGCGGGCTGGCGGAGGGAGTTGTGGGAGGTCTACAAACCGTCTTTCTGCGGAGAACACCATGCCTCACGACGACCGCCGTTCGCGGCTCGAAACCGCCCATCTCTGGGCCGACTTTTTCAGCAAGGTGCTCGGCGGCACCGCGATTCTCGTGGCTGCGTGGTGGACCTACACCAACTTCACGGTGGAGCGCACGCACGACCCGACGATGGAGGTGACGGTGAGCCCGACCGTGCATCCGCTGGCGGGCGACCGGGTGTTGCTCAACGTCGATGTCTTCATGAAAAACATCGGCAAGGTGGCGATTGCGCCGCGGTTTCCGCAGCACGAGCAGGACCGCGATCTCGGCCTCGAGATTTCGATCGTGGAGATCGAGCCGCTCGGCGATGCGAAGCCGGCCGTCCAGCAGGCCTCCCACGTCGAGGCCGACCCGGATGTGCCCTGGTTCGACTGGAACTCCGCCGACGGCAATCCGCGGCCGCTCTTGCTCAAGCGCAACCTGCTGGCCACGAACGAAGACTTCGTGAACGGCCGCTACCAGCTCAATCCCGGCGTGAAGTATCGCGAGCCCTTCGCGTGCATCGTGGAGCGCGACAAGCTCTATGCGATCCGGGCCCGGTTCTGGACCGACGAGGGCTCGATCGCCGACCTCGTCTACATCGACACCTTCCAGGCCCCGTAGGCGACGCAGACCGCGTCCACCCGTAGACCGCTTGCTCCGCAAGCGGATCCCCGGAGATCCGCTTCGGGACGAAGCGGTCTACCTGACTGGACAGATGGACACAAACATGTTCCATTTCGTCCGGAGACCGCCATGCACAACCACGCCGACCCCACGATCACCTGCCCGCACTGCAAGGGCGAGGTGCACCTGACCGAATCGCTCGCCGCGCCGATCGTCGAGGCCACGCGGGCCCAATACGAGGCCAAGCTGCGGGCCGAGCGGACGACGATCGCCGAGGCCGAGGCGAAGAAGGCCCGGCTGGCGTTGACCGCGGAGATGGATCGAAAGGCCAAGGAACTCGCCGACCTCACCAGCGTGCTCGCGGATCGCGACCAGAAGCTCGTCGAGGCCCAGCAGGCCCAGACCGACGCCCTGCGCAAGCAGCGCGAGCTCGACGACGCGAGGCGCGAGCTCGAGCTCTCGATCGAGAAGCGGGTGCAGGAATCGCTCGGCGCCACCCGCGAGCAGGCCAAGCGCGAGGCCGAGGGGGATCTCAAGCTCAAGATGGCCGAAAAGGAGCAGACGATCACCGCCATGCAGAAGCAGATCGAGGAGCTCAAGCGGCGGGCGGAGCAGGGCTCGCAGCAACTCCAGGGGGAGGTGCAGGAGCTCGAAATCGAGGCGGTGCTCAAGCAGTCGTTCCCGTCGGACGCCTTCATGCCCGTGGCCAAGGGGGAGTTTGGCGGCGACGTGGTGCATGCGGTGGCCCGCGCCGACGGCCAGGCCTGCGGCACCATCCTCTGGGAATCGAAGCGGACGAAGCACTGGAGCGAAGGCTGGCTGCCGAAGCTGCGCGACGACCAGCGGGCCGCGAAGGCCGATCTCGCCGTCATCGTCACGCACACGCTGCCGAAGGGCATGGAGACGTTTGGCCACGTCGACGGCGTCTGGGTGACGAGCACGCGCACGTTCGTGCCGCTGGCGATCGCCCTGCGACACACGCTCCTCGAGCTCGCCCTCGCCCGGCAGGCGGGGGAGGGGCAGCAGACGAAGATGGAGCTCGTCTACCAATACCTCACGGGCCATCGCTTCCGGCAGCGAGTGACGGCGATCATCGAGAAATTCGAGGAGATGCACGCCGATCTCGCCAAGGAGCGGACGACGATGACGAAGCTCTGGGCGAAGCGCGAGATGCAGATCCAGGCGGTGCTGGCCGCGACGGCGGGCATGTATGGCGACCTGCAGGGCATCGCCGGCCAGGCGATCGAGACGATCGAGGCCCTCGACGTCTCCAGGCTGACCGCCCAGTAGGGTAGGCTTCAGCCTGTCCCGAAAAAGGCTTCAGCCTGTCCCCGAAAAAGGCTTCAGCCTGTCCCAAAAAAGGCTTCAGCCTGTCCCCGAAAAAGGCTTCAGCCTGTCCCAAAAAAGGCTTCAGCCTGTCCCAAAAAAGGCTTCAGCCTGTCCCCGAAAAAGGCTTCAGCCTGTCCCAAAAAAGGCTTCAGCCTGTCCCCGAAAAAGGCTTCAGCCTGTCCCCGAAAAAGGCTTCAGCCTGTCCCCGAAAAAGGCTTCAGCCTGTCCCCAAAAAGGCTTCAGCCTGCCCCCCGCCCATCCCCTGCGGGTTTCCCATCCCCCCGCGGGGTGCCTCCGCTCCCCCAAAAATCGCCGCTCCTCAGGTTGCCAATCGATTTTGCGAGGCGTAGATTTCGCTGCCGTTGGAGGGAAAGGATTCACCTGACAGGGGAACAAAACCATGTTCACGCAAGAGAAGGACCGTTTTGACTCGCTCAAGGATCTGTCGCCGATCGACGCGATTCGCACGTGGCTCTGCGACAACTGCACGCACGGGGAACGGGGCTATCTCGTGGCCGCCATCCAGCGCGATCGACGGATCGAGCTCGATGACGACGAGATCGCCTACGTGATCGAGAGCGCGATCGAAGACGGCATCGATGCGACGACCGCGTTCGATCGCCTGCTCACGGCGGGCGACGGGTTCCAGGTGCGCAACATGCGACGACCGCACGCACGCTGAACTTGAGTCATGAGGTTCGCGGCGGATCGACGACTGTGCCACCATGAGCATCCCGCCGCGATCCAGTGAATCTCCTGCGCCTGCGCCGCCGCCGCTCGACGTGACGCCGCTGCTCGACCCCGCCGCGTATCCGCATCCTACGCGCGACATCCACCTGATCGAGACCCACATCTCCTGGGTGATCCTCACCGGCGACTATGTCTACAAGGTAAAGAAGCCCTGCAACCTCGGGTTTCTCGATTTTTCATCGCTCGAGAAACGGCATGCCTGCTGCCTGGAGGAGGTGCGGCTGAGCGGCCGGTTCGCGCCCGCTCTCTACCTGGGCGTCGTGCCGATCACCGGCTCCCCCGCGGCGCCGCGCATGGACGGCCCCGGCGCGGCCTTCGAGTGGGCCGTGAAGCTCAGGCAGTTCGACGAAGCCTGCCGGTTCGACCGGCTCTTCGCCGATCACCGGCTTTCGGCCGACGACTGCGGAAGACTCGGCGCGGAGATCGCCGCGGTGCAGGCGCGACTCGCCGTAGCCTCTGCCTCGTCCCTTTGGGGCACGCCGCAGGCCCTCGGTGATGCCGTGAGCCTCAATCTCTCGCAGCTGCGGGGGGCGCGGCCCGACACTCGAGCCCGCGACCAACACCTGGAATACTGGCTGTGCGCGCGGCTCGACGCGGTCAGCCCCGCGATCGAGCGCCGGCGGGCGGCGGGCCGTGTCCGGGAGTGCCACGGCGACCTCCACCTCGCCAATCTCGTGCTGCACGAGGGCCGCATGATGGCGTTCGACGCGATCGAGTTCAGCGAGTCGCTGCGGTGGATCGACGTGGCGAGCGACATCGCGTTTCTCGCCATGGACCTCCACTCCCGCGGCCGGCCAGACCTCGCCGCGCAGGCCGTGAGCGGCTGGATCGAGGCGGCCGACGACCACGAGGCTGCGGGTGTGCTCCCCATCTACAAGGTCTACCGCGCGATCGTGCGGGCCGCAGTGGCGGCAATTCGATTCTCACAGACGGCGGGTGACCGAGCGGCCCAGCAGGCCGCGCGGGCCGAGACCGACCGCTATCTCGACTTGGCCGAGCGGCTCACGCGGCCGCGTCGGCCGGTTCTCTACGCGACGAGCGGCATCTCCGGCAGCGGCAAGACGACCGTGGCCGCGGCGATCGTCGGCGTCTGCGAGGCGATGCGGCTGCGGAGCGACGTCGAACGCAAGCGGCTCGCCGGGATGGCCAGCACCGACCGACCGGAAAGCACAGCCCACGCGCAATCGCTGTACGAGCCGGCCATGACGAGCCGCGTCTACGACCGGCTCGCCGCGCTCTCGCGCACGCTGCTCGCGGCGGGATCGAGCGTCGTCGTCGATGCGGCGGCGAATCTCCGCGCCCAGCGCGACACGATCGCCGCGGTGGCCCGAGAGGCCGGCGTGCCGCTCGTCTGGCTCGAATTCGACCTGCCCGCGGAGGCGGTGATCGCCCGGGTGGCAGCGCGGCGGGCGGCAGGCACCGATGCCTCCGACGCCACCGCCGATGTCGTGCGGGCGCAGCTCGCCTCCCGCGAGCCGATCACCGCCGCGGAACTTGCGGCCGCAGGCGCCTCGACGCGGCATGTGAAAATCACTGCCACCGATCTCATCGACCCCGCGTTCCTTTCCCGGCTCGCGCACGACGCGTCGCCCGGCTGACCCGCCGGCGAAAGACGTACGTTCACGCCGCAATGCCGCGATCCCCTGCCGCCGTCGCGGCGGGGATGATATGCTCAGTTCGATGCAGACATTCAAATCGCTGGGGCTCTCCGCGCCCGTTCTCGAGGCGCTCGCCGCCGAAGGCTACACCACACCCACCCCGATCCAGGCCAAGGCGATGCCGCATGTGCTCGCCGGCCGCGACCTCTTCGGCTGTGCCCAGACCGGCACCGGCAAGACCGCCGCGTTCGCGTTGCCGATCATCGAACGGCTGATGGCTGATCGGCGCGAGGTGCAGCCGCAGCGGTGCCGCGTGCTCGTGCTCGCCCCCACCCGCGAACTCGCCAGCCAGATCCACGACAGCTTCCGCGCCTACGGCAAGCATGCCAAGCTGAAAAGCACCGTGGTCTACGGCGGCGTCAACCAGAAGCCGCAGGCCGCGGCGATGCAGCGCGGCGTGGACGTGCTCGTGGCCACGCCGGGCCGGCTGCTCGACCTCATTCAGCAGCGGCTCGCCGACATCCGCTCGGCCGAGGTTCTCGTGCTCGACGAGGCCGACCGCATGCTCGACATGGGGTTCATCCACGACGTGCGCAAGATCGTGGCACAGGTGCCGAAGAAGCGGCAGACGCTCTTCTTCTCCGCCACGCTTCCCGCCGAGGTGCGGCAGCTCGCGGAGACGATGCTGCACGACCCGCTCGAGGTGAAAACCGCGCCGCAGGCCACGCCCGCCGAGACGGTCGAGCAATCGGTCTTTCTCCTGCCGCAAAAGCAGAAGAAACACCTGCTGGTGCACCTGCTCAAGCACGAGGGGATGGCCCGCGTGATCGTCTTCACGCGCACGAAGCACGGCGCCAACAAACTGCAGCGCGATCTCGAGAAGGCCGGCATCCGCGCCGCCGCGATCCACGGCAACAAGAGCCAGAATCAGCGCGAGCTTGCCCTGTCGTCGTTCAAGTCGCAGCGGCCGCCGGTGTTGATCGCCACCGACATCGCCGCCCGCGGCATCGACGTCGACCAGGTGACGCACGTCATCAACTTCGAACTGCCGCACGAGCCGGAGACCTACGTGCACCGGATCGGCCGCACGGGCCGCGCTGGATTCACCGGCGCCGCCGTGAGCTTTTGCGACCGCGAGGAGCGGTCGCGGCTGACGGCGATCGAGCGGCTCCTGCGGAAACAGATTCCGGAGCGCACCGACCTTCCCGCCGATCTGCCGAAGGCCGATGACGCGGAGGACCGCGGTCCGCGGAGGCCGCCGGCACAGGCCGG
>JBIIOM010000070.1:0-11257 GCA_044336925.1 Pirellulales bacterium
AGGGCGCAGGCGGAGCGGTCGGCTTTGCCACGGCCCGTGGCCGCAATTGGCCGACACTGCGGCAATTCACCGTGTTCCTGGAGAACCGCGTCGGGCAGCTGCTCGAGGTGGTCCGCCGCTTCGACGGCTCCAAGGTGCGGATCGTCGCCCTTTCGATCACCGACTCCGGCGAGTGCGCCTTCGTGCGATTCCTGCTCAGCCATCCGGAGCAGGGCCGGGAGATCCTCGAGCGGGCAGGCCTCGCGCTCATCGAGAGCGATCTCATCGGCGTCGAATTGCCCGAGGGGCATCAGCCGCTGCTGCGAATCTGCACGGCGCTGTTGCAGGCGGAGGTGAACATCATCCAGGCCTACCCGATTCTTGCCCGACCCCGCGGCCGCCCCGCCGTCGCGCTGATGGTCGACAACTCGGAGATGGGCCTCGAGACCCTGAGCGCGAAGGGTTTCACGATGATCACCGAAGGGGATCTGGACGAGGACGGGTGAGCCCCGACCTCACTCGAACATCCCGTCGGGCAGCCCTTCGACCTGACGGACGATGATCTTCTGGATCGATTCCCAGGCGACGGCCGTGAGCGTGACGGTGCCGTCAGCGGCCTGATTCGCGAACAGTCCGTGCGTGCCTCGCGACCACCGCGGCTCGTACCACTGCGGCATGATCACACCGCCGCCCGTGACGTGGATCTCGATTTTGCCGCCGTGCGCTTGCTCGACCCAGAGCCGGGCGACGAGCTGCGCCGTCGGATTGTCGGCGAGCCCGGCGGAATCGTAATCGTTCGCATAGCCTTCGGTGGGCTCGTTGGCCACGACGTTGCCGATGCCGCTCGAGCCGGGCTCCGACGGCGCTCCGTCAGCCGGCGCCTCGATGGCATGTTCGGCGGCCGATCCAGCGCCCGATCCGCGCGACTGTTCGGCGGAAACCGCATCGAAGAGACCGGCAAACTCATCCTTCCGCGGCGGCGATTCCTCCGTGGCTGTGGGCTCTTCGGCGATCGCCTCCGCTGGCTCGATCGCCTCCGCTGGCTCAATCGCATCCGCTGCGGTAATCACGATCTCTTCGGCAGCACCCACGGCAGCCGGCTTTGGACTCGGGGCGGGCTGCGCGGCGCCGCCGGCCTTGCCGCCGGGGCCCGGAATGATGACGGCGATGCCGCACTTCGAGCAGGTGCCACGCTTGCCCGCGAGCTTGGCGGGGACGACGATCCGATGCCCGTTGGCGCATGAAAACGTGATCTGATCGCCCGCCACCTTCGGCGGCGTGCGCGGCACGATTTTGGTTTTTTCCTCCGACATCGCTGGCCCCTTCGTCGGCTCAAACGCCAATGAGAGTCTAGCGTGGAAACGGGCGCCTTGACGGCCGACGGCCCGGCTCTGACACTGCCCCATTCGCCGCGTTGCCCGGGTGCGCCGGGGCGATTGGCCCTGTTTTTCCGATTCTGCCGGTGGTGCCATGCCAATCCAGGTGGTCTGCTCGGGCTGCAAGTCGCGGTTCTCCGTGAGCGACCAGTTCGCCGGCCGCACCGGGCCCTGCCCGAAGTGCAAGAAGTCGATCACGATCCCGGCCGCCCCGGCACAGGCGGTCGTGATCCATGAGCCCGAGGCCCCGGTCGCACATTCGCAGGGCGGCGCCCGCATGCCGACCGCTCCGATCGTCAGCACCGAAAAGCCTCCGACGCGATGGAAGCTGGCGGCGATCGCCGGAGGCGCGGTCGCGGCGATCCTGGCGGCCGTCATCGCCCGCGCGGTGTGGGGCCCCGGCCTCGCGCCTGCCTGGTTCCTCGGCCTCGGCGCGGTCGTCCTCGCCCTGCCCTGCGTGCTCGTCGGCTACGGCATCGCGCGGGAGCGGGAGCTCGAGCCCTACCGTGACCGATCGCTCTTGCTGCGGGCGGTCATCTGCGCCGCCGTCTATGCCCTGCTCTGGGGCGTGCGCGGCTTCATCCCCGCCGAGATGACGACCGAGATGTGGCAGTGGCTCTACATCGCGCCGCTCTTCTTCGGCGCGGGAGCGCTGGCATCGCTGGCCACGCTCGACCTCGAATGGGCCGCGGCCGTGGCCCACTATTCGCTCTACGTGCTCTTCACCGCCCTGTTGCGCTGGGCTGCCGGCTTCACGCCGATCTGAACCGTCTCCGCGGTCTTCCCGAGGCCAGCCCCATGCCCTTCGCCCAACTGCCCGAACTCGTCGCCCTCGACGGCGGTGCCGACGGCATCCGCATCCCGCCGGGCGTGACCGTGCCCGTCACGCCGCGAGTCAGGTCGCTGATCGACACGGCCTCGCTGCGGCGGCTCACCCGGGTCAGCCAGCTCGGGCTCGTCGCCGCCGTCTATCCGGGCGCGACCCATTCGCGGTTCGAGCATTCGCTCGGCGTCTACCGGCTCGCGCTGGAGTTTCTTTCCCGGCTCCGCCACGAGCCGCGGTTCGCAGCCGCGATCGACGAAGCGGACGCCGCGGCATTCGTCGTCGCCGCGCTCGTGCACGACATCGGCCACTGGGCCTACTGCCATCCGCTCGAGGACATGGGCCTCCCGGAGCTGCCCAGGCACGAATCGCTCGTGCATCCCCTGCTCACGGCGGGCGAGCTCGCCACGATCATCGAGACGGAGTGGGGGATCGCACCGGCCCGCGTCGCGAGCCTCGTCGCCGGCACCGCCGCCGACCCCGCCGGCCGCCTGCTCTGCTCGCTGCTCTCGGGGCCGATCGACGTCGACAAGATGGACTATCTCTCCCGCGACAGCCTCCACGCGGGCGTCCCCTACGGCCGCCACTTCGATCAGGAGCGACTGCTCTCGAGCCTCTGCCTCGACGAATCGGGCGGGGCGCTTGCCATCACGGAAAAAGGCCGCACTGCGGCCGAGCTGATGGTCTTCGCCCGCTACGTCATGTTCAGCGAGGTCTACTGGCACCATGCCGTGCGGGCGGCGACGGCGATGCTGCAGCGGTCGATCTGGCTCGTTCGGGATTCGATCGAACCGGCGCGGCTGACGCGGTTTGACGACCGCGAGTTTGGCGACTGGCTCGTTCACGCTGCCCGGGCTTCCGGCGCTGCCCGCCTCGTGGACGGCCTCTTTGGCCCCGCCCGCCGGCTCGTGAAGCGGGCCGGCTCGTTCGACGCCCTGCATCATCCGCAGATCCACCGGGCGCTCGCGGGCCGCTCCTACGCCGACTCCGTCGCCATCTCCCGCAGGCTCGCCGAACGGCTCTCGCGGCGAATCGGCACGGCGATCGACGCCGACACGCTGCTCATCGACGCGCCCCCGGCGGAGCGCGAGGTGGAGTTTCGGCTCGCGGTGCGGGAGCGCAGCGGGGCTCGGTCGGCCGCCTCGCGGCACCGCTGGCGTTCGCTGGCCGAACTCTCTCCCGTGGTCCGCAGCCTGGCCCACGAGCAGTTCGACAACCTGGTGAAGCGTGTGCGGCTCTTCGCTCCGGCCGAGTCAGCCGCCGCCATCGCGGAATGCGATGGCCTCGACGAACTGATTCTCGAGTCCGCGGCAAGGTAGACCGCTTGCTCCGCAAGCGGGTCTGGATCCGCTTGCGGAGCAAGCGGTCTACTGGGCAAGCGGTCTACTTGCGAAGCCTATTACTTCGCCTCGCCGCCCGGCAGTTTGCCCTGCTCGATCAGCGCGCCAAACGTGGGGGCATCGGCCTTGGCCGGGTCGCTCGACATGGCCGCCACCGTCTCGAGCGCCTTGCGGATCTTCTCGACGTTCTTGGCGTCTTCCTTCTTGTCGAGCAGTTCGGCGAGCGCCTGGCCGTAGGCGTTGCGCTCCTTCTTGCTCGAACCGACGTGGCAGACGTTGCACTTCGCGGTTTCGACGGCAGCGGCCAAGGGCGATCCGGGTTTGACGTAGACGGCCTTGAACTCCTCGGCGAACTGCTTGATCGCGAAGGCCGGCCGAGAGGATGCACCGGCGACGAAAGCCACGCCCACGCCGACCATCACCGCAAAAACGCTGCGTCCAAACATCGATGCACTCCCTGGTGTCAGGCTGCCCCGAGCCGTCGTGGATCGGAGGCTCGTCGAAAACTGTTTCCGGCGAACTTCATTACTAGACCCAACGCACCACCGGCGTGTCAAGAAATGGGCGGTTTTTCTCCTTCCTTCACAATTCGCCGCCATCCCGGCCGCCTTCGACCTGCCACCCCTCGACCGGCATCGAGATTCGCGCGGAATGGGCGAGCGGCTGCGGCGACGCCGCATAATCCATCTCCACCCGCTCGGCGGAGCCGTCGATCCGACGAAACAGGTTGCTCCCCTCGTAGCGGCTGTTGGCGTCGAGCCATTCGATCGCCGTGCGGTAGCGGGCCGGCTCCTCGATGCCAGACTGCTCGAGCAGCACGCGCCCCTCCGGCACCACGAAACGGCAGGCCTCGGCGAAGACCTGCAGCCGCGGCAGCAGAGGCTCTGCCGACGAGTCGACGAGCCGGGCAAACCCCTCGCGGCAGGCAAAGAGAGCATCGCCGAGCGAGAGTGCGATCGACAGCCCTTCGGCGGCGTTTTCCGGGGCCCCGTTCGCGAGCAGAAAATGCCGCGTCGTGATGCAGCGGCCGCCCGTCCAGATGATCTCCGCCTGGCCGGCGCCGCCCCCCGCGAAGAAGACGCCGTCGCCGGCCACCAACGAACGTGTCATCCGCACGCTTGCCCGCTGGGGGGTCGCCTCGCCGCCGGCGAACCGCACGAACGCACACGGCGCCGGCAGTGGCCCCGCTTCGTCTTCATCAAAGCCCGCGGCCGGAAGTTCGGCGACGACGTCTTCGCAGTCCACCGCCGCTCCGGCGCCGAGCATGAACACCGCCACATTGCCAGCGGAAGGATCGGCCAGCCGAAGCCGCACGTTGACGAGCGAAACGCCTCCATCGCGGATCGTGCAGCCGTTCCACCCGCCCGTGCCATCGGCGTCGGGCGGCACGAAGCGGATGCCCGGAGCATGGCCGTCGGCCGCCCGCAGCGTGATCCGTCGCCCTTCGACCGCCATCGGCGGCTGATCGAGGAAGCCGTCGTAGGCCAGTTCGATCGTGTCGCCGTCGGCGGCCCGCCGGACGGCATCGCCCAGGGCCATGGACTCCCGATCGCCGGTGGGCGTCGGCACCACGCGCCACGGGCGGTCGCTCTCGGCTCGAGCCACGGATGCTCCCGTCGCGGCGTCGTCGGTGGCAGCCTGGCCGGGCGCCGCCGCGGTCGTCAGGCTGCGTGGCCGAGCCGACACCCACCAGAGCCCGCCCACCACCGCGGCCAGCCCCAGAAGCGGCACCAGCCAGGGCAGGATCGACCGCGGCTCGTGCTCCAGCGGCAGCGGAAAGGCTTCGGTCGCCGCCAGCACCGCGGGCCGCGACGCGGCGATGTCGATCCCCTCCTCCTCGGCGACGGCCACGAGTTCGGCGATCAATTCCGCCGGACGCTGCTGCCGGTCGGCGGGATCCTTGGCCATCAGCCTGGCGAGCACGGCGGCGAAACGCTTCGGGATGTCGGGCCTGAACGATTCGATCGGCGGCGGCGGATCCTGCTGATGCTGCAGGAGCTTCTGCACCATCGTCCCCTCGGCGAAGGGCGGCCGACCGGCGAGCATGTAGAAGATGGTGCACCCGAGCGAATACAGATCGCTGCGGACGTCGGCCGATCGCGGATCGCGAGCCTGTTCCGGCGAGATGTAGTCGAACGTGCCGAGCGTCATGCCGCTGGCCGTGAGATCCTGGTCGCCGGCTACCTGGTGCAGGCGGGCCAGCCCCATGTCGACCAGCCGCGCGCGACCGGCGGGGGTGATGATGATGTTCGAGGGCTTGATGTCGCGATGCACCACATCGCGGTCGGCAGCGTGCTCGAGCGCATCGGCCACCTGGATCGCCACGTCGATCGTGCGGGACAGGTCGAACGGTCCGTTCTCGGCGACCAACTCGCGGAGATTCTGCCCCTCGATGAACTCGAAGACGATGAAGTGCCAGCCGTCCTCGGAGCCGACCGCATGCACGCGGCCGATGTTCTCGTGGTCGAGCCGCGCCGCCGACTGGGCCTCGTTGCGGAATCTCCGGAGCATCTCCTCGTCGGCCGACTGCTGCCGCGAAAGCACCTTGACGGCCACGATGCGATTGAGCGTCGTGTCGAGCGCCCGAAACACGGCTCCCATGCCGCCGCCGCCCACGAACTGCTCGAGCTCGTAGGGGCCGAGCCGCGTGCCCTCGAGGAGCCGGCCGATTTCGGCCATCGACGTGGGGCCGCCCAACGCGCGGTTCGAGATGACGGTGGCGTCCGAACCGACCGCCGACGATTGCGGCGCGGATGTTTCAGCGGGGGCGTCGGCACGGGAGGAGGCGCCAGGGCTTGAATCCATGGGCTCGACCCTAACACCCCGCTTCGCGGGCGGTCAATCCACGAACCAGCCCGCCACGGCAGCTTCGAAACGACCCGCCGTCGGTCACCGGAAAACGAGCGTCGTAATCCGCAGCGGCGCTACAATCGGCACGCCCTTGAGGCTCGCGACGAACGAGGAGTCGACCTGCCCCGTTGCCGCGTTCACCTTGAGAATCGGACCGACCCCGCCGAACCCCTGGGCCATGAACACGGTGTCGGCGAACGCGCTGGCCAGCGCGGCGGACGCCGCATAGACGGGAGCATTCGGCTTCGCGCGGCCGGCGAAGGAGTTGAACGTCCTCGTGGGCGGGTTCTTGTCGTCCTTGTAGGTGCCGACAGCGGAGTTTTCGTTGCGGCCCCCGGCCACCATCACCTGGGGAACGCTGGCTGCGGAGAAGAACTGGGTATTCAGGGTCACGCCGCCGGTGCCGTTCGGGAGATCCGGCCTGAACTGGCCGAGCATCTTCGGCTTGGCACCCGACACGTCGAACACCCTCACCGTCGCGGGGAGCCCGAAGCCGCTGCCCACGACGATCCGCCCCACGCCCTGCACGGCCACCGCCGCACCGCCGGTATAGGTTCCGCCGAAAGCCGTGAACGACTTCTTCGGCTGCGCCACGAACGCCGTGGTCGTGCTGCGGGCCACCGCCACGCTGCCGCGGCCGCGCGAGGCGCCCGCCACGAGGTCGTCGACACCGTCGCCGTCGATGTCTCCGACGGCCACATCCACGCCGCGCACCCAACGCCGGCCGAACGGCAGCAATCGGAAGCCCGGCTTCTCGACTCCATCGAGGCTGAACACGCGGACCTCGCCGACCCGGCCCGGTCCGGGAGCGGTGACGATCTCGACCGTGTTCGGATCGGCGTCGACGTTGCCCACCGCCACCCGAATCCCGCCACGGAAATTCGGGTCGTCATACGGCACGAAGCTCGTCGCATCGCCGCTGTATGGATCGATCACGTAGACCCGCGGGGTGCTGTCGCAGCCGAGGTCATTGGCCGCGACGAGCACCGGCGACTTCGCCTTCGTCGGCGGGATCGAGAGCGTCGCCGAAGATGAAATCGCGAGCCCGGTCTCCGTGAGCGTGATCGTGATGCTCGACGGCACCGGACTGGGGGTCACCGGGCCCAGAGTGCCCCCCGTCAGCGTGCCGAGGACGTAGAACGTCCGCTGCTGCCCGGGGGTCGAGGTGCTGGAATCCGTGGTGATCACGGTCGACTGGAAGGTGCCGAACGCGGGGTTCGAAAAGGTGAGGCTCGTGCCGACGGTCGTCGTGAACGTCCAGCCGCCGGCCGCGGAGAGCGCTGGCAACCCTACGAAGTAACCCGTCTGCGACGCCGTGGATCGCATGTTGCTCAACGTGAACGTGTTGGCCGTGTTGATGTTACCCGTATCGACCGTGGTGGTCCCCAGATTCGCGAACGCCTGGGTTCCCAGCGTGGACGCCATCGCCAATCGCGGCTCGAGAAGTTCCGCCGCCAAAGGAGTGCCGCTCGAAAGGCCGACGGACAGCCGCGGTCGGCGACCGGCTTGACGGAACCTACGGAGCCACAGGCAGACCATGAAGTAATTTCTCGCGGGCACCAAAAGATCGGAATGCTTACCGAGTTTACCCAACCGGAGCGGACGTTTCGACCTGGCAGGCTGGGAAATCCTTGCGGCCCCACATCCCGGCACATTGTTGGTGAGTCGATGCCGTTTTTGTCGATCGTTCCTGTTGCATGGGTCGTGACTTGGAGGAAGGAGATACGGATGGAACGGGTCGGGCGAAATCTGCGGCGTGGTGCCGGATCCCTCGGGGCCTGGACGGCAGCGGTGCTGCTGGCCTGTCTGGCGGCGCCGCTCGCCGCCCAGGAGATCGTGCCGCCCACCGGCTTCGACGGCCAGGAGGTGGCCTGGCCGTGGGCGGACCGCCAGCGCGAAGAAGCCTGCATGCGTGACATGCGGCACTGCTGTGGCGACTGCTGCTGCCCGCCGTGGGACACGTACGCGATCTTCGATGCCCTGTACCTGCAGCGGAACAACGCCATCGGCGGCGATCCGCTCGTGTTGACCGATCGCGGCGAACCGGTGATGACCGCGCAGGATCTGCAGCCGGGCATGGCGACCGGAACACGGGTTTTCCTTGGCCGCCTCATCACCGATGCCTGGGGCTGGGAGATCGGCTACACGGGCATCTACGGCATGTTCGGCGATGCCCTCGTCACCGCGCCCGACGGACTCCAACTGCCCCCCGACCTGAGCAGCGCCGTGAGCAATTTCGGCGACGCGCAGACAGTGCGCGGCACTTACTGGTCTTCGCTCAACATGACCGAAGTCAATCTGTTCCGCTACCGTTGCTGCCGCGAGTGCCGGCCCACACGGCTCGCCTGCACGAGCTGCCGGCCGAATTGCCACTGCATCAACTGGCTCGCGGGCTTCGTCTGGGCCGGGCTCGACGAGCAGTCAGCCCTCGCGGCCACCTGCTGCGATCCGCCCGAAACGAGCGCCTACGTGGTGCAGACGACGACCAACTACTTCGGGCCGCAGATCGGCATGCGAGGCCGACGCGAATGGTGCCGCTGGGCGGTCGAGGGATGGTGGAAGACCGCGCTCTGCGGCACCGCCGCCTCGCAGGGACAGGCGCCGATCGTCGACACCGTGACCGGCCTGCAGGAGCGGGGGGCGATTCGCTCGGGTGACGCGGGGGTCGGCTTCATCGGCAGCCTCAACGCCACGCTCATCTATCGGCTCACCGCCGGTTGGGGGCTGAGGGCCGGATACAACGCCTACTGGCTCACGAACGCGGCTTTTGCGCCGAACCAGTGGGATTTCAGCACCGCGTCAAACGCCGGCACCACGATCAACGACAACGGGACGCTCTTCCTCCACGGCGTCAGCCTCGGCGTCGAGGCCCGCTGGTAGCGGCCCTGCGAACGCCCGCCGAGGCGCGGCCCCGGCGCAGCCAGACGAGGCCCGTCGTGCCCAGCGCCACCGTCGCGAGCACCAGCGCAGAAGGCTCGGGCACCGGTTGGATATCGGCGAAGTCGAGCGTGGCGTTAACGCTGATCGACATGCCGGCGCCCGCATTCTGGTTGAGGCTGAGCGTGAAATTCGTCACCAGGGGCATCGGAAACAGCGGTCCGCCGAAGGTGCCCCTCGTAAAACTCCCCTCGACCAAGAAACTCCGGCTTCCCACGAGCGGGTTGTTGGAAAGCTGACTGATTTTCGTCGAGGCAAACGAGCCGAACTCGGTGCTCCCGAACTGCAGGCTGCCGGGGTCGGCGACGCTGAAGGTCACGGGGCCAAAAAACTGCATCGGCATACCCACGAAAAATCCATGGCTCTCCGCGGTCGAAACGAGGGCACCCAGCGTGAACGAACTCGCGTCGTTGATGTCGTTCGTCAGGGCGGCGACGACGTTGCCGACAGCGACGAGACCCTGTGCTCCCGTGTCCGATCCGATGGAGATCGTGCCCGCGGGCGCGCAGGACGTGCCCAGCCAAAAAACCAGCACCGCGCCGAGAAGCAGTCGGCTGGATCGCAGAACTTCGCGAAGCATCATCATGGCAGACCTCTGGATTTCAAAACGCTGGCGACCCGGGAGCCGAAACGAGCGTTGCAGCGATCGAAAACCAGACCACGACGGAATCGGGAGCGACCGACACCCTGAGCAGTTCCGCCGGCAGAGGGCCGGGAACAAAGCAGGGAAGCAGGAACCTCGAAGCCGTCGGGCCCGAACGCGATCCGCGACGCCCAAGGGCGTCGGCGGATGTTCGCCGCAACGTCATTCGACCGAGGTCAGTAGCTTCCCTTTCGAGCGTGGTGAGCCGGCCTCATGGGCGGCGCTCCACGTCCAGGCATTGTGGCAGGGTGACCAGTGTTTGTCAAGCGGAAAAACGAAGCGGTTTGGATTCTGCGTCGGTCGCCGCAGCCGAGGCGTCGAGGCTCCACGGTCCCGCGCCGTTGGCCATGATGAACACCATCGTGCCCATCAGCGCGAGATTTTTCATGAACTGGATCATTTCGGCCTGCTTCTGTTCCACCGGCGCCTGCCAGAAGTCGTGAAAATAGTAGGTGGCCGCCGCGAGGAAGACGAGCAGCAGGAACGCGCCGAGCCGGGCCCGGTAGCCGAGCACGAGCGAGAGGGCGCCGAGGATCAAAAAGGCGATCGCCCCGGCGAGCAGGATCTTGGGCTGGGGCACGCCTTGGGCGGCCATGGCGCCGGCGACGTCGTTGAATTTCGGGATCTTGTTGCCGACCGCGCTCGAGAGAAAGATCGTCGCGATCATGATCCGCCCGAGCAGGGTAAGCAGGCCTTGAATCACACCCATGACGACCGCTCCTCGTGAAGATCCGTGGAACCACACTGTCTCGACGGCGTACTTTCGATGCCGAAGCCGTTCCGCGCCTAGGCCAATCCTCAGAGGATCAGGCACGTGTGTGGCTTCGCCAGGGGATTCGCGCAAAATTCAGCGCTGTACCCGGCCACGGGAACCGGGGCTCACGAACGAACCGGCGATCAGCCAGACGCCCAACGCGAATAAAAACACCACCATCCACGCCGCTGCCGATTCACACATTTGGATCATTCTTGTCTCGGGCTGGTCTGGGTTACCGCCCCAAGACTAGTTCAGAAAACGAGCGCGTGTCGGGCATTCCCGCGAACGACGCTTCCCGCGGAAAAAAAGGCCGCGGCGCCGCCCCTGCCCCCGTGTTAGAAAATGGCGGTTCGCGCCCGTAGCTCAGGTGGATAGAGCATGGGATTTCTAATCCCAGGGTCGCTGGTTCGAGTCCAGCCGGGCGTATTGCAGAAACTGGCGGGCACGATGCCCGCCCATCGAGAGCCGACGGAGGTCGGCCAAGCAAAGCGAGGCACGATGCCGAGGCGTTGCGTGAACACAGCTCGCTGGTTCGAGTCCAGCCGGGCGTAT
>JBIIOM010000008.1:0-33313 GCA_044336925.1 Pirellulales bacterium
GACCTCTTTGGCTTTTTCGGTGCTTGACCCTCTTGGGCATCAGCGCCATCGCCATCCTCCTCGTACATGCCTTGGTTCACCCACACCTGAATTCCGATATTGCCCTGCGCCGTGGGAGCCTCGCAGAACCCGTAATCAATTTTTGCCCGCAGCGTGGAGAGCGGCATCGAGCCGGCGATCGCCTTCTCGCATCGCGACATCTCCGCCCCGCCGAGCCGACCGGCCAGCTGAATCTTCACACCCTTCGCGCCGGCATCCATCGTCGTGTCGATCGCCCGCTTGAGCGTCCGCCGAAACGCGGCCCGCTTCACGAGCTGGTCGGCGATGTCTTCGGCGATGAGCTGCGCCTGGATCTCCGGCCGCGAGACCTCCTCGACCTTGAGATTCACGCGACGGCCGAGCAGCTCCTGGAGCTCCTCCTGCAGACGATCGACTTCCTGGCCCTTGCGGCCGATGATCACGCCAGGACGCGCCGAGTGGAGGATCACCTTCACTTCGTCGCGCGTGCGCTCGATCTCCACCTTCGGAATCGCGGCGGCACGATACTTCGTCTTCAGGAACTTCCGGACCTTGAAATCCTCCATGAGGAGATCGCGGAAATCCTTCTTGGCGGCGTACCAGCGGCTCTTCCAAGGCTCGGTGACGCCCGTGCGGAAACCGGTGGGATGAACTTTCTGGCCCATAGTGAATTGCCTTTGGATGAATTGCCTTTGCTTGCTCGGTGTCTTCTTGTCGGCTACTCGGCGCTGTCGAGCGCCACCTTGATGTGCGACATCCGCCGCTTGATCCCAAACGCCATGCCGCGGGCCCGGGGACGGATCCGCTTGAACATCGGCCCCTGATCGATGCGGGCATCGACCACGACGAGGTCGTCCACGCCGGTGGCCTGCTGGTGCTCGGCGTTGCCCAGGGCGCTCTTGATCACCTTCTCCAGCATCCGGGCACCGCGATGCGGCTGAAAGCGGAGGATGTCGAGCGCCTCGTCGGCAAACTTGCCGCGGACGAGGTCAGCCAGCGCCCGCACTTTGCGGGCACTGATCCGGGCGTATTTATGGGTGGCTGTGTATGGCATGGTTCACCTGTCCCTTGCTGGGCCTTACTTGGCGGCAGGGGCCGCCTCCTTCACCTTGCCGCCATGGCCTCGGAAGGTTCGCGTGGGGGCGAACTCGCCGAGTTTGTGGCCGACCATGTCTTCCGTGACGAACACCTTCATGTGCTGCTTGCCGTTGTGGACCATGAACGTGAGCCCGATGAACTCCGGCACGATCGTGCAGGCGCGGGCCCACGTCTTGATCGGGTCGCGCTTGCCCGAGCTGAGCTGGGCATCCACCTTCTCGAACAGGCGGGGGTCGACGAATGGTCCTTTTTTGGCGCTGCGTCCCATGTGTTTGGTGACAGGCTGAAGCCTGTCCTACTGGTTGCGGTTGGTTTAGCGGAGTTTCAATTGACCGTAGCGACGGCTCTTCCGGCGGCGGATGATCGCGGCCCCCGATGGCTTCCGCGGCTTGCGGGTGCCGCCGCCCTTGGCGCTCTTGCCGGTCGGGCTGACGGGATGGCGACCGCCCTTCGTGCGACCCTCACCACCACCGTGCGGATGATCGATCGGGTTCATCGCGGTGCCGCGGACGTGGGGGCGAATGCCCATCCAACGCTTGCGGCCCGCCTTGCCGAGAACGACGTTCATGTGCTCGGAGTTGCCGATCGCACCGATCGTGGCCCGACAGGCGGCCGACACGCGGCGAATTTCACCACTCGGCAACGTGAGCTGGGCCCACTGCGACTCACGGGCCACGAGCACGGCCGACGAGCCGGCCGACCGACAGAGCCGGCCGCCGCGCCCCTGCTGGAGCTCGATGTTGTGGATCTGCATGCCCAGCGGAATCGCCGACATCGGCAGGCAGTTGCCCACCTCGGGCGGAGCCGAATCACCGCTCTGCACCGTGCCGCCCACCTTGAGCCCCTCGGGAGCCAGGATGAACCGCTTTTCGCCGTCGGCATAGTGGACGAGCGCGACGCGGCAGGTGCGATTGGGATCGTATTGGATCGAATGCACCGTGCCCGGCACGCCATCCTTGTTGCGCCGGAAATCGATCAGACGGTAGTGCTGCTTGTGGCCGCCACCGCGATGCCGCGAGGTGATCTTGCCCTGGTTGTTGCGGCCGCCGGTCTTCCGCTTGCGAAAGCGGAGGCCCTTCGGCACTTCAGCGCCCGGCGTCAGCTCGGCGAAGTCGGAAACGCTCGCATTGCGGCGGCCGGGGCTGGTCGGGTTGTAGGTGCGAATGCCCATCGAAGTGATCCAGTGCGTGTGATTTCGGCGTGCTGAAAACTAGAACAGGTTGATCTTGAAGTCGGGCTTGAGCGTCACGACGGCCTTCTTCCAAGCCTTGGCGGTCGTGCGACGCATGCGGCTGCGGCGGGTCTTCCCGACGCGATTCTGAATGGCGACCTTCTCGACCTTGACGTTGAAGAGCTCTTCGACGGCGCGACGCACGTCGGCCTTGGTGGCCTCCGTCGCAATCTCGAAGGAATAGGCGTTGTGCCGCGTGGCGCGGTGCATCCCCTTCTCCGTGAGGAGCGGGCGGACGATCACCTGGTGCAGCGAGAGCCGCGGCGAAAAACTCGGTGCCGGAGGGACGGGAACGGCCATCGCTTACTCCCCCTTCTTCGTACGAGTGGCGGCCGAAGCCCGCGGCTTTGCCGCAGCCTTGGCCGGACGCTTCGATGCCACCGGCTCCTTGCGCCGAGCAGCCGACCGCTTGACCGTCTTCTTCGCCGCGCCGGCGGGCTTGCGAGCCGCGACGCTCGAACGGAAGGCGTCGATCGCCGCGGTCGTCATCACGATGGCCCGCGGACGCAGGATCGACCAGGCGTTGAGATCGCCCACGGGCGACACCGAAACGCCGTCGATATTCCGAAAGCTCTTCCAGAGATTGTCGTCGTGCTTCTCCGGCGACACGAGCACGGTGTGCTCCCCGAGGCCGAGAGCCCCGAGCAGCTTCGAGGCGGTGGCCGTCTTCGGAGCGGTCATGGGGAGCTTGTCGATGAGCTTGACTTCGTCGTCGGCAAGCCGGGCCGCGAGCGCCATCCGCGTCGCGGTCTGCAGCGCCTTGCGAGGCATCCGCCAGCCAAAATCGCGAGGACGCTTGGCGAAGATGTGACCGCCGCCACGACGCGTGCCGCTTCGGCGACCACCGGCACGAGCGTTGCCCGTGCCCTTCTGGCGATAGAGCTTCTTGGTCGAGCCGGCCACTTCGCCGCGGGTCTTCGTGCGCATCGTGCCCTGCCGCTGATTGGCCTGGTACATCACGACGGCATCGTGCAGCAATTGCTTGCTGACGGACGGGGCCAGCTCGGCCGGGTCGATCTCGTAAGAGCCGACTTTCTTTCCGGAGATGTCGTAGACGGCAAGATTCACTTCGCACCAGCCTTCTTCTTGGTGGTCGGAGCCGCCGGCCCACCGACCCTCTTGATCATGTTCGTTTGCCGCACGACCACATAAGACCCGTTGGGGCCGGGGATCGCACCGCGAACCAGCAGCAGGTTGTGCTCCTTGTCGATCCGCACCAGCTTCAGGTTGCGCATCGTCGACCGCTCGTTGCCGTAGCGACCGGCCATCCGCTTGCCCTTGAAGACGCGGGCGGGAGACGTGTTCATGCTCGTGCCGCCCTGATGGCGATGCACCTTCTTGACACCGTGGCTCGCACGCTGCCCCTTGAAGCCATGCCGCTTCATGACGCCCGCCGTGCCGCGGCCCTTGGTCGTGCCGGTGATGTCGACCTGCGCCACGCCGTCGAAGAGTTCGACCGTGAGCACCTGGCCCACCTCGACGCCCTCGTAGACGCCGCGAAACTCGCGCACAAAACGCTTCGGCTCGCAGTCGGCCTTGGGCAGCAGGGCGACGCCGGCCTCGGACAGCCGCTTGCTCCGCTTGCTATCGAGCTTGGCCACCTGGCCGCGCAGGGCGCGGCTGGCCAGACGGCGGGGCTTGTCGAGAAAGCCCAACTGCACGGCGGCATAGCCGTCGCGGTCGGGCGAACGCACCATCGTCACGCTGCACGGACCAGCCTCGATCACGGTGACGGGCACCGCGGTGCCATCGGCGTCGAATACCTGCGTCATCCCGACCTTGCGGCCCAGCAGTCCCTTGCGTCCGGCCACTTCTTTGACACCCATATTCATCGCCGCCGGGACAAACCCGCTCCGCCGATGCCCAAAAAGGCACCGGTTCGCTTTGTCATCCCTCGATCACGCTCGAAGCCGCTGGCTGCAGGAGCACCCGGGACCGTGATCCCCCGCCTTGCGGCAGAGGTGGCCCGAGCCTTACCCACAACGCCTTCCAAGCATGCCGTGTCGTGCGCTCCTGAAAGTGTTGAAAACCTGAACCGAAACCCTGAACTGAAAACTTGTTGCTACCGCGAAGAAGCCTTGATCTTGATGTCCACGCCCGCCGGGAGGCTCAGCTTGTTGAGCGCCTCGATCGTCTTGGCGGTCGCCTGGACAATGTCGATCACCCGCTTGTGCGTGCGAATTTCGTACTGCTGGCGGGCCTTCTTGTCGATGTGCGGGCTCGAGAGCACCGTGTACCGCTCGACCCGCGTGGGGAGCGGGATCGGGCCGTGAACCTCGGAATTGGTCCGCTTGGCGGTGTCGACGATCTCGGCGGCGCTCTGGTCGAGCACGGCGTGATCGTAGGCCTCCATGCGGATGCGGATGATTTCCTGAGTCGGACCAGCCACGATGAAACTCCAGTAAAACGTCGCCAGCCGGCCTGATCCGCATGGATCGAGCCGTTCAATCGATCGCAGGATCGCCGGGCAACGGTGCCTCGCGACCCGGTGGAAAGGCCTCGAAAGGCCTTTTTCGCGACACCTCGCGTGGCAGGAGCCACGGGTATCGCTGCGGGACTGAGCCCCGGAATCTAAAACCCCGCCCGAAGCGTGTCAACACACTGGATTTTCAGGGCCGAACGGCGCTCGCGCGTGCGGTTGCCTACCGATTCAGGAGCCTGATATTCCGATATTCAACCCACATCGGGGCTCCGCCGTGCAATTGCAGGGCTAGCGAGCCCTCACGGAGGGCGATCGACGGGGCATTGTCGGTGAAATCGAGGATCAGCCGGCCGTTGAGATAGTGCCGAACGCGATTTCCCTCGGCGATGACCACCACGTCGTTCCAGTCGTCGAGCTTCATCAGCTTCGTGAACTCGTCCTGGTCGATGAGCGGGCCGAGCACTTTCTTGCCGTCAGGCTCCCACGTGGCCCGCTCGCCCACCGCGCAGATCCGCTGCCGTCCCCCTGCCCCGCCCCCTTCGTCGTAAATGAAGCCGGAGACGTCGGGGAACGTGTTTTCATTGCGAATCTCGTGCTGGTAGCCGCGGACCACCCACTGATTCGAGGCCGTGGCGTCGGTGATCCGCTTCGAGCGGTATTGGATGCCGGAGTTGTTGGTGGCGTTGCAGCGAAACGAGAGCCGCAGTTCGAAATCGCGGACGCTCCCGCCCTGCCAGATCAGAAACGTGTTGCCCTTGGCGACGTTGTCGGGCGTCGTTTCACCGTGAATCACGCCGTCGCGCACGCTCCAGAGACGCGGATCGCCGTCCCAGCCCGCGAGGTCGCGGCCGTTGAAGACCACCTGCATGACATTGGGCTCCGGCGGCACCAAGACACCGGCGTCTTCGGCGCGGATGGGAAGACTGCCGCAGAAAACGGCCAGACAGAGGGCGATGCCACGAATGCGCATGAGGGGCTCCTTGTTTGCGACCAGAATACTCGACGCTGCTCAGACGAACGAATCGGCCATTTCGGCCGGAGCCGGGCCGTATTTCAGCGGGGCCATCGTGAAGCTCGCCCTGCCCTGGCTCACGCTCCGCACGGCGGCCGAATAGCCGAACATGCTGGCCAAGGGGGCCTCCGCCGTGAGCACGTTCACGCCGCCGCGAATCTCGGTGGCCGTGATGATCGCCCGCCGCTGCTGGAGGTCGTTGATCACGTCGCCGAGGTGCTCCTCGGGCACGCTCACCTCCACCCGCATCACGGGTTCCAGGAGCACCGTTCCGGCCGCTTCCAGCATTCGGTCGATCGCCTCGGAAGCCGCCATGCGAATCGCCACATCGCCGGGAAACGGCTCGGGAATCGGGCTTTCGAGCACCGTGATCCGCACGCCCCACAGCGGACAGCCCTTGAGACCGCCCCGTTCGGCGCTCTCGCGGACCGACTCGGTCATGAGGCCCGCCAGCGCGGCCAATGAATCGCTCTCCGGAAACCAGCCCTGCTCCACGATCGGGCCGCTCTGATCATCGATCGGCTCGGCCCGCAGCGTGACGGTGGCCACGAGGTTTTGCCCGCCCACGAGGCGGTTGACGTCCCCCTTCACCGTGACCGGCTTGGCGAGCGTTTCCTTGTAGCTCACCCGCGGCTTGTGGACGCGGCACTTGAGGTTGAAATCCCGCTCGAGGCGGTGGCGAATCACCTCCAGGTGCAGCTCCCCCATGCCTGAAATCAGCGTCTGCCCCGTCTCCTCGCTCTCGATGGCGCGGAAGGTCGGGTCCTGCCGCTTCATCATCTCGAGCGTCTCTGCGAGCTTCTTCCGCTCGAGGCTCGTGTCGGGCTCGATCGCCATCGAGATCACGGTCTCGGGAAACTGGATGCTCTCGAGCAGGATCGGTTCGTTCGCGTCGCAAAGCGTGTCGCCTGTGACGCTTGCCCGCGGCCCGATCACGCCCACGATGTCGCCGGCGAAGGCTTCCTCGATCTGCTCGCGGCGGTCAGCCTGCACATGCCAGAGCTGGGCGATGTTTTCCTTTTTCTGCCGCAGCGGGTTCCAGGCCCGGCTGCCGGCCTTGAGCGTGCCCGAATAGACCCGCACGAAATAGAGATCGCCGTGCTTTTCGGCGATGATCTTGAAGACGAGGCCGGAAAACGGGGCCTTGGGATCGGGCTTCCGCACCGCGGGCGCCGGGGGCTTCTTCGAGGGGTCGAGACCTTCCACCGGCGGCACGTCGGCCGGGCTCGGCAGGTACCAGGCGATCGCGTCGAGCACCGGCTGCACGCCGATGCAGTCGAGGGCCGAGCCGCAAAGCACGGGCACCACCTTTCGCTGCACCGTCGCCTGCCGGATCGCCTTCCGCATGAGGTCGGTCGGGATCGGCGCATCTTGCATCGCCAGTTCGGCGATCTCGTCGGAAAAGTCAAAGAGCGTGGAGACGAGATGCTCGCGGTATTCGGCGGCGACGTCGGCCAGTTCCTCGGGGATCGGCGACTTCGTGATCGCAGCGAGCGCGGCCCCGCCGGCGAGCGCCTCGTCCTTGGGCGGAAACGTCAGCAGCTGCATCTCGACGAGATCGACGATCCCGCGGAAGGGATCCTTCACATGCGGCGGCCCCATCCCGAGCGGCACGTGCAGCACAAGCGGCTTCGCTTTGAGCCGCTTCTCGATCTGGTCGACCGTGCCGAAGAAATCGGCCCCCTCGCGGTCGAGCTTATTCACGAGCGCCAGCCTCGGCACGCCGTATTTGTCGGCCTGCCGCCAGACCGTCTCGCTCTGGGCTTCGACGCCCTCGCGGGCCGAGAAGACGACCACCGCGCCGTCGAGCACCCGCAGGCTCCGCTCCACCTCGGCCGTGAAATCGACGTGGCCGGGCGTGTCGATGAGGTTCACCGTCACGTCCTGCCACTTGAACGACACGGCCGCCGAGTAAATCGTGATCCCGCGTTCCTGTTCCTCGGGGTCGAAGTCGGTGATCGTGGTGCCGCGATCGACCTCGCCGAGCCGGTGGCTCGTCTTCGTGTAAAAGAGCAGCCGCTCGGTGAGCGTGGTCTTGCCGGCATCGATGTGGGCGACGATGCCGATGTTGCGGATGGTGTCGAGCCGGTGGGGCATGACTGGTTCTCGGGGGGCGGCGCGACGGCGATCCGGTCGGCGGGGGCGAAAGATTATCCCGGCCGATGAAGCGGTTGCAAACGCGTTCGGAAGCATTGGTGAACGGCCCGCGACGGCGGCGCATTGTCGGGCGACGGCGGCGCATTTGCCCGAAGCCCCTCGCGGAAGCGACGGGGATGACGCGACCCATCACCATCCCGGCATGTGCTCAACCGCGACAATCGTGATCGCGACGCGTCATCCCGCCGGCTCCCGCCGGGGGCTTGTGGAGGGGCGTGTCGCCGTCGCTCATCGGTTTCGAGGCCGCGGAACTTCACGGTGCCCTCGAAGTCGAACCGCAACTCGTCGGGATGCATCACCTGGAAGAGCACCACCTCGTGCCGCGAGTAACGAAGCCGCTGGAGCGCCGCCTCGAGCGCGAGGTGGCAGACGGCAGGCGGCGGCGAGCTCTGCGATCGGCAGCCGATTCGCATAGTCGCGGATCATCCGGGTGATGGCCGGCAGTACGCGGGCCGCTTCGTCACCGACGGCCATGCCCCCCGACGACTCGTGCGGGCGATTGGTGCCGACGAGGCCGATGATCTTTCCATCGCGGTCTCGAATCGGCCATTTGCTCGAGGAGGCCAGCTGCGTGCCACGGGCCCGCGTGACCACGACATGCACCTCGTCGCGAAGCGTCTCCCCCTGCTCGATCACACGGCGGTCGTTCTCCCGGAAGCTCGCCGCGATGAGAGGCGGAAAGAGGTCGAAGTCGGTGCGGCCGGCCGGGTCGTCGTCCGCCTCGACCCCGATCGACTCACGAATCGCCGGGCTCATCAGGACATAGCGATAGTCGGCGGCCTTGATGAAGAACATCACGCCGGGCAGAGCCGCGATGGGCTCCAGCACGTCGCGGACCGAGCGAGCCCGGGAGAGCAGCGAGTCCACGAGCGGTGAGAGCGTCGGAAGTGACTGTGCCATGACGATAGAAAATTACCAATTATCGCCACGATGACCCAAATAGGGACTCAACATTCAATCTTTTCGAGCAGTTTCGTTGTCGAGGCGTAGTTTTCTCCTATAAAATATCCGAAAAAATTCACGTTCTCCGATCTCTACGCCACACTCCGGAAAGAAGGGCTCGGCTTCGAGCCGGCCTCACGCTTGCCCACCGGTTCGGGATCGACACGCCGTCGTTTGGCGACAGCGCCGGGGAGATTTCGGAACTTGTTTGAGCGGCGATCACCGTCCCCGACGCGATCCCCGCATGCGAGCGTCGATCCTTGACGAATCGGCGTATTCCGACTAACTTAGCTAACATGATCAACGTCAATATTCACGATGCGAAAACAAACCTGTCGGCGCTCGTGAGAGCCGTCGAAGAACGCGGCGAGACAGTGATCCTCCAGCGGCATGGCAAGCCCGTCGCGGAGATCCATGCCTACGGCGGCCGCGGCGACGCGGGCGGATTCACTCGAAATCTTGTTCCCGACCCTGATCTGCGGCCACGGCTGGCGCCCGGCTACGACGCGACCGAACCGCTTGCCGACGACGAGTGGCCGCCGGAACTTCGATGAGGCTCCTCCTCGACACGAGTGCCGTCTTGCATCTTGCCGCCGGCACGCTGTCATCCGCGGCGGCCGACGCCCTGCGGTCCGGCGGTCTCGCCGTGCTGTCGCCCGTCGTGCCCTGGGAACTGGCCATCAAGGTCAAGGCGGGCAAGCTCGAGATACCACTCCCGCCGCTTGACTACTGCGTGAGCCTCGCCCGCCGGCATCGGCTCACGCTGCCGCGCGAAGGACTCGATGCAGCATTGCTGTGTGCAGCCGCCGACTTACCGCTGATCCATCGTGATCCTTTCGACCGGATTCTCGTGGCGACGGCGATACGCGAGCAGATGGCCGTGCTCACACCTGACCGTACGATCGCCCGGTATCCGGTCACAGCGATCTGGTGAGCCGCCGAGCCTCTACGCCGCCGACAGTCGCGGCGCCTCATCCGTGATGGCTGCGATCTTGAGGCCGTCCTGTACGTGCTTCTTGGGGGGACGGACAAACCTGCGCAAGCGTGCCGTCGGCTTCAACCCGCGCGGGCGCGGTCTGCCAGATGAGCTTGTTGATCGGCCCGTCGTCGGTCGTGAAAACGAACGCAAGCAGGCCAGGCGGGCCGTGATGAAAAGCGGCGCTGAACCGTTGGGAATGCAAGGCGTTGGCGGCCATGGTGTGACTCGTCTCCGCAGGACTGTGCAACCAAGGAACAGGTTACAGAACATGTGCCGGCCCTGCTGGCACCTTTTCAGCGGCCGCGGGATCGCAGGCTGCGGGCGTTGATGTAGTCGACGAGCACCTCGGCCGGGTTGCGGCCGGTGTCGACGAGCACCCGCTCGACGCGGTTTCGCAGGCAGGCTTCCTCCAGCCGGTCGTTGAACCGCTCGAGCGCGGCGAGATACCGCCGCCGCAGCTCGGCGGGCTGCGTGAGCAGCTCGTCGGCGGTTTCGAGGCCGCGGAACTTCACGTTGCCCTCGAAGTCGAACCGCAACTCGTCGGGGTGCATCACCTGGAAGAGCACCACTTCGTGCCGCGAGTAGCGGAGCCGCTGGAGCGCCGCCTCGAGCGCGTCGACGTCGGTGAAGCAGTCGCTGAAGACGAGCACGATCGCCCGCCGCCCCATCCGACCGCAGAGGTCGACGAGGCACTCCGGGAGCCGCGTCTTCCGCACCGGCTCGATCGTGTCGAGCTGCTCGGTCATCCGCACGATCTGGGCCATCGTGTTGCTCGGCGGCACGAAGGCGAGCACCGACTCGTCGAACGTGGAGAGCGACACCTTGTCTCCCTGGCGGATCACCGAGTAGCCCAACGTCGTGGCCAGCCGGGCCGCGGCGAGGAGCTTCTGCTGCGCCCCTTCGCCGTAGCGCATCGACGCGCTCGTGTCGAGCACGAGGTGGCAGACGAGGTTCGTCTCCATCTCGTATTGCTTGATGAAATACTTGTCGCGGGTGAAGTAGACCCGCCAGTCGATGTGCTTCGGGTCGTCGCCCGGCACGTACTCGCGGTGCGAGGCGAACTCGACCGCGAATCCCGAGAAGGGCGATTTGTGATGCCCGGCGAGCGTGCCCGCGACGAGGCCCCGCGGCTCGAGGCCGTGGCCGGCCAGCCGGTTGAGCGTCTCCGGATCGACGTATTTCGAAAGCACGGATTGCGGCATCGACTGCTCCTTTCTTGGCTCCGACGTCTTCAGGCCGCCGGACGCTCGTACACCCTGTCGGCCGGCACGGCCTCCAGCAGCATGTCGATCAATTGCTCGCTGCCGAGCGCCTGCGACTGGGCCGCGTAGTTGGCCGCGATACGGTGCCGCAGCGCCGGCTTGAGCACCGCCTGCACGTCGCCCACGGTCGCGTGGTAGCGGCCATACATCACGGCCCGCGCCTTCGCGGCCGCGACGAGCGTGAGCACGCCGCGCGGCCCCGCGCCCCACGCCACCCAGCGGTTGACGAACTCGGGCGCCTCCGCGGTGCCGGGCCGCGTGGCCCGCACGAGCGCCCAGGCATAGCCGAGCACCTGGTCGCTCACCGGCACCCGCGTGATGAGATCCTGCACGGCGATGATGTCGCTGGCCGTGAGCACCGGTTCGATCGCCGGCGGCTTGCCCGCGGTGACGCGACGGGCGATCTCCCACTCGTCGCGGCCCGACGGATAGCCCACCTTGATGTGGAGCAGGAAGCGGTCGAGCTGCGCCTCGGGGAGCGGGTAGGTGCCCTCCTGCTCGAGCGGGTTCTGCGTGGCCAGCACGAAGAAGGGCTGTGGCAGCCGGTGGGTCGTGCCCCCCGCGCTCACCTGCCGCTCCTGCATCGCCTCGAGCATCGCCGCCTGTGTCTTCGGCGGCGTACGGTTGATCTCGTCGGCGAGCACCATGTTGGCGAAGAGGGGGCCGGGCAGGAACGTGTATTGCCTCGCCCCCGTCTCGAGGTTTTCCTGGATCACGTCGGTGCCGGTCACATCGCTGGGCATGAGGTCGGGCGTGAACTGCACCCGCTTGAACGTGAGGTGGAGCGCCTGGGCGAGCGAGCTGACGAGCAGCGTCTTCGCGAGGCCGGGCACGCCCTCGAGGAGCGCGTGGCCGCGGGCGAACATCGCCACGAGCGTCTGCTCGACGACGTCTTCCTGCCCGACGATCACCTTCGAGATCTCGTCGCGGATCCGGTTGTATGCCTGCTCGCACTTCTGCACGGCGGCGACATCATCGCCAGTGGGTTTCTCGGCCATCTTCAACTCCTCGAAAAAAGGGAACTCGTGGAATGCATCACTCGACAGTCTTGAAATAGCGGTCCATCTTCTGCTCGTAGCCGCGGGGGGCGCGGCGCTGGCCGCCGGCGCGGATCGCCTTCCGCACTTCCGGCGGCAGCTTCGTGAACCAGGCGTCGCGCTCGAACGACTTCTCGATCGCGTCGGCGTCGCCCGAACGGCTGCCCGAGTCGGCACGCTTGTCGACCGCATCGGTCTCGCTGAGCGGGGCATCGCCACGGGCCTCGCCGTCGCGGCTGCCGCTGCTGCGGGTCTCGTCGTTTTTCGCCTGGCGGCTCGACGAGCCTTGGCCCTGTGTGTCGTGGTCGTCCTGCTCCCGATCGTCGTCGCTCGACGCCTGATGTTCGCTCGAAGGCTCTTCGCCCTTGCCCTCGCCCTTGCCCCCTTCTTTGCCGTCGGTGCGAGCCTGCCGGGAGCCATCCTGTGACTGGCCCTCTTGCTTGGCTGCCGACTTTTGCTCTCCCGGCTGCGACGCCGAGTCTTTTTCGCTCGGCCTGCTGCCTTCATCGGCCGCGAGGGCCTGTTCGGCGGCGGCGGTGGCCTTCTCCCCCGCGATCATGTCGGCCGTGGTCTCCGCCCGCTCGGGCACGAACCCGGTGCCGAGGTCGTCTTGCTGCGAGGCGGCTTCGAGCGCCTCCCGCAGCGGCTGGTTGCCGATCTCCTGCTGCTCGAGCGCGGCGGCCACTCCCTCGCCGACGGCACGCTGGGCATCGGCGAACGTGTCCTTCGCCTCGGCGAGGGCTTCGGCGACCTGGCCCTGATCCGGCGTGGCCTTGCCGTTCGTCGTCGGCTCCGCGAGCTTCTCGGCCGCAGCGCCGATCGCCTCCCGGGCCGCCGCCTGATCGGCGAGCGCCTGGGCCATCTCCTTCGCGACGACCTCGTCCCTGGCCAGCGCCGTCTCCCGCGCGGCGAGCGCGGCCGCCTGCCGCTCGAGCTGCTTCAGCGGATCGGCCGCCGGTGGCCGCGGCTGCCCTGCTGGCGGAGGAACCGCCGCGGGGGGCGTGGTCGCCGGCGGCTGCGCGGCGAGCTTCTGCTCGGCGTCTTTCCGCGCGCGGGCCGCCTCGGCCGCCTGGTTGGCCGCTGTCTGCGCGAGCTGCTCGGCCGCCTTCTTGGCCTCCTGCCGCATCGCGCCCGCCGCCTGAGCGAGCGCCTCCGCCGCACGCCCCGCATCCCGTGCCGCCTTCTCACCGGCAAGCTTGTCGGCGGCCGCCTGTTCGGTCGACTTCTTGCCGTCCGTTGCCTGGGTAGCGGCAGCCTGTTCGGCGGCCATCTTTTCAGCCGCCGCCTTCTCAGCGGCGGCTTGTTTTGCCTGCGCCTTCGCCGCGGCGGTCTGTTCAGCCGCACGACGCTCCGCATCGGCTTGTTGACCAGCCTGACTTTCGGCGGCGGGTTGTGCTGCGGGCTTGCCCGCCTGTGCGGCGGGATCGAGATGGTCACGGGCCTCGGCCATCGCGGCCTTCGCGGCGTCGAGCAGCGGCGCCGCCTGCGACTGCATCGCTTCCGCCGCCGCGTCGATCTTCTCTGCTGCGGCAGCCACCTCGGCCTGCCTGGCGGCGAGTTCCTCGGCGGCCTTTTCAACGGCCGCGGCGGCCGGATCGGTGGGATTCTTCGCGTCGGCTGCGGGCGGTTTCTCGGCGAGCGCCCGTGCCGCCTCGGCGAGATTGTGCTCCGCGGCCGCGGCCCGCTCCGCCATCTGCGCAGCCCGCGAGAGGTCGGCTGCATTCGCGCCCTGCTTCGCCTCCTCCCGCATCGTCGCCGCTGCCTTGGTAAGCGCCGCGGCGGCCTGCTCGGCATCCTTCGCCGCTTCCGCGGCAGCCGCCTGCACGTCGGCAGGCGAACGCGCGGCAGGCTGTTCGCCGGCAGGCTCTTTGCCATCGGTCTTGTCGGCAGGCTTGTCGCTAGAAGGCTTTTCGCCGGCGGCTTGGTCGGCCGATCCCTTCTTTTCGCCGTCCTCGCCTGCGGCCTTCTCGCCTGCAGCGCGAGCCTCGAGTTCTGCGCGGGCGGCGGCCATCGCGGCGCGGGCTGCGTCGATCATCTTCGCCGCTTCGGGCGCGAGCCCGTCGACCGCGTCGTCCACCTTGGCCGCCACCGCCGCCACGTCGGCCTGCCGCGCTGCAAGTTCTGCGGCCTGCATGGCTGGTTGCTCGGCTGGTTGAGGCAGGCCCGCCGCGGCCTGCGTGGCGAACCGCTCGGCCGACTTGGCGATGCCCCGCTCGGCGGCCGCCGCACGTTCGGCCACCTCCGCCGCCCGTGAGAGTTCGCCCACCTTCGCCGCCAGCGCTGCCCGCTGCGCGTCGGCGAGGGCGGCTGCGGTCTCCCGCGCCGCCGCTGCGACCGCATCGGTGGCCGCACGCAGGGCGGTCTGGGCCTGCTGCTGGGCTGCGACAGCCTGCGGCTGGGCCGCGTTCATCTGCTGCTGGGTCGCAATCGCTGCCGCCGCCGCCGCAGTGGCCGCCGTCTCCAGCCGTTCCTCGACGGCCGCCGGCAGATCCTTGCCCTCCTTTATTTGTTCGACCGCGGCGGCCAGTTGTCGCTCGGCCTCCGCCACGGCAGCCGGATTGGCCTGCGCCGCGCGGCCGATCTCTTCCTGCCTGCGGGCGAGCGCATCCACCGCCTTCACCACCTCGGCCAGTTCCGCCGCCCGAGCCGCAAACTCCGCCGCGCTCGCATCGGCCTTGGCCGCGGTCTCTGCGCCGTTCATCCGCGCCGCGGCCTCGGCGAGATTCGCGATGAGGGCGTCCTGTTTTTCCACGGCCCGCTTCTGATCCCCTTCGAGCAGCCCGGCCGTCGCCTCGACCGCCGCCTCCCGCGCCTGCGCGACGAGCGGCGCCACGGCCGCTTCACCGCGGACCTGCTCCGCGAGCGCCGCCAGCGACTGCTGCAGCGCCGCCTGCTCCGCGAGCAACTTCTCCACGCTCTCGTCGGTGAGCGGCACCTTCGCCATCTCCGCCCGCATCGCCACGGCCCGCGCGCCCAGCGAGGCGGCCTCGCGCCCCGCCACCTCGGCCGCTGGACGGGCGGCGCGATTGCCTTCGACGGTCGCCACCACGGCCGCGAGCCCCTCGATCGCCCGCCGCTGCGCCGCCGCCGCCTCCGCCGGATCGGCCGCGGCCAGTCGCTTCTCGGCCGTAGCCACCGCCTCGGCCACGCCCTCCTCACGGAGTGCCCGGAGGCCGGCCAGCCCCACCGCGGCAACGTCTCCCTCCCAGCCACTCACGTCCTGAAGCGACGCTTCGAGCGCGGCGAACATCGTGTTCACGTTTCGCTGCTCTTCGATCGTCGCGAGCATCGTCTGTTCGCGACGGCCATCGGGGAGCGACGGCAGCCCCTCGGTGGCTGCAAGCACCCGCCGCTGCCGGTCGAGCACCGTGCGGGCCTGCGCGGCGACGGTCGCCTCGCGGATGCGGCGCAGAATCTGCTGTCGCTCGGCGGCCAGGCGGGTCACGATCCCGCGGGCCTGCTGCCGCGCCTGGGCCACCAACTGCGGCCGCTCCGCCGGCGTCGCCTCCTCGACGCGGCCGAGGAGGTCGATCACCTCCCGCATCTCACGGCTGACGAGCGAATCGATCGAGCCGCGGAGCGCGGCGATGTCGGCGTGGATCGGACGGTCGGCGAGGCCGTTCTCCTCGAGCTGCCGCAGCTGGCCGTCGATCACGCCGCGGACAAGATCGGCCGCCATGGCCCGCGCGCGTTCCTGCGCCGAGAGCGCTGCCGTCGGTGTCTCGCCAGCCGCAGTCGCCGCGCCGACGACCGCTGCCAGCAGCAGGTGCACAAGGAAGAGCGACCCACGTCTCATTTTCCACCTCCCACCGTCAGCTCCCGCTCGATGATCGCGTCGAGCTGTTGCACCGACTGTTCGTCCGACTCGGCGAGCGCCGCGATGATGCCCCGCTCGTCGGTCACTTCGAGAATGATCTGTTCGCTCTCGCCCGCTTGGCCGGGCCGCGTGCCACGGTGATCGACGGCGCGGACGGTCAGCCGCACCTGATCCCCCACCTCGAGGCCCAGCTTCCCGAGCGGCACCGCCGCCGTGCCCGCAAGCGGCAGCCGCTCGCGGGCCACCCAGCCGGACCGGCCCGCCGCGTCGAGCGCGACGGGCAGCGTGGTGGGTTCACCCGTCGCGCCGACCGACTGCGACACCCGCTCCGCGATGATCGTAACCCCGCCGATCGCATGATCGTCGGCCACCCGCCAGGCCACCTTCGGCGTGGCGGTGGGGAGGACGAGCCGCGTCTGCACGTCGGCCACGACCCGCGGCGCCGCATCGGCCTTCACGCGGATCGAGCCCACGAGCGGCATGTCGGCGCCGAGGCCATCCTCGTCGACCACGCGGATCTCGAAGCCCACGCTCTGCGCGAGGTCGGCGAGCGGCGAATCGGCCGCGGTGAGTTCCCAGGCGGCCGCCGGCGCCGTGCCGCCGCTCGGCGTGAGCGGATGCTCGACGCCCGCCACCACGAGCGTTGCGCTCGCGAGCTTCTTGTTCGTGCAGGCCACGGCGAGGCCCACCCGCGAGCCTTCGAGCACCGTCACCAACCGGGCGCCCGGCGGCGGCTGCTCGGTGCCGCTCCCCGCGTAGGCCGGCGGCGTGGCCGAGAGCGACACGTCCACCAGCGGCGGCTCGATCGCCGCCACCCGCACCGGATCGGTCCAGGCGTCGCCGGCGAACACCTGCACGTCCACCGTCTCGGCGAGTTTCGGCAGCCGCGCCGTGAACCGCCGCAGTCCACCGGCCGCGGTCTTCGTTTCGTCGTCGCCGGTCGACTGTGCCGATGCCTCCTCGAAGAGCTCCACCTCCGTCGTCGCACCGCTCGCCGCCGACGCGATCCGCAATCGCGCGATCCGCGGCTCTTCACCGCCGATGCCGGCCTCGAACAGAAGCGGCCGGCCCTGCATGCACGGCACGCGCGAAGCCGCACCGGCCGCGAGGTCGACCGGCCGGCCGCCGATCGTGAGCGAATCGATCCGCGTGCGGGTGGGGTAGTGGGCCGCGCCGAGGAACAGTCGGTTGACGAAGGCCGCGGCGACGTCGGGCCGCATGACGGCGCCGACGCCGATCGCCACGACCGCCGCGGCGAGCCAGGCGAGCCGGCGGCGGACCCGCGCGTCGGGCACCTCCAGCGGCAGGTCCCACGACCGGCCGAAGTCGGCCACGTAGTCGACCACCGCATCGCGGAGATCGGCCGAGCCCGACGCCGCATCGCGCCGCCGATCGAATTCGAGCGCCGCGACGAGATCGCTGTCGAGCCCCTGCTTCTTCTCGACGGCCAGTGCGATGTCGACTTCCGATTCCTTCACCTGGAGCCACGGCCGCACCCGCCGCCAATACGTCCGCGCGACTGCCGCGAGGGCCGCGAGCAGAAGGAGGCCGCGCATGACGCGCCCCGGCGAAAACATCCAGTCAATGAGAAACACCACGGCGAGCGCCACGACCACTGCGATGCCGAGCCGCGAGAGCCCGGCGGCCGCCCGCACGAGCCGGCGGCGGCGGCGCACCCGCGCGATCCGGCCGCGCAGCTCGGCCAGCCGGTCGGCCCCGGGCCGCGCGGCCGGCGCGATCGTCGCGTCGCTCGTGGTGGCCATGCTCATGCGAGGCTCGCTCTCTTGCGAAGGATCCATTCGGCGACGAGGAGGCCGAGGCCGGCGAGCAGGCAGGCCCAGGTCATCCCCAGCGGAAACACCTTCACCGTGTGCTCCCGCCGCGCGACCGGATCGACGTCGGCGGCGAGGCCCGCGGCCGAGGCGAGGTCGTATGACCGGCCCCCCGTCGCGGCGGCGATCGCCTCCTGCAGGCTCGTGTTGCGGACGGCGGCCCGCTGCTCGACCGACTGGCTCGTCACGGCGAAGGCGGCGACCGCCTCGTCGCGGGTGAGCGGATCGGCGACGACGATGCGATGCTCGCCGGCCTCGAGCGCGGGCACCCGCGCCTCAAAGAGGCCCGGCCGCACCTGCGCGATCGTGAGTTTCTCCGGGGCGGCGTTGCCGGGACGCACGAGCCGCGCCGCGAGCGTGCGGTCGGGGAGCTTGTCGGCGGCGAGCGGCTCGAAGTCGGCGTCGAACGCCTCGACGGTGACGAGCACCGTGTCGTCGGTGCGATAGGCGGTCGCATCGGTCCGCACCACGAACCGCTTCTGGCTGCCGAGCGCGTGGCTCAGGCCCAGCCGGTGCATGAGCTGCCCCCAGAACTGCCGATAGTATTTCTCGCCGTATTTCTTGCGCAGCCGCCAGGTCTCGTTGGTGCCGATGTAGACCACCTCGCCGCGGCCGAACCGACGGATCGCGATGAGCGGCTGCGGCGTCCGGCCGTCGAGGCACTTCTCGACCGGATGCGTCGCCAGCACCGTGGCCTGCGGATGAGGCCGCGACACCGGCTGCCACCAGGGGAGCCGGCCGAGGTTCTTCCAGGCCAGGCGATTCTCGGCCTCGTCGCTGCCCAAGCGCATGAAGTCGACCGTCGCCGCCTCGGGCGTGAGCGCCAGTTCGAACGGCCGGTCGTCCCGCGGCCGGCGCGGGCCATCGAACACGACCGGCAGCATGTCGCCAAGCGGCGTCTCCGCGAGTTCCGCCGGCCCGAACCGCGGCCCCGCGATCACGACGAGCCCGCCGCCGAACTTCTCCACGAATTCGCGGGCCATCTCGCAGAACCGGCTCGAGAGGGCGGCGGCCGGCATGTCGCCGAGAAACAAGACGTCGGTGGCGAAGAAGTCGGCCCGCGACGCGGCCGGCGCCTTGAGGAAGAGCTCGTTCGACGCCCGCACCTGCGCGTCGGCCGACCGGAGGAACGTGCGAAACCCGCGCTCGCCCACGAGCGGGTCGCGGTGAAACACCTCCTTCACGAACCGCCATTCCCAGGTCGGCTCGTATTCCACGTATTCGAGCCTGAGGAAATCGTCGCGGACGATCGTCTCGCGGCCGGCGCGGTTGTTGGCATCGATCGACTCACCGGCGAGCTTGGCCACCTCGACCGTGAACTCGTGGCGGCCGACGGCCGACGGCGTGAACGGAAACTCGACCGCCACGGTGCCGGCCGAGAGCGGCACCGATCGCGTGCCGAGATCGATCGAGCCGCTGGTCGCGCCGCCTGGGCCCGCGGCATCGAGCGGGCGGGCTGAGAGCGACACCTCGGCGACCGCATCGTCGAGTCCCGACTGCCGCAGCGTCACCACCACCGTCGATCGCTCGTCCTTCTTCATCACCGGCGGAGCCTGAATGTCGACGGCCACGTCGGCCGCGGCCGCCGGCCCCACGCCCACGCAGTAGACCGGCACGCCGAGCCGCCGCGCGGCGGTGGCCGCCGGCGGGCCCGCGTTCTGGTCGAAGTCGCTCACGAGCACGACCCCCTGCAGGCTGCCGGTCGAGTGCCGCAGCGACAGATCCTCGAACGCCTGGCCGAGCGCCGTCACCTGCCCGGTGGCGGAAAGGCCGGCGGCGAGCGCGGCGCCGTCGAGCCGGTCGGGGGCGTCGGCGGCGGCCGCCTCGAGAGGCCGCACGCCGTCGGCCGAATCGATCGCGAAGGCCCGCAATCGAAACTTCTCGCCGAGCGCGTCGAGCACGTTGTCTTGCTCGTGGCGGACCCACGCCGACACGAGTTCGGCCCGCGTGGCCTTCTTCTTCGCCGCGTCGAGGCCGGTGGCGGCGGCGAGCGGCTTGCGTTCGGCCTCCGGAATCTCGTCCTCGATCGCCATGCTCTCGCTCGAGTCGAAGAGCAGCCAGAGGAGCGGCCGCGGCGTGCTTCGCACCGAGAGCTGCAGGACCGGGTCGGCCAGGAGCACGACGACGAGCACACCGGCGGCGGCCCGCAGGAGCGAGAGCAGCGACCGCGTGCGGCGGGGCAGCGGCGGCTGCCGGCGCAGGTAGAACCACGCGGCGGCGGCGGCCGCGGCGGCCGCGAGGATCGCCACGAGCCACGGAAACCGGATCGCCCACGGCGCCGCGAACGACACCTTCCAGGCATCGACGGCTTCGAGGCTCTCGAGCCCGAAGAGCCCGCCGAGCCACCGCAGCGGCGCCGTCGTTATGAGCGACGCGTTCATGGGAGGGCCGCCTTCTTTCCAGGAGATGCGCTGCCGGCGAAGGGGGCCGCGAGGAGGGCCGCCTCGCCGAGGAGGCAGGCCGCCGCGGCCAGGAGCAGCCACCACCAGGCGTCGCTGCCGATCACGCGGGCGCCGCTGAACTCGATCGGATCGTCGGGCCCGACCCACCGCAGGCCTTCTACTCCATCGTGCTTCGCCGCGAACGACCGCACGTCGAAGACCGCCGGCTCCGATTCGCGGGCCGGACCGTTGACCGCCAACGGCCGCCGCCAGAGCGTTTCGTCGCGCATCGCGGTGTCGCTCGCGCCGCGGCCCGCAGCGGCGCGGTCGGTCTTCGCGGTCACGGTGTAAATGCCGCGGCGGGTGAGGTCGCGGAGCGTGGTGCCGTAGGCGTCGGCGGCGAGCGCCTCGACCGAGAGCGATTCGAGGCTGCCGGCGCCGCCATCCTCCGCGGGCCGTTCGAGCACGAGCGCGGCCCGCCGGTCGCCGGCGGCGACCGGGAGCACGTGGCGATCGGCCGTGTCGAGCCATCGCGGCGGGAGCGTCTCGGCGAGCATGCCGCGGCAGAGCCGGTCGCACAGCAGCATCGCGTTGGTCTTCGCGAGCGTGTTCCAGGAACCGGAGAGGCCGCTTGCCAGCCAGGCCACGCTCCCCTTGCCGATCCGGCGGGTGACGAGAAACGGTGTGCCGTCGTCGAATCGGGCGAGCACCCGTGGCCGCAGCGCCAGTTCGGCAGCGGCCGGCGCGGGGGGAACGGCGGCCATGTCGGTCGTGATCGTCTTGAAGAAGAGCGGCGCGGCGAAGAGGTCGGCCAGCTCATCGTCGGGCACGTCGGGCAGCCGGAAGAGCGGGTCGTCCTTCATGCTCTTCCAGTCGAGCCGGCGCGGCTCGAGCTTTCCGGGCTCGTCGGGCAGTCGGCCCATTCTGCCGGCAAGCGGCGCCGGAAGAAGGCCCGCGCCGTCGAGCCAGGCTTCGGTCGTCCACTCCGCGGAATCGAAGTCGCCTCCCGCCGCGATCACGAGCTGGCCTCCCTGCTCGACGAACGATCGCAGGAGCGGCACGGCCGCGGCCGGCGCCCGCACTCCGGCCACGACGGCGAGCGCCGCGCCGGCGAGCGTCTCCTCGTCGAGCCGATCGACCGTGACGTGCCGCACCTTCACGAGCTGCTTCGTGTCGCCGTCGCGGGAGGTGACCGGCGCGAGCAGGCGACGGACGCTCCGCGTCTCGCCGTAGCGGCCGCGCCGCGGATCCTCGCCGCCGGCGCCGTATTGATCGACGAACACCACGGGCAGTTCGGCGACCACCGGCACCGTGAGGCAGCGCTCGTCGTCGTCGGGCAGGTCGTCCGTGGGCAGGGCCACCGTCGCGGCCACGAAGGCGGGCTTGCCCGGCTCCGCCGCGGCGTCGAAGACGTGCGTAAACGCCACCTCCCGCGCCTGCCCCGGCTCGAGGTCGACCGTCTCGGTGGCCACCTCCGCACCGTCCACGATGAGGGCCACCTGCACGTGCCGCCTTGGCTCGCGGCCCTCGTGGCGGATCACGGCCGTGAGCGTGGCGGGCAGTTCGACATCGGCCACGCCGTCGACCACGTCGAACGACTCGACCCAGGAGTTGTCGGTCTCGGGCACCGCCACGGCGACCGCCTGCATGTCGAGGGGCGGGGCAGTCGAACTTGTGTCGGCGTCCGATCCGGCGGCGAGGATCGCCCGCGGATCGCTCGGCCAGGCCGTCACCTGCTGGTCGCCGATGAAGAGGATTCGCTTGTCGGCGAGGTCGGCCACGCGGGCGGCGGCCTGCGCGGCCAGGTCCACCACCATCGGCACGGTGCCGGCCCGGTCGACGCCACGGATCGCGTCCACCGCCTCGACGGCGTCTTCCTGCGTGCGGAGCGGATCGAGGCTGTAGCTGCCGGCCGGACCGCAGAGCGGGATCACCGTCGCGCGGCTGCCGGCGGGGAGCGCAGCGAGGCAGTCCTTCGCGCGGGCCTTCGCGTCATCGAGCAGCGTCGTGCCGCCGAGCCGCGTGCGGCCCATGCTCGTGCTGTTATCGACGACGAGGATCGCGTGCACGGGCCCCGCGCCGCCCGCCGCACCCGCGCCGAGCCGCAGGAATGGCCGCGCCACGGCGAGCCCGAAGAGGATCACGGCGCTCGTGCGAAGCACGAGCAGCCAGAGATCGCGAAACCGCAGGAGCGACCGGCTCCGCTGGGCCGCCTCCAGCAGGAAATCCATCGCGCCCCAGTCGATCTCGCGGTAGCGGGTCCGATTGAACAGATGAATGAGGATCGGCGCGGCAGCGGCGGCCACGCCCGCGATCGCCAGCGGCAGTGCGCCCGGCGGAAAGGCGATCATCGCGGCGGCCCTCCGGCGGCGGCGGCACCGGAAACAGCCGCGGCCACTTCCCCCGCCTTCCCTTCCTGCAGGATCGGGAGATAGCGGTTGGGAATCGAGAGCACGAACACGGCCACGGCGGTGCCGTAAAGATCACCGGGCTTGCCATTCACGTGCCCCCCCGCCGCCCACTTGCCGTCGTTGACCGGGTTCTTCGGATCGATCACCTGCGAGGCCACGAGGCAGTCGCGGAGCTTTGGATAGTGCTCCCGCCAGTTCGGCCCGCCGACCTGGTAGAGCGACTGGCCGACGTAGTTGAGCGTGTAGGCATCGAACGGCATGACGCCGTTGCGGGCGGCCTGCGGCTTGAGCTTGGCGATCTCGGCGGTCACCCGCTCCATGCTCTTGCCGATCCGCCAGTCGTCGTACTGGCCGAACTCCTGCAGGCAGACGACGCCGGCGGCCGCCATCGCCACCGTGCCCTTGCCTGCCCCCTTGGAATACGTGAACTGCCCCGGCAGTTTTTTCAGCCCCGCCTCGGGCATCTGCGGATTGCCCCCCTGGGGCGAATAGTGGCCGCGGACGTTGACGATCGCCTTGGCGATCACCGACGGCGGAATCTCGAAGCCGCTGTCAACGGCGCTGCGAAGCGCCTTGGCCTGCATCACGCTCAGGCTCAGGTCGCCATCCTGCGGCTTGGCCTGATAGGCCCAGCCGCCGACCGGCCCCTGCGTCTTCGCGATGAGTTTGAGCGCGCGGTCGAGCGCCTTGCCCACGCGGGCGTCGCCGGTCATGCCGTAGGCCTGCCCGAGCACGAACGTGGAGAGACCGTGGTTGTACGTGTCGCGCTGCGGCCCGGCGATGTTGAGCAGGCCGCTCGGCTTCGCGCTGGCGACGACGTAGTCGAGCGCCTTGCGGCAGGGCTCGCCGTATTCGCCGATGTCGGGCATGTGGCCGGCGGCGAGGAAGGCGAGCGCCCCCATGCTCACGAGGCCGAGGTCGTTCGAGCCCCAGTTGCCCTCGCGGCCCTGGTTGGCGGCGAGCCAGCGGAGGCCGCGGTCGACCGCCGCCTCGCTCTCGGGCGTGATCTCCCAGTCGCCCCCCGCGGCGATCTCGGCAGCCCGAGCCTGCGGGGTACTGCCACGGGGTGGCATCGGCCGGACGAGAGCGCAGGTCACCGCGACGAGGAGGGAAAGGCGGCGGGCAAAAAGCGAGGCGACCATGCTTCCTTTAATATGACCCAGCGGGCGGGTCGGTTACACGAAAAAGGGGCGTGGCCATCCTGTAGCCGCAGAGTGGCACTCTGCGGAATGCAGGAAATGCCCGAATGGAGATTGAACGCGGTATCCCCGTCGCTGCCGCGAGGGGCTTTCGGGGTTGCGCACACGCTCCACCAAAAGCCCCCGGCGTAAGCCGGTGGGATGACGCGTCGCGGCTTACTCGAGCGTCATGAGATCGCGGGTGGCGTCGGCTGGGCCGCGACCGAAGAAGGTCCAGAGTTTGTCGGCCGCGGGCACGATCGGCCCGAGATACGGATGCGGATCCTCGCAGGCCGCCAGCGGCCAGCGGTGTTTCTCAGCGCCCGTCTCCGGATCGAGCCGCACGATCGCGGCGAGGCGGGTGTTCTTCCCGGCCACCGGCTCGCGAAGGGCGACGAGCAGCCCCGCATCGGTCGCGAGGCTCGCATCGAGCAGGTCGGTGGGCCCGAATTGCCAGACGGGCTTGCCGGTCGCCGCGTCGAGCGCGACCACGTCGGTTGCGGCCGCCGGCGACATGCCCGCCACGAGCGGCCCGACCCGGTGCACGATCAGCCGGCCCTTCGCGATGCCGAGGATCCGGCTCACGGAAGCATCGGCGAGCCTCCACTTCATGCGGCCGCTCGTCGCATCGATCGCCACGAGCCCCGGCACTCCCGGCTGCACCACGTACAAGAGCCCGTCGTGGGCGATGGGCGCCGCAGAAGCCTCGAGCATCCAGAAGCCATCCACGGGGGGCGGAAGCCAGGTGTCGCGCCGCGCCCATGCGAGCCGATTCTCGTCGTCGCAGGCGATCACACTGCCGCCGGCGATCACGACCCGCAGGCCGCCCACGTCGGCAAGCTGGCAGTCGCGGACCGCCCACCAGGCAGGCGATAGCGTCACGAGCGGCGCTTCGCGGATGAGCCGGCCCGTCGCCGCGTCGAGCGTGGCGACCGCCAGCGCATAGCCCTCCTCGACCTTGCGGGCCGTGCAGATGACGAGTTCGCCCGCATCGCCGAGCAGCGGATCGGAGACATACCACCGATCGGCAGCCGAGACCTGCTCCCAGGCGACACTGCCGTCGGCACGCTTGATCGACGCGATCGCGGGCCCCGCCTTGCGAAGCCGGCGGACGAAGGCGTGCGTCGCCGTGGCCACGGGCCGCATCCGCTGCCCCGGCCAATCGTGCGTGGCGGCCGCATCGCCGCCGAGCCCCGCCCGCCACTGCACTGCCCCTGTCGCGGGATCGTGGCTCGCAAGCTGAAAGCGGTTCGAGACGAGCAGCCTGTCGGCGAGCGGGAGCACCGCGAGCTGGCGGGCAGTCCAGTCGATCGCATGCGGCGGCCAGCCGACGCCTCCTTGGGCGAGCGCGGGAGACAGGCCGGCGGGATTCGCGCCGACATCGCCTTCGAGCCGCGCCTTCGATGTGGCGGTGAGCGTGGCCGCGTCGGGCAGGGGAATGACGTTCGCGGCCGCCGGCACCGGCAACGCGGCGAGTTTTCCGGACAGCTCGATCGCCGCAGCCGTGCGTTTGGTCTTCTTGGCGTCGTGGGCGGGCACGGTGCGGGCGGCCGCCTCGTAATGCCGCCGCGCCGTCGCGAACCGGCCGGCGGCCATGCTGCGGTCGCCGAGCCAGACATGCGCGTCGCCCGCGGCGGCCGTGCCGTGAAACTGCACCGTCGCCGCCTCGACGGCCGTCGCGTTGCCGGCATCGATCGCCGCGAGCACCCGCAGGCCGCCGATCTGCTCGCGATCCTGCCGCATGGCCGCGAGCAGTCCGGGGTGATCCCGCAGCGCCGTCGCCACCGCCACCGGCAGCGACACGAGGAGGTCGGCATCCTCCAGATCGGGAAGCACGTCGATGAGTCCGTCGGCTGCGGCCGCATCGATGAGCCGGCAGGCATCCTGCCAGTCTTCGCCTGCCACCGCACCCGAGAGTTCGGCATGCACGCTCTGGCTCTCCTTGCCCGGAGCCAGCAGGAGCGGATGCCGCCACTCCGCGGCGAGCGCCATCGGGTTGCCGGCCACTCGGCTCGCGGCCAGGTCGCCCGCCCACTTGAAGAAGGCCGCGCTCGCCGGCTGGCCACTGAAGCCGAAGAACGCCAGCCGATCGAGGGCTTCACGAATCGCTCCGTGATCCCCGGCCGCCACGAGCGCGAGGAGTTCGCGACGGGCGAGCGGCTCGGAGAACGCCACGAACGGCTGGCCGCACTTGAGCGGCGCGGTCATCTGCGCACGCGCGATCGCCGTGGAGGGCCGCGGCTCGCCCGCGCGGGCCAGCATGGCTCCCCACTGGTCGAAGAGCGCCGTGATTCGGCCGGCAGCCGCGGGGTCGTTCACGACCGGCGCGACCGACACGATCTCGTCGAGGAGCGCCTGCCGCGCGGCGGTCGGCATCTCCATCCGGAGGCTCTCCTGCCAGAGGAAGCCGAGCAGGTCGAGGGCGAGATCCTTCGGCGCCGTGCGGGCGAGCGCGACGACCGCGCAGGCTCGCCGCCACGCTCCCGTGTCGGCGGCCGGGGGCTTCGCCGCGTCGGCGGCGGCGAGCCACGTGGCGAGCGGCCCCTGCGGCGGCAGGTCGACGGCCGTCTCACGGAGAGCGTCGGCGGCAAGCGACTCGATCGCCGAGACCCGTGACTCGGAAAGTTTCGTCAGCGTGAGCGAGCGGCCCGACGGGTGGGCGACCACATAGAGGCCTACGGATCCGAAGACCGGCTGCGGCTCGGCGGCCAGCACCCAGCGGTTGCCGTCGGGGCTCACGTCGATCCGCTGCACGCCGCCGCACTGCCGCAGCCGCAGCCAGGCCGTGCCGCCGACGAACGTGAACGACCGCGCCGCGAGTTGCTCGTTCGACTCGAGCGTGTTGTCGCCCGGCCTCGTGCGGGCGAGCTGCACGACACCGGGAACGTTTTTGTTGGCCACGAACATCAGCACCGACTGCGGGGCGTCCTTGCCGTCGCCGATGGCGAGACCGGCGCCAGGCACGATGCCCTCGAGCCGCAAAACGATTTCCCGCAGGCCCGGATCGGCGAGCGGCAGGAGCGCCCAGGCCGGCTGCTTGTTATCGACGGCCGAGAGCGTCGCCGTGTGGTCGTCGTGGACCATGAAGCCCGCCGTGCCGTCGCCGCCGCGGACCCATGCGTCCGTCGCGGTCGCGAGCAGATCGGCTGCGGGCCGCTCCTCGGGCTCGTGCAACTCCGGCAGCGGCAGGGCCTGCACGGCCGCGATTTCGCGAACCGTCGCCGCGCCTTCCAGGAAGACCTCGGTCGGCGGGGCGGCGAGCGGCGCCTCCATGATCCGCACGTCGCCGCGGGCGAGCACGACGAGGCCGTCTTCGTAGCGCAGTTCGATGCCGACCGTGCCCGCAGGGTTCGTCCGCGCCATCCGGCCGTCGTCCCGCGCGACCGTCACGTAGCCTGTGGGAAGCGGCTTGCCGTCGGCGCGAGACGTGGCGTATGCGGTCCACGGCCCCGTCGGGCCGTGCGAATCGAGCGTGATTCCCTTCGTGCCGCTCCACATGTGGAACCGCAGGGTGGCGTAGTCGGGCGCGGCGAGCCGCACGGCCGCCCCTTCAGGAAGCCCGCCCTGCAGCCGCGCGAGCCCTTCGAATCGTCCGCAGGGCTTTCCTTCGATCGGCTGCGATAAAAGCTTCAGCGGCACGCCTTCGACACCCACGAGCCAGCGGGCGAGCGACTTGTCGTCGGGTGTGGCCGACTCCGCGGGCAGTTTTTCAAACAGGCCCACGACGGGCAGATTCAGAGCCAGCGGCGGCACGGCCGCGGCCGGCGCGGGGGTCGGCTCCGTTGTCGGCGGCACGGGGGGCGCTTCGACGACGGCTGACGGTGCGGCCGGCGTTGCAACGGTTTGCTCCGGCGCCGGTTCGGCGGGCGGCGCCACCACCTCGCTCGCCGGTTCTTCCGTGGCCGCCGGCTTCTGGGCCACCGCGCCGAACCGCCAGTCGCGGCCGCGGCCGAGCAGGAACAGGCCGGAGAGCAGCCCGGCCACCACCGCGCAGACGACGATGCCATACTTCGTGCGGACGCCGATCGCGCGGGCCCGCCTGGCGGCCACCCGCGCGAGCACCTGCTCCACCGACACCTGCGGCCGGCCGAGCGCATGGGCGAGGTATTCCTCGATCCGAATCCGGTCGGCGATCTCCCGCAGGAGTTCGGGCGACGTGCGCACGGCCTCGCGAAGGAGCCTGCACTCCTCGGGCGTAAGGTCGGCCGGGGCCTTCTCCTGGATGAGCGTGCGGAGTTCATCGCCGGTCATGTCAGCTCTCCTCCCCGCCGTCGGCCGCCACCACGGCCCCGCTTTCGAGACACCGCCTCACCGCCTGCCGCGCCCGGTGCACGAGCAGCTTCACCGCCCCCTCGCTCCGCTTGAAACGCGTCGCGATCTCCTGCATCCGCAGGTCGTCGTGGTAGTAGAGATCGAGCGCCTGGCGGGCGCTGGGGCCGAGCCCGCCGAGGCAGGCGGGGAGCTTGCCGAGGACGTCGTCGTAATCACCACCGTCGTTCTCGCCGTCGCCGCCGGAAAGGTCTTCGATATCGAGGCAGAGCGCGGTCCAGGCCGTTTCGCGGCGCCGCCGCGAGGCCCGCACATGCTCGCGGAGCACGTTCCGCGCGATGCCCAGCAGCCACGGCCGCACCCGCAGGGGCATGTCGCTGCGGGGCGCGGCCTTCGCCGTGTAGACCCGCAGAAAAACCTCCTGGCCGAGATCCTCGACGTCTGCCGACCGCGTGAGCCGGGCCCGCAGGTAGCCGTGCACGAGCCGGGCGTGCCGCTCGATGAGCGTCGCGAAGGCGGCATGATCCCCCCGCTGCGCGGCCGCCAGGAGCGCAGCCTCGTCCGCCGCGGGCGGCTGCGTCGCAGGTTCGGGGTGGGAGGGCACGGCGGGCGGTTCCTCGATTATTTTTTCGGCGCCGCAGTCGCGTCGGCGAGGATCGTGGCCGGGATGCCGAACTGCGGCGCCGGGTCGGTCGTGACCGCAAGCCGAAACCGGCCGAGCACATGCTGGCCGCCCTGGCCATACCGCATCACGATCCTGATCCGCGTGCCCCCGTCGAAGCCGGCCGGTTCGGCCAGCGCGAGGATCGCGGCGGCGGCGGCGTCCTTCGGCAGGCCCTGGATCGCCCAGCCCGTGCCGGGGTTGCCGTCGATCATCTTGTCGGCCGTAGAGCCCCCCTGGGCGAACGACGCCGTGGCCGTCGCGAACTTCAGCGGCTTCTTGCGTTCGGGGTTTGAGCGGGAGATCGCCTCGCTCTCGAACGCCTGCAGCACGAAGGTGCCGTTGCCAGAGCGGCCCGGGCCGCCGGCGGGGAGCGAGTCGTCGCGGAGCGCCTCGAGCCGCAGGCCCGTGATGCCCTCGAGATCAGTGTCGATCTCGAGCGTATGCACATCCTTGTCGGCCGACACTCCGCCGACGAGCACCGAGCCGTCGTCGAGCTTGCGGAACGTCGCCTTCGATTCGGCGGCGAGCGTCGCGGGCTCGACCACCCGCCACCGCGTGCCAAGCTCGCCGGCCGGGCCGACGGCCGCCCACTCGACAAAGCCTTTGTCGTCGGCCGCGCGGTGGATGATCTTCAGATCGATCCCTCGGCCCGCGAACGACGCCAGCGGAAACGCGAAGGGCAGCACCGCCGCACCCGGCTTGCGTTCGGGCACGTCGGCCGTGGCCCGCAACTGGCCATCGACGTGGATTTCACACGTGCTAACGCTCGCCGCGGTTCGGCTCACGCCGACGACGAGGTATTCCATCCCCGAGGCCACCTCCAGCCGGCGCGAAAGCACCGTCTCTCGGCCCGCGGCGAGCGACTGCCGCAGGACCGCGGGGAATTCGGCCGGCGCGAGCGGATCGACGAGCGTGCGGATCGCGGGGCTGCCCTCGATCTCCCAGTCGCGCCAGGCGGCGATCGTGCCGGCGAGGCGTTCACGAACGGCCGTCGCAAGGCCCGCCTGATCGAGCGACACGACCGGATCGAGCCAGTCGACGATGTCGCGGATGTCGTAGGGGTCGGCGGTTTCGGGGCGGCCCTCATGCGCGGCATCGGCCACGAGCACGAGCAGGCTCGGCTTCTCCGCGCCGGCGGCGGCACCGCCCACCGCGAGCAGCCCCGTATCGACCGGCTCACGGGAGCCGACGACGAGTTCGCTCTGCCAGAGCGGCTTGCTTGTTGCGTCGCCCGCGTGCACGGCCAGCCGGACGCAGCCACCCGGGCCCGCCGCCTGATCGAGCGCCGCGAGCGTGCGGAATCCGGTCGCATAGGCCGGCAGTGGAAACGTCATCTCGCTTCGGGCCTGCGTGCCGAAGCCCTGGCCAAAGGGGAGCCCACCGGCGACGAGCGGATGGCCCTGCACGTTGCGATCGGCCCGCCATGTCCAGCTGCCGCCGAACGTTGCCGTGCGGGCTACGGCCGCAGGCTCCATGAGCGAGAGCGGCGGCTCGTGGGCCGCGAACACGATCCGCCGCCAGACCGCGGCATGCGGCAGCCACAAGGGATCGAGGCTCCAGGCCGGCTGCGCGAGCACGTGCCACGACCGGGGATTCTTCGCGTCGCCGCTGCCACGGAGTGGATCGGTGGCGGCGGTGGCGACGAGGCCCTCGTCGGTCTCCAGCCGCATGAGCCGGATCGGCAATCCATTGGCCGCGGTGTCGGCGGCCTGCGGCGCCAGCCACGCGACCATGCGGGCATAGCAATCCCAGGGGTCGCGATCGGGCATGCGGATCTCGGCGATCTCGTCGAACGAGAGTTTCTGCGGGCCGTCGGCCGTGAGCGCGATCACGCCGCGGCCGCTGAACCGCAGCGAGCGAAACGCGATCTCGCGAATGTCGCGCGTGAGGATCGTGGCGGGAGGGATCGCTCCGCCGGTGCGGGGCGCGAGCACGATCCGCCTTACCTGCTCGCTCGCCACCCGCACGTGCGACCGCGGCGGGCGGCCGGGGAGATCGACCGACGCGAGCGGCCGCACGAGCAGGTGCGGTGGGGTTGCCCGACGCCAGTCGTCGACGCCGCTCACGTGCTGTTCGACGACGCCCGGCAGTCGATCGCCGCAGGCGAGTTCGACGAAGGGCTGCGGCGATGTGGCCGCCGCGGGGGGTGTCTGCCGCACGACCCACCGCACCGGATTGGCGGCGTCGAACATCGGCTTGCCACCCAACTGCGGCTGCGACGCCGGCGCGTTCCAGCCGGCGATCGGCACGCCCGTAGCGCGGGTGCCATCGGCGAAGAGGCCGTCCCAGAGCAGGTCGTTCGCAAACGCCCGCCCGGGCTCGGCCGTGATGGCGAGGCCGAAAAGGACTGCCACCGCGGGGTTCAGGATGGATCGCATGGTGCGGAGTGGGGGCTGGCGGACCGGGCGCGCATACACCCTTATAGAGTAAATGACCGCCCGAGCCGTTCGGTAACGGGTGCGGAAACTTTTCCGCAAAAACCGGGTTTCGAGCGGGGGGGCGTCGCCGGCACGCTCGTGGGCCGCGCTCAGCCGGCAAACACCTCGAGCCGGCCGCCTGCCAGGCCGAGCGACGCCGCGCGGGCCGAAAGTTCGTCGAGGGCCTTGCCCCCCGTCGGGCCGAGGTCGAGCGTCCAATCGTTGACGTAGAGATCGACGTGCTGCATGAGCACGCGGTCGTCGAACTCCTGCGCGTGGGCCCGCATCGTCGGCAGGGCCGCTTCGCGATCACGAAGCGCAAGCATCAGCGAATCGTGGATCACCCCCTGCACCGCGGCGATCGTCGCGGCGGGAAGCCGTCGGCTGGCGACGATCCCGCCGAGCGGCAGCGGACAGCCGGTCGCCGTCTCCCACCGAGTGCCGAGGTCTTCGACGAGCGCGAGGCCGTGCGACTGCCACGTGAACCGCCCCTCGTGGATGCAGACGCCGAAATCGGCCGTGCGGGCCGTGAGCCGGGGCATGATCTCGGAGAAGACGACCTGCTCGACGCGGGTGGTCTGCGGATGAAAGAGGTCGAAGAGGAGGGCCGCCGTGGTATGCCGGCCGGGGCAGAGCGTGAGCTGGCCGGAGTGGGTCGGCCGCGCACCCGGCTCGGCCGCGAGTAGGAGCGGGCCGACGCCGAAGCCGAGGGCCGAGCCGCTCGGCAGCACGACCACGTCGTCGGCGGCCAGGAGGGCGGCATGAAAGCTCGCCTTGCAGACGTCGAAGCTGCCGGCGAGCAGCCGCTCGTTGAGCGTTTCCACGTCGAGCAGCTCGACCTGGAAGTCGAGCCCCCGCCAATCTACCGCCCGCGTGAGCAGGCCGTGGAAGGCGAACGTGTCGTTGGGGCAGGTGGAGATGCCCAGGCGGATGGCGTGCGTCATGCCCGCTCTCCAAGGAGCATCGCGGCTAGGTCAGCGGCCGCGCGGCAGGCGGCTTCAATCTGCCAGCCGGAAGTGTCGCGGTCGCCGGCCGTGTTGGAGATGCCGCGAACGATATCGAGCGGCACGCCCGCAAGCCGGCAGGCCGCGGCGACTGCGAAGCCCTCCATGTCTTCGGCCGCCGCATCGGGATGCAGCCGCAGTCGCGATCGCACGTCGGCCTCATCCGCCGATGCGGCGCAGGCGGAGAGCAAGAGGCCGGCCCGCGCGGTGGCGGGAAGCATCCCGCTCGTGCAGCCAATCACATCACCAATTCGAGTCGCGGAATCGGATCCGTCGCCGGGCCATTGCGGCCAGCCCATCGACTCCGCCGGCACGAACGCATCGCCCGAGCCCGCGCCGATGCCGTGGCACGCGACCCGCTCGAACGCATAGGCCTCGCCGATCGCGAGCCGGTGTGAAAATCGGCCGGCAATGCCGACGAGCAAAACACAGTCCGGCCGGTGCTCGGCAATCAGCTGTGCAGCGCGAGCGGCCGCCACCACGGGGCCGAAGCCGCAGAGTTCACTTCGGATCGAGGAGCCACATGCAGCTGCCACCACAGGCGCGATGAGGCCGCGCTCCAGTTCTGTGGGCACGAGAAGAAGGTATTGCCGCATGCCGGCGGAAACGACTCGGTGTGGTCGCTGCTGGGGGAGATTTCTCTCCCCGCATCATAGGCATTTACGACAACTCGTCCCGCCCGACGCCGGCTTGCGCAAGTTGACGGCGGACGTTCGCTGCCGACCGCCACGGAAGCCCGAAGCGCGAGCGAGGAGAGTTGGGACGTTTCTCGCGGGGCGGGTGGAAGCGCCGTCGGTGGGGGTGGATGGCGCATGGAACTTGCTTGCGCTGCGGGCTTCCGTGGCTTCTCGGCGGGGCACGGGTCGCCCGACGCCGGCTTGCGCAAGTCGAGCCAAACGCCTCGCCGTACCGGATTGGAGCCTTCCGCTACATCCGCTCCGGCACCCGGATGCCGAGGAGTTCGAGCCCCTTGCGAAGCACACGGCCGGTGAGGTCGCAGAGGGCGAGCCGCGAGGCCCGCTCCGGGCCCGTCGCCTTGAGCACGGGGAGCGCGTCATAGAACGTCGAGTAGGCCCCCGCGACGTCGTAGAGATAGGCCGTGAGCACGTTCGGCCGATAGTCGGCCTCCACGTCTTCGAGCGCCTCGGCAAACCGCAAGAGTTTCAGCGCGAGCGCCCGCTC